>CAZDGR010000051.1:0-15717 GCA_964504845.1 uncultured Rhizobium sp. | reverse complement strand
GGCCCGGCGCTGGAGTTTGAACAGGGTGACCGCATCGCCCGCGGCCTCGGCGACAAGACGATCATGGTGATGGCGAACCATGGCGTGACCGTGGTCGGCCCGACCGTGCACGACGCGTTCTCGGAGCTCGGCATCTGCGAGAACACCTGCGGCGACCAGCTCCGCGCCATGTGGACCGGCCTCAAGCTCCGCGAGCAGCCGGCGCACCTGAAGTGGGACCACAAAGGCGCGTTCGGCGACCGGGTCGACGCCAAGCTCAGCTTCGACGCCCAGGTCCGCCAGCTCGAGCGCGACGTCGGCACCAGCTACAAGACCTGATCGCCCTCATAGGGCATCATCGACGCCGGCCTGGCTCCAAGCCACGGCCGGCGTCGTCGTTTCTGGAGACCGGGAGGAGCCATGACCGTCCGCCTTTTCGCCATGACCAGCGGCTACGTCACCACCTCGCTCGGGAACCTGATGGAAGGCGCCGAAGGCGAGGCTGAGCTTCCGATCCCCTGCTACCTGATCGAGCATCCGAAGGGCCGCGTGCTCTTCGACACCGGCATGCATCCCGACTGCCAGTCCGATCCCGGCCGCCGCTACGGCCCGAGGCTGCCGTCGATGTTCCGGTTCAACTACAAGCCCGGCGACGAGGTGTCGGCCAAGCTGGAGGCGATCGACCGCGATCCGGCCAAGGTCGACCTCGTCATCAACTCGCATCTGCATTTCGACCATGTCGGCGGCAATGCGCTCCTGCCCAACGCCACCGTCCTGGTGCAAAGGCGCGAATGGCAGGCGGGCCTCGATCCCGACGTCGCGAGCCAGCGCGGCTTCTACCCGCAGGACTTCGACCTCGGCCACAAGGTGGTGCAGCTCGACGGGGAGCACGACGTCTTCGGCGACGGCCGGGTGGTCTGCCTGCCGACCGAGGGCCATACGCCGGGGCACCAGTCGCTGAAGGTCTGCCTCGAGGGCCGCGAAGTCGTGCTCGCGGCGGACGCCTGCTATTTCTGCCGGACGCTGAAGGAACGCCGGCTGCCTCCCCGCGTCCACGACCGGGAGGCGATGCATCGCTCGCTCGACCGCCTGGCAGCACTCGAGGCCGGCGGGGCCACGATCTTCTTCGGCCACGACGCCGATTTCTGGAAGTCCGTGCCGCAGGCGCCGGCGGAAATAACCTAGCCGCGCTTGAAAGACCCGGCCGGCCGGTGTAGGTCCGGGGCCGTTCCCGAGGAGCTTAGATCATGCAGAACCTGTGGTCCGATACCGCGGCCGAGGAAGCCGTTGCCCGCTACGCCCAGAAGGGCGTCAACCGCGACCTGGCGCTTCGCACCTACACCACGCGCCTGCTCGGCGGCGTGCCGAAGCTGGTGCTGCATGGCGGCGGCAACACCTCGGTCAAGACGCGCATGAAGGACACGCTGGGCGACGAGGTCGACGTGCTCTGCGTCAAGGGGTCGGGCTGGGACATGGGCTCGATCGAGCCGCCGGGCCTGCCGGCCGTGCGCCTCGAGCCGCTGCTCAAGCTCCGCAAGCTCGACAAACTCTCCGACGAGGACATGGTCAATTTCCAGCGCCTCAACCTGCTGGACGCCGGCGCGCCGAACCCGTCGGTCGAGACGCTGTTCCACGCCTTCCTGCCGCACAAGTTCATCGACCACACGCACGCCAACGCCGTGCTGTCGCTCACCGACCAGCCGGACGGCATGAAGATCACCAGAGAGGTCTATGGCGACCGCGCCGCGATCGTCGACTATGTGATGCCGGGCTTCGCGCTGGCGAAGATGGCGGGCGACGCCGCTTCCAAGGCGCCGAATGCGGAAGGCCTCATCCTCTACAAGCACGGCATCTTCACCTGGGGCGAGAGCGCGAAGGAAGCCTACGACCGGATGATCGAGCTGGTGAGCCTCGCCGAAGGGCGTCTCGCCAAGGGCCGGAAGACCGCGACCACCGTGAAGCTGCCGGCGAAGACCGCCTCGGTCGCCGAGATCGCGCCGATCCTGCGCGGCCTCCTGGCGATCCCGGTCAATCCCGACGACGGCAACTGGAAGCGCTGGGTGCTCGAGTTCCGGACGTCCGCCAACATCCGGGCATTCGTCGACGGCAGCGAGCTCGCGCGCTACGCCCAGGCCGGCACGGTGACGCCGGATCATGTGATCCGCACCAAGCCGAAGCCGATGATCCTGCCGGCGCCGACCTCCGACGACCTCGCGGGCTTTGCGCAGGCGGCGAAGGCGGCGCTCGCCGCCTACGACGCCGACTACAAAGCCTACTTCGCGCGCAACAACGCGAACGCGACGCCGAAGAAGACGATGCTGGATACGGTGCCGCGGGTGATCCTGGTGCCGGGCATCGGCCTCTTCGCGCTCGGCAAGTCGTCGAAAGATGCCAAGGTCAATGCCGACGTCGCCCAGAACGCGATCGACGCGATCCTGGACGCGGAGGCGATCGGCACGTTCGAGAGCATCTCGGAGGCCGACCTCTTCGACGTCGAGTACTGGTCGCTTGAGCAGGCGAAGCTCGGCAAGGAAGCCGAGAAGCGCTTCGCCCGCCAGGTCGTCGTGGTGACCGGCGGCGCGTCCGGCATCGGGCTCGCGACCGCCGCGGCCTTCGCCAAGGAGGGTGCCGAGATCGCGCTGATCGACCTCGACGGCAACGCCGCGGCGGCCGCCGCCAAGAAGTTCGGCGGCATCGGCGTCGGCTGCGACGTGACCAGGCCCGCCGACGTGCGCGCCGCTTTCGACAAGATCGCGGCGACCTTCGGCGGCGTCGACATCCTGGTCTCGAACGCGGGTGCTGCCTGGCAGGGAAAGATCGGCGAGGTCGACGACGAGACGCTGCGCAAGAGCTTCGAGCTCAACTTCTTCTCGCACCAGACCGTGGCGCAGAACGCCGTTCGCATCATGAAGACGCAGGGCCAGGGCGGATCGCTCCTGTTCAACGTCTCCAAGCAGGCGGTGAACCCGGGACCGGACTTCGGCCCCTACGGCCTGCCGAAAGCCTCGACCTTCTTCCTGGTGCGGCAGTATGCGGTCGACTACGGCAAGGACGGCATCCGTGCCAACGCGGTCAATGCCGACCGGGTGCGCACCGGGCTCCTCACCGACGAGATGGTCAAGAGCCGGTCCAAGGCCCGCGGGCTCACCGAGAAGGACTACATGTCCGGCAACCTGCTCGGGCGCGAGGTGAAGGCCCAGGACGTGGCCCAGGCCTTCGTCGCTCTTGCCGCTGCCGAGAAGACCACCGCCGCGGTGCTGACCGTCGACGGCGGCAACATCGCCGCGGCGCTGCGCTGAGCGTCTTCGTACCCACTCTCCTGCCTCATACGCGAGGGAGGGAATGCGAAGCTCGTAGCGCCCTACCGCGCGAGCGCGTTCTCGAGCTGCTGCTTCGAGAGCTTCGAGCGGTTCGGGATCCCTGCCCGCCTCGCGCGGGCATAGAGCTGCGCCTTGGTCTTGCCGTCGCCGCGGGCACGCGCGCGCGCCGCCTTCTGGCCGCGCACGGTCTTCTTCTTCGCATCCTTGCCGCCCATCGCCCGCGAGCTCTCGCGCTGGCTGCGCGCGCCCACATGCGACTTGCCTTCCTTTTCCTGCTGGGCGGTCTCGCCGCGCGCTTCCTTGCGCTTGGTCTTCGCCAGGCTCCGGCGGTTCTCCGCCTTGCTCTTGAACTTGGACGACCCTGACTCGCTGAGAGCGATCGCGATGGCCTGGCGGCGGCTCTTGACCTTGCCGCCCTTGCCGCCGGGACCGCTCTTCAGCTCGCCATGCTTGAACTCGTGCATGACGCGTCCCGCCGTCTTCTGCTGGGAGAGAGATGACTTGGGCATGGTAACTCCTTGGTCCCCCTCCTCTCCTGGAACCTCCTCGAGTCGGCATCGGTTCCAGCTGCGGCGCGACGTACAGTTGCCGCCAGCTCAAGAATCGGCGAGAAGTCAGGCATGCGGATCGACGATGCGACGATCGAGGCCTATCGCCGGGACGGGGCGGTGGCGCTTCGTGGCGTCTTCTCCTCCGACTGGATCCGCCTCCTCGCCGAGGGCGTGGAGGAGAACCTCGCGAGCCCCGGACCCTACGCCAAGCGCTACACGCCGGACGGCAAGCCCGGGCTCTTCTTCGGCGACTACTGCAACTGGCGGAGGATCGGCGCCTACGAGCGCTTTTTCCGTGAGTCCCCGGCCGCGGCGATCGCCGCCCGCCTGATGGGCGCGTCCAAGGTCAACCTGTTCCACGAGCACGTGCTGGTGAAGGAGCCGGGCACGCTGGAGCCGACGCCCTGGCACCACGACCAGCCCTACTACTTCGTCGACGGCCATCAGGTCGTCAGCCTCTGGATCCCGCTCGATCCGGTGCCGCGGCGGACCTGCGTCGAGTACGTCGCCGGCTCGCATCGCTGGGGCAAATGGTACACGCCGAAGCGCTTCATCGACTCGGCCGAGCACGCGAATGCGACCGGCGAGGAGAAGGTCCCGGATATCGACGGCAACCGGAACGCCTACGACCTTCTCGCCTGGGACCTGGAGCCCGGCGACTGCATCGCCTTCCACGCGCTGACCTTGCATGGGGCGCCGGGCAATCCGCTGAACACCCGCCGGCGCGCCTTCGCCGCGCGCTTCACCGGCGACGATGCCCGCTACGTGCTCCGCGACGGCTTCATGTCGCCGCCGCCCCAGCCGGGCGCCCCCGAGCCTGGCGGCCCGATGGACAGCGACGCCTTCCCCGTGATCTGGCGAGCCTGAATGGAGCTCTGGAATCTCGTCGTCGCCGCGATCCTCGGCCTGGTCGAGGGACTCACCGAATTCATTCCGGTCTCCTCGACGGGACACCTGATCCTGCTAGTCGACCTGCTGGGCTTCCAGGGTCCGCCCGGCAAGGTGTTCGAGGTGGTGATCCAGCTGGGCGCCATCCTCGCGGTCTGCGTCGTCTACTTCACCCGTCTCTGGCGCGTGCTGATCGGCCTCGCCTCCGATCCCGGCGCACGCCGCTTCGCCGCCGCGGTGATCATCGCCTTCCTGCCGGCCGCGGCAATCGGTGCCGCCGCGCACGGCTTCATCAAGTCCGTGCTGTTCTCGCCCTGGGTGGTCTCGGCGAGCCTGATCCTGGGCGGGCTTGCGATCCTCGCGATCGAGGCTCGGCCCCGGACGGCGACGGTCGGGCAGGTAGAGGACTTCTCGCCGACGCTCGCGCTCAAGATCGGCTTCTTCCAGGTGATCGCGATGATCCCCGGCGTCTCGCGCTCGGGTGCGACGATCCTCGGCGCCCTGCTGATGGGCGTCGACCGCAAGGCGGCGGCCGAGTTCTCGTTCTTCCTGGCGATCCCGACCATGCTGGGGGCCGCCACCTACGACCTCTACAAGAACCGCCATGACCTCAGCTTCGACGGCGGCATCCTGATCGCCGTCGGCTTCGTCGTCGCCTTCCTGGCGGCTCTGGCCGTGGTGCGCTTCGTCGTCGATTTCATCTCCCGCCACGGCTTCACGCCTTTCGGCTGGTATCGGATCGCCATCGGCACGATCATGCTGATGGTGCTGATGTCCAGGTAGGACGATGACCGGCAAGCGCACGATGTGGATGAAGCGGCCGGCCAAAGGCGGCCGCGATCTCGACGGGCCCGAGCAGTATCTCGCCAAGGCTCAGCGCTTCCGCGAACGCGCCGCCGGGCTCCGCCACGGCCTCGAAAGCTACAAGATCCCGCCGCTGCAGCGGGTCGAGATGGAACGAACCCTGAAGAACCTGGAAGCCGCCGCGAACGAGCTCGAGCGGCTGGCGAAGCGCCGGGGCTAGGGAAGCGCCGCGATCTCGCGGACCAGCTTGGCCGCGACCGCGCGGGCGAAATCGTCGAAGCCCTTGGCGACGATGAGGAAGGATCCCGGCCCGCCGATCACGTGCTGCTCGTAGTAGTCGGCGAGGCCCGGCTCGTAGTAGGTCTGGATCGGCAGCCCGTTGATCGTGATGTCGGCGATCAAGGCCCGGTCGCGTGCCTCGTCGACCGACCCGCCGACATTGCTTTCGCCGTCGCCCGAGATGTCGAGGACCTTGCGGTCGGTCTCGTAGGGCAGATCCCTGAAGTAGGTCATCGCCTCGTCGATCGCGCACGGGATGCAGGTGTCGCCGACCAGCTGGCGGCGATGCTCGCGGATGATCTTCGACACCGCCCGCGCCGAGGCCTCGCTGTCGATCAGGGTCCAGGGCACCAGGCGGGCCATCCGCCTTCCATCGCTCCACTCGAAATAGGTCACGGCGATCCGCTTGTTCTCGCCGCCGAGGATCGCCTGCAGCACCTGCTTTGAAACCAGAGCGTCGGCATAGCCGTTCCGCTGCTGCTCGAAGCGCTGCTGGTTGACGCTGCCCGAGGAATCGACCGCGAGCACCAGCGCCAGGTCGATCCGTTCCGCCGCACGCAACGCGCCCGGCAGGAATCCGACGGCGGCAATCGCCAGGAGCAGGATCAGACGCCGATACATGGGGAAAACGATAACACGCCGCTCGCCCTCGCATGGAGTCGGTGTCACAGTGGCTTCTCCCGGCCCGATGCCCACATTTTCCGCCCCTGTCCGCGCGACCCTGCTGATGCTGGCCGCGACCTCCGTTTCCGGCCTGCAGAACTGCCTGATGCGGCTGATCGCCGACCACGGCATCGACGCCTTCCAGATCACTTTGTTCAGGAATCTCTTCGGGCTGATCTCGGTCACCGCGATCATCCTGTGGGTGGACCGCCGGATCCCCAGGACCCACCGGTTCTGGCCGATCACGCTGTCGTGTTTCCTCCATGTCGCCTCGATGCTGGCCTTCATCTACGGGCTCAGCCTGCTGCCGCTCAACGAATCGGCCGCGCTCAGCTTCGCGGCCCCGCTGTTCGTCACCATCGGCGCCGCTCTCTTCCTCGGCGAGAGCGTGCGCGCCCGGCGCTGGAGCGCGGTCGCCGCCGGGTTCGTCGGCGTCCTGATCATCCTCAGGCCCGGTTTCATACCGATCAGCTTCGGCGCGATGATGATCCTGCTCTCCTGCATGATGGGCGCCGCGGTCACGCTGATGTTCAAGACCTTCGCCGGCAACGAGCGGCCCCTCACCTTGATCTTCTACCAGTGCCTCGTCGCCTCGGTGCTCTCGGTGCCGGGGGGTGCCTGGGTATGGGTCACGCCGAGCCTGCCGATCTTCTTCGCCCTGGCCTCGATCGGCCTGATCGGCACCTTCGGCTGGCTCTGCTTCCTGCGCGCCTGCAAGCTGATGGACGCCAGCGCGATCCAGCCGATCGAGTTCGTCAAGCTGCCCTCGGTTGCGTTCTTCGCCTACCTGATGTTCGGCGAGGTGCCGGACCGCTGGGTCTGGCTAGGCGCCGCGGTGATCTTCGGCTCGACCCTCTACATCGCCCACCGCGAGGCGGTGGTCGCCCGCCGACGCGCGCTCTCCGGCGCCGAACGATGAACGCCTCGGTCGTCGCCACCGTCTATGCGCTGCTGACCGTCCTGATCACCGGCCTCCAGAACATCACGATAAGGCTCGCCGCCGACGACGGGGCACACTCGTTCCAGATCGTGCTGTTCCGGAACCTGTTCGGCCTGATCTCGGTCGTGGCGATCATCCTCTGGACCGAGCGGACGCTGCCCCGGAGCCGCTATGCCGGGCTGATCGCCATCGCCTGCATCGCGCATGTCGCCTCGATGTTCTCCGGCTATTTCGGCATCGCCGTCCTGCCGCTGAACGAATCGGCGGCGCTCGCCTTCGCGATGCCGCTGTTCGCCACCATGGGCGCCGCCCTCTTCCTCGGCGAGACGGTGCGCGCGCGGCGCTGGAGCGCGGTCGTCGCGGGATTCGTCGGCGTCCTGATCATTCTCCGGCCCGGGGTCATCCCCTTCGAGCTCGGCGCCGCGATGGTGCTGCTCTCGGCAATGCTGGGAGCGGCGATCACGCTGGTCTTCAAGCACTTCATCGGCGGCGAGCGGGCGACGACGCTGATCCTCTATCAGTCGCTGTTCTCGGCACTGTTCTCGGTGCCGCCGGCGGCCTTCGTCTGGGAGATGCCGGCGAACCTCGCGCTCTGGATGATGATCGCCAACGGCATCCTCGGCACCGTCGGCTGGATCACCTTCCTTCGCGCCTGTGCGCTGGCCGACGCCAGCGCGCTGATGCCGTTCGAGTTCCTGCGCCTGCCGGTCGTCGCGATCTTCGCTTACCTGCTGTTCGGCGAGGTGCCGGATCAATGGGTGTGGCTTGGGGCCGCGGTGATCTTCTCCTCCACCCTCTATATCGCCCACCGCGAGGCAGTCGTCGCCCGCGCGGCCCAGGCGCGCCGGGCTGCCGGGGAGCCGCCGTGAGCCCGATGGTCCAGGCCATGGGCCTCATCCTCGCAGCGCAGCTCTCGACCGCGTTTCAGAACGTCGCCATCCCGCTTGCGGCCGACGACGGCACGCGCCTGTTCGAGTTCGCCCGGGAGCGGCGGTGATCTTCGGCTCCACCCTCTGCATCGCCCATCGCGAGCACATGGCCCATCGCCGGGCGCGGGGCGAGCCATGACCGCCTTCAGCCCCCTGCTGGTCGCGGCGTCGCTGATGACCCTGTCGGCGACGACGATCGCGGTCGGCAACACGCTGATCCGGTCGCTCGGCGACATCGGCATCCACCCTTTCGAGATCGCCTTCTTCCGCTGCGCCTTCGGCTTCGCCACCGCGGCCCCGGTCGTGCTCTGGCAGGTCGGCGGCTGGCCCAAGACCACGGCGGTCAGGCCGCTGATCGCCTCGGGTCTCTGCCACTACGCCTCGATGCTGTGCTTCTTCACCGGTGTCACGCTGATGCCCCTGAACGAGTCGGCGGCGCTCAGCTTCGCCACGCCGTTGTTCGCCACCGTCGGCGTCGCCCTCTTCCTCGGCGAGACGGTGCGGGCGCGGCGCTGGGTCGCGATCGTCGTCGGCTTCATCGGCGTGCTGATCGTGCTCCGGCCCGGCGCGGTGCCGCTCGGGCTGGGACCGGTCCTGGTGATCCTCTCGACCGTCACCTTCGCCGGCGTCACCGTGCTGGTGAAGATGATGTCGGGCACCGAAAGGACCGCGACGGTGGTGTTCTACCAGAGCCTGACCGTCATGGTGCTGACCTTCCCGCTCGCGGTCTGGCACTGGACGACGCCGTCGCTGCCCGCCTTCGTGGCGCTGGCGGCCCTGGGCGCGCTCAGCACGCTCGGATGGCTCTGCTTCACCCGCGCCTTCGCGCTGGCGGACGCGTCGGCGATCCTGCCGTTCGAGTTCACGCGCATGCCCTTCATCGCGATCCTCGCCTATGTGGCCCTGGGCGAGGTCCCGGATAAGTGGACCTGGCTCGGTGCCGCGGTGATCTTCGGCTCGACCCTCTACATCGCGCATCGCGAGCACGCGGCCCACAAGCGCGATCAGATCCAGCGGCGGACCGAAGAACGGTAGGCGCGATAGGCGTCGCCGAACTTGGCTTCGAGATAGCGTTCCTCGCGGCCGATCACGCCGTAGCGCATCACGATCAGGACCGGCGCCAGCAGCACGATCGGCCACCAGCTGCCATATCCCATCGCCAGCGCGAGATAGACCAGCGTCAGTCCCAGATAGATCGGGTTGCGGGAGAAGCCGTACGGGCCCGAGGTCACCAGCGCCGTCGTCGGCATCCAGGTCGGCACGTTGGTGCCGGCGGCGCTGAATCGGCGGAAGCAGGCGACGAGCAGTCCGGCTCCGAGGATCAGCACCGCGCCGGCGAGCGGCAGCCGGAACGCGATTTCCGGCATCGGAGCCGGGAACACGAGATCGAGAAGGCCGCCGGCCACCAGCGTGCCGAGATAGAGCACAGGCGGGCGGACGGCGACGCCGGCGATATCGGCGGGGGCGCTCACAGGCGTCCCTTCAGCAGGCCGTCGAGGCGCGACCGCTGATCCGGCTCGAGCGCGGCGTAGAGCGCCTCGAGACGCGGACGGATCGTCCGGACCGCCACGAGCCCGGCCTCGATGCCGGCCTCCAGGCGGCGGATCTCTCCCGAAACGTCGCGGGCGGCGGTGCCGCAGGCAGTCTTGAGGTCGCGGCCGGCTATCTCGACCGCCTCGGCGAGTCTCGCCCAGGCATCCTGCTGCTCGGGCTTGAGCGCCAGCTGCATTTCGATCAGCGCCATCGCCTCGCCGAGCCGAGCGTCGCCGCCCGCGCACCAGTCGTGATGATGGCGGGCATGCCGCCCATGGCCCCAACCCTGCCAGCCGCTGTGCCATGACGCGGCGGCGATGGTTGGAACCGCGCCGATGAGCGCCGCTGCGGCCAGGGCGATGCGATTTCTGCGTGTCCAAAACATGGGCGACCTCCTTCGCTGAGGAGGAAAGTAGATAATGACAACTTAGTTGTCAATACTGCCTTTCGACAGTCGCTCTCGCAATCGCGTGAGCACATCGGCAGCGGCCGCGATTTCCTTCGCGTCGAGACCGCGGCCGAGCTCGTCCGCAAGCTGCTGGATGCGACCGGAGACTGACTTGTAGCGGGTACGGCCGGCGGACGTGAGGCGCATCAGCTTCGAGCGCTTGTGCTCGGGATTGTCGACGAACTCGACCAACCCCTCGGCAGCGAGCTCGTCAGCCAATTTCTGGATGTGCTGGCGAGAGACAGGGCGGGATCGGGCGATCGCCGGCACCGTCTGCGGGCCGCCTTCAGCGAGGCTTCGCATCAGACCCCAGCTGCCAGCGCCGCCGGGCGTGACCGCCCCTTCCTCGGCGCCGACGGCGCGAAGCCGATGGAAGGTCTGCAGGACTTCCAGCATCAGGCGGAAAACCGCCTCGCCTTCCGGCGTCGGCGCCATCGATGAGCCCTAGGCGCCGGCCTCGTCGAGCGCCTTCGCCACCTGGGCCGAGGTCAGGCGCTTGTCGTAGCCGAGGCTCGCCTCGAACAGCTGGCGCGTATAGGCCTCGCGGTAGCGCCGCTCGACCAGGTCGCCGACGGTCAGCTCCTCGTAGATCTTGCCGTGGTTCATCACCGCCAGCCGGTCGCACATGTGGCTGACGACGGAAAGGTCGTGGCTGACCAGCAGGAAGGTGAGGCCGGTCGAGTCTCGGATGTCGGTCAGCAGGTTCAGGATCTCGGCCTGCACCGAGACGTCGAGCGCCGAGGTCGGCTCGTCGAGCAGCATCAGCTTGGGCTCGAGAATCAGCGCGCGCGCGATCGCGACGCGCTGGCGCTGGCCGCCGGAAAGCTGATGCGGATAGCGGAAGCGGAAGGCAGGACCAAGGCCCACCTGCTTCAGCACCCGGTCGATGCGCTCGTCGGCGCGGTCGAGCCCGTGGATCTTGATCGGCTCCATCAGCGTGCCGTTGACGGTGAAGCGCGGATGCAGCGATCCGTAGGGATCCTGGAAGACGATCTGGGCCAGCTTGTAGAAGGCGCGCTCGCGCTTCGGCGTCAGCTGCTTGCCGTCGATCCGGATCGTGCCTTCCCAGTTCGAGTTGAGGCCGGCGAGCGCACGCAGGATCGTGGTCTTGCCGCAGCCGGACTCGCCGACCAGGCCGAAGGCCTCGCCCGTCTTCACGGTGAAGCTGACGTTGTCGACCGCGGTCATCGCCGCCTTGCCGACGCCGAAACGGACGGTGAGGTTCTGGACTTCGATCATGATCAGAGTGCCCAGGCCGGATCGCGGACCAGCGTCGAGAGGTGCTTGCGGCGCTCGCCGATGCGCGGCAGCGAGGCGAGAAGCCCCTGGGTGTAGGGGTGCTTCGCGTCGCGAAGCTCGGACGCCTTGCATTCCTCGACGATGCGGCCTGCATACATGATCAGCACGCGGTCGCAGAAGGTGGCGACCAGGTTGAGGTCGTGGCTGATGAACATCAGGCCGAGACCCCGCCGCGACACGAGATCGTCGAGGATCGCCAGGACCTGCATGCGGACGGTGACGTCGAGAGCCGAGGTCGGCTCGTCGGCGATCAGCAGCTTCGGCTCCGGCACCAGCATCATCGCGATCATGATGCGCTGGCCCATGCCGCCAGAGCACTCGTGCGGGTAGAGATTGTAGACGCGCTCCGGATTGCGGATCTTCACCGCCTCCAGGACTTCCATCACGCGCGCCCGCGACTCCTTGCGGTCGAGACCGCGCGGCAGCGCCTCGGAGATCTGGTCGCCGACGCGCATGACCGGATCGAGCGAGAACTTCGGATCCTGAAGGATCATGCCGATGCGGCTTCCGCGCACCTTCAGCATGTCCGTCTCGGTGGCGCCGGCGAGGTCGAGCTCCTCGAAGCGCATCTTCTTCGCACTGACCGTGCCGTTGCCGGGAGTGAGCTTGAGGATGGCGCGTCCCGTGGCCGACTTGCCGGAACCGGATTCGCCGACGATGCCCACCTTCTCCCTGCCCACGGTGAAGGAGATGTCGCGCACCGCCCGGACCAGGCGATGCGGGGTCTTGAAGGTGACGTTGAGGTCTTCGACCTCGAGCAGAGGCTGGGTCATTCGTCGCGCGGGTCCAGAACGTCGCGGAGGCCGTCGCCGACCAGGTTGAAGCCCAGGCTGACGACCAGGATGGCGAGGCCGGGAGCAGCGGCGAGGAACCAGCTGCCGAGCAGGTACTGGCGGCCGGTCGACAGCATGGCGCCCCATTCCGGCATCGGCGGCTGCGCGCCGAGACCGAGGAAGCCCAGCGCCGCCGCGGTCAGGATGATGCCGGCCATGTTCAGGGTGACGCGGATGATCACCGAGGACAGGCACATCGGCACGACGTGCTTGACCACGATGCGCCACGCCGGCGCGCCCTGGGCTCGGATCGCGGCGATGTAGTCCGACGATCGAACGGTCAGCGTCTCGGCGCGTGCGAGCCTGGCCATCGGCGGCCAGATCGTGAGCGCGATCGCGATCACGGCGTTCCGGATGCCCGGGCCGAGCGCGGCGACGAAGGCGAGCGCCAGGATCAGGCCCGGGAACGACAGGAAGATGTCGGTGATCCGCATCAGGATCGTGTCGGTCCAGCCGCCGAAGTAGCCGGAGACTGTGCCGACCAGGAGGCCGACCGGTGCGGCGATGATCACGACCAGGCAGGTTATCTGCAGCGTGATCCGCGAGCCGTAGACGACGCGGCTGAAGATGTCGCGGCCGAGCTCGTCGGTGCCGAACCAGTGCTCGCCGGACGGCGGCTGCAGGCGGCGCGCGAGGTTCTGCTCGTTCATCGGGAACGGCGCGATCAGCGGTGCGAAGATCGCGACCAGCAGCAGCATCACGAGGATGGCGAGCCCGACCATGGCGAGCGGATTCTGCGAGAAGCGGACGCAGCCGAAGTAGAGGCGCTGCAGGCTCGCCTGGGTCGGCGACTGGCTGACCTCGGCGGTCAGGTAGGCGCGGAGCCCGCCCTTTCCAGGTTCGATGACGGTGGTCATTTCGTGCGCGGATCCAGGATCCTGTAGAGAAGGTCGCAGATGAGGTTGATCGTGACGAAGATGATGCCGACGATCAGCACGCAGGCGAGGACCGCGTTCATGTCGCCGGCGAGAAGGCCTGCGACCAGGTAGCGGCCGAAGCCGGGCCAGGCGAACACGGTCTCGGTGACGACGGCACCCTCGAGCAGGATCGCGTAGGCGAGCGCCACGATGGTCAGCAGCTGCACCGCGATGTTGCGGAAGGCGTGCTTGCGGATGACCTTCCACTTGGAAAGGCCCTTCACCCGCGCCGCCAGGATGTACTCCTGCGAGAGCTGGGCGAGCATGAAGCTGCGCGTCAGCCGGCTGATGAAGGCGATGGCGTTGAAGCTGAGGATGCTGGCAGGCAGCACGATGTGCGAGAACGCGTTCTGCCAGACCTCCCACTCGCCGGCGATCGCGGCGTCGACCAGCATGAGGCCGGTCACGCGGTCGACGATGTCGATATAGAAGACGTCGAGGCGCCCCGGCCCGCCGACCCAGCCGAGCACGGCATAGAACAGCACCAGGCCCATCAGCCCGCTCCAGAAGGTCGGGACAGAGTAGCCCAGGAGTCCGATGACGCGGGCGAAGTGGTCGATGGGGCTGCCGCGGTAGACGGCGGCGAGCACGCCGATCGGCACGCCGAGACAGACGCCGATCGTGATCGCGATGGTCGCAAGCTCGATCGTCGCCGGGAACACCCGCATCAGGTCGGCGGAGACCTTGTTGCCGGTGAAGAGCGCGTTGCCGAACTCGCCGCGCAGCATGTCGGTGATGAAGAACCAGAACTGAACGTAGAGCGGCTTGTCCAGGCCCAGCTGCTTGTAGACCATGTCGTAGGTAGAGGCGTCGGCCTGCTCGCCGACGATGGCGATGACCGGGTCGATCGGCAGCATGCGCCCGATGAAGAAGGTGAGCGCGAGCAGCCCCAGCAGGGTCGCCGCCACCGACGACCCGATGCGCCAGGCATCCCACACCCACAGCGGCAGCTTCGGCTTCGCCACCGGCTGCCGGTTGACGTCGGTCACGGCCATGAAACGTATCCCCCGGCTACTTGCGCGCCGACGCGTAGTCGACCTTGAACGGGCCGATCGCGAAGTCCTTCACTTCCTTGCGGATCGCGATCGGGCGCACGGTCTGGAACATGTAGGCCATTGGCCCGTTATGGAGCATGTGCTCCTGGATATTCTTGTAGAGGGCGATCCGCTTGGCCGGATCCTTCTCCATCATCGCTTCGTCGGTCATCTTGTTGATGTTCTCGTCGAACCAGGCCGAGCGCCACGAAGGATACTGCGCGAGCTTGGACTCGGCGCGGTTGTCCGGGTTGTAGGCGTGGCGCGAGATCATGCTGTGCGCGTCGGGATAGCCCGCACCCCAGCCGATCTGGCCGATCTGGAACTCCCGTGCCCGCATCTTGCCGAACAGGTTGGCATCCGCCATCTGCTCGAGGTCGAGCTTGATGCCGACCTTCGCCGCGTTCGCCTGGACGTGCTGAGCGACCGCGGGATTGAACTGGTTTGCCGACAGTATGTACTTCATCGTGAAGCCGTTTGGATGCCCGGCTTCGACGAGCAGCTTCTTCGCCATGTCGAGGTCGAGCTTGAAGGGAAGACCTTCCTTCTCGTTGAGCGCGCCGAAAGCGCCGAGCGGGACCAGGCTGTTCCGGGCCTTGCCCTGGAACGCCATCACCGTCTTCTCCAGGCCCTCGTAGTCGACGAGGTAGCGGAAGGCCTCGCGCACCTTGGGATTTGAGAGGATCGGGTCGCCCATATTGAAGGCGAAGTAGCTGAAGCCGTGCATCACCGTCTGCTCGATGTGCACGTCCTTGCTGGCAGAGAGCGCCTTCAGGTCGTCCGAGCTGAGCAGGCGGCCGACGTCGATGTCGCCCTTCTCGAGTTGGAGCCGCTGCGCGCCCGACTCCGGCACGTGGCGGATCAGCACGCGCTTCAGGCCAGGCTTCTTTCCGAAGTAGTTGTCATTGGCCTCCAGGATCACGACGTCGTTGGCGTTCCAGGTGCGGACCTTGTACGGCCCGACGCAGTCGGACTGGGTCTTGAACCAGCCGTTGCCGTAGTCGCTCTTGCCGTCGGTGATCTTGGCGTTCTTCTCGCCGGTCTCCTTGTTCAGGACCGAGGCGACATTGCTGGAGAACGCCGCCGACATCACGAGGCCGACCGGATAGGGCTTGTCCATCTTGACCACCAGCGTGTGATCGTCGGTGGCGACGAACTGCTGGTCGGCCTTCTCTGCGGTGAAGCCCCATTCCTTGAGGTTGGCGGCGTTGCCGAAATTGAGATGGATGGCTCGCTTCAAGGACCAGGCGGCGTCATGGGCGGTCGCGGCCTTGCCGCCCGGGAACTTCAGATCCTTGCG
>CAZDGR010000050.1:0-16049 GCA_964504845.1 uncultured Rhizobium sp. | reverse complement strand
ATGTTGGTGTTGATCGAGTTCTGGATAGGCATGACGTGGACGCTCCTCTTCTAGGTTTGTCCGGTTGCGGGACACCCACGCATGGCGGGCGGGATACTTCTATCCGGGCCGGACAATCGCACCGTCGACAGGGGTTGTCAAGCGGAACTATGGGATAAGTAATTGTAAACGCGAAACATAAATGCGCCGTTAAGCTGACTTTACCCCCTCGCCCCCGCCTCCCCACAACCAAAAACCCGGCGCATTCTAAGCAATTATCTAAACTTTTGCAGCCTCCGAATTGCCCTCGGCCCCTAGGTGAAACCCCTCGGCGGAACGCGATCGGAGGCCTCAAAAATAAACAATCCGTCGGTTTCAGCTGGCCGTCAGGGGGAATTCCTTAACGCTGCCGGGCGGCTCGTTAATGGAGCCGACACCTCGCAACCGCCAAGTATTGCGCGCCCTTTCCCTAAGCCTTTCGCCCGCGGCCGTATCGCGTCCTGAGGAAATGAGATATATCCGCTGATGTTAATGCTTCCGAAAGCTGCACGCCCTAAATCGACGTCATGACACCGCGCGAGATTCTGGAAGCCCTGACCAAGCACGAACTCTGGCTCGCCAAGAAGGTCGGTGGTGCTCGGGCAGACTTTTCCCGGAAAAGCTTGGCCGGAATGGTGCTGTCGCGAGCGCCGCTGCGCCAGGCCAAGCTCGCCGGCGCCAACCTGACCAAATGCGCCATGGACGGCGCCGACCTCCGCAACGCCGACCTCTTCTGCGCCAACCTGGACGGGGCCAACCTGTCCGCCGCCAACCTGTCCGGTGCCGATTTCAAGGGCGCGCAGATCCGCGGCTGCAATTTCGCCGGCGCCAACCTCAAGGGCGCCGATTTCCGCGGCGGCACGCTGATGAGCGGCCGCCACGACGATCTCGACGCCGAGTCGGGCTTCGTCCCGGGCCATGCCAGCGGCGCCGACCTCAGCCACTCGGCGATGAACGACGTGAACCTCGAGGGCGCGCAGATGTCGGGCGCCAACCTCTCGGGCGCCAACATGCGGGGCGCCAACCTGATCGGCGCCAACCTCGCCGGCTGCATCCTCGCCGACGCCAACCTGACCGGCGCCAACCTCAAGGGCGCCAACCTCAAGGGCGCGGTGCTCGCCAACACCGCCCTCAAGGGCGCCAACCTCTCGGATGTGAAGCTGGAAGGCGTCGACCTTTCGGCCGCCGACCTGACCGGCGCGAGCGTGCGCACCGCCGATTCCCTGCCGCCCGACGTCAAGCAGATCCTGGCGAGCCACTTCGACTGGATCCGCTCGGACGGCCGCCGGGGCAGCCGCGCGAAGCTCGCCAAGGCCGACCTCACCTACATCAACCTGGCCGGTGCGGATCTGTCGGGCGCCGACTTCAGCGGCGCCAACCTGACCGGCGCCAACCTCGCCAAGACCAGCTTCGTGATGTCGGACCTCTCAGGCGCCAACCTGACCGGCGCCGACATCTCGGAGTCCAAGCTCGACGGCATCAACCTCGCCAAGGCCGACATGTCGAGCGCCAAGCTGACCGGCGCCCAGCTCGGCCCGGTCGACATCAAGGACGCCTCGGGCAAGCCCACGGGCCGCAAGTGGCCGTCGAACCTCGCCAGCGCCACCCTCAAGGGCGCCGACCTGACCGGCGCCAACCTGCAATACGCCAATCTGGGTCATGTCGACTTCACCGGCGCCAACCTGAGCAAGGCCAACATGACCTCGGCCAACATGACCGACGCCAAGATGGACGGCGCGGTCCTCGACGGCGCCACCTTCGACCGCGTCGGCGCAGGCTGAGCCGGGGCTGGCCGGCAGGCGCCTTCCGCCCCATATAACGCGTTCAACCAGCGACCTTTCATCGTTCCCGCTGGCGCTTCATGTTGCGCTGCGGTAAAGGGGGCCCGCCCGCGGCCGGCCGGATCTGAAATGGACATTCGAAACATCGCCATCATCGCCCATGTCGACCACGGCAAGACCACGCTGGTCGACAATCTGCTGAAGCAGAGCGGCACCTTCCGCGCCAACCAGCAGGTGGCCGAGCGGGCGCTCGACCGCAACGACCTCGAGCGCGAGCGCGGGATCACGATCCTCGCCAAGTGCACCTCGGTCGCCTGGAAGGGCGTGCGCGTCAACATCGTCGACACGCCGGGCCACGCCGATTTCGGCGGCGAGGTCGAGCGCATCCTCTCGATGGTCGACGGCGTGGTCGTCCTGGTCGACGCGGCCGAAGGCGTGCTGCCGCAGACCAAGTTCGTCACCGGCAAGGCGCTGCAGCTCGGCCTCCGCCCGATCGTGCTGATCAACAAGGTCGACCGTCCCGACGCGCGCCCCGACGAGGTGCTGAACGAGATCTTCGACCTGTTCGCCGCCCTCGGCGCGACCGACGAGCAGCTCGACTTCCCCGCGCTCTATGCTTCCGGCCGTGACGGCTGGGCGGCGGAGTCGCTGGAGGCGCCGCGCGAGACGCTTGCGCCGCTGTTCGACCTCGTCGTCCGCCACGTGCCCGCCGCGACCGGCGACGCCCAGGCGCCCTTCGCCATGCTGGCGACCACGCTCGAATACGATCCCTATCTCGGCCGCGTCCTGACCGGCCGCATCCATACCGGCGTCGCCAGGCCGAACATGGCGATCAAGGCGATCAACCGCGACGGCAAGCTGCTCGAGCAGGGCCGCATGTCGAAGCTGCTGGGCTTCCGCGGCCTCGAGCGCGTGCCGCTCGACCAGGCCGAGGCCGGCGACATCATCGCGATCGCCGGCCTCACCCAGACCACCGTTGCCGACACGATCTGCGATCCGCTGGTGACCGAGGCGATCAAGGCCAACCCGATCGATCCCCCGACGCTGGCGATGACCTTCTCGGTCAACGACTCTCCCCTCGCCGGCCGCGAGGGCGACAAGGTCACGAGCCGCATGATCCGCGACCGACTGATGCGCGAGGCCGAAGGCAACGTGGCGATCCGCGTGACCGAGGCCGAGTCCAAGGACGCCTACGAGGTCGCCGGCCGCGGCGAGCTCCAGCTCGGCGTGCTGATCGAGCAGATGCGCCGCGAGGGCTTCGAACTCTCGATCAGCCGCCCGCGCGTGCTGATGAAGTCCGATCCCGTCACCGGCCAGCGCCTCGAGCCGATCGAGGAAGTCGTCGTCGACGTCGACGAGGCCTATTCGGGCGTCGTCGTCGACAAGATCTCCCAGCGCAAGGGCGAGCTGATGGAGATGCGGCCGGCCGGCGCCGGCAAGCAGCGCATCGTGTTCCACTGCCCGTCGCGCGGCCTGATCGGCTACCACGGCCAGTTCCTGACCGACACCCGCGGCACCGGCGTCATCAACCGCATCTTCCACGGATACGGCCCCTGGCGCGGCAATATCGAAGGCCGCGGCAAGGGCGTACTGATCTCGACCGAGCCGGGCGAGACCGTGGCCTATGCGCTCTGGTACCTGGAGGAGCGCGGCGTCCTCTTCACCGACCCGGGCGTCAAGGTCTACGAGGGCATGATCATCGGCGAGAACAGCCGCGACAACGACCTCGACGTGAACCCGATCAAGACCAAGAAGCTCACCAACATCCGCGCCGCCGGCAAGGACGACGCCATCCTCCTGACCCCGCCCCGGCGGATGTCGCTCGAGGAGGCGCTCGCCTACATCCAGGACGACGAGCTGGTCGAGGTGACGCCGAAGTCGATCCGCCTGCGCAAGCGCTCGCTCGACCCGAACGTCCGCAAGCGCGAACAGAAGGCCGCCGAGGCGGCCGAGGCCTGAACGATCCGCAAATGGCCGCCTCGGGCGGCCATTTCTGCTTAAAACCGCGGCAAATCGGCCCCTTCGACCAAGATCTGATTGTCAATTTCCGCGTTCACGGCTACGTACGCCGGCAAGTCTCTGCGCGCAAAAAAAGCTAAAGGCCGGCAAAGCTGGCCAATAACGACCGTCGACAGGGGAGGTCGGCAGGGTGTTGGCACTTCTCCGCCTGAGCCAGCTCATCGATTGGATGAATGAGCGGCTGGGCCGGATCGCGAACTGGCTGGTGCTTCTCGCCTGCCTGATCAGCGCCGGCAATGCGATGAGCCGCTACGCCTTCGACATGAGCTCGAACGCGTGGCTCGAGGTCCAGTGGTACATGTTCGCGACGCTGGTGATGCTGGGCGCGTCATACACGCTCCAGCGCAACGAGCATGTGCGCGTCGACATTGTCTTCCTGAGCCTGTCCGAACGCGGGCAGCTCTGGGTCGACATCCTGGGATGCCTGCTCTTCCTGCTGCCGGCCTGCATCATCCTGGGCTACCTGTCCTGGCCGTTCTTCTACTCTTCCTTCCAGGTCCGCGAGATCTCCGGCAACGCAGGCGGCCTGATCCGCTGGCCGATCAAGTTCGTGCTGCCGGCCGGCTTCGCCCTCCTGGCGCTCCAGGGCATCTCCGAGCTGATCAAGCGAATTGGCGCGCTCAACGGATACGTCGCCGTCGGCGCCCGCTACGAGAGGCCGACGCAATGATCCCTCTCGACCTGATGCCGCCGCTGATGTTCGGCGGCCTCGTGGTGTTCATGCTGTTCGGCTATCCGGTCGCCTTCTCGCTCGCCGCGGTCGGCATGTTCTTCGGCCTGATCGCGATCGAGCAGGGCATCTTCACCTATCACTTCCTGCAGGCGATCCCGGAACGCGTGTTCGGCAGCGTGCTCGCGAACGAGCTTCTGCTGGCGATCCCGTTCTTCACCTTCATGGGCTCGATCCTGGAACGCTGCGGGCTCGCCGAGGACATGCTGGACTCGATGGGCCAGCTGTTCGGAACGCTGCGCGGCGGCCTCGGATACTCGGTCATCATCGTCGGGTTCATCCTGGGTGCGATCACCGGCACGGTCGCGGCCCAGGTCATCGCCATGGCGCTGATCTCGCTGCCGGTGATGATGCGATACAAGTACAACGTCCGCTACGCGACCGGCGTGCTCGCCGCATCGGGCACGATCACCCAGCTGGTGCCGCCGTCCCTCGTGCTCGTCGTCCTGGCAGACCAGCTCGGCAAGTCGGTCGGCGACATGTATCTCGGCGCCTGGGGCCCGTCGCTGATGCAGATCGCGCTGTTCGCGCTCTATACCTTCGCGATCAGCGTCATCAAGCCCGAGTGGGTGCCGGCGATCCCGAAGGCCGACCTGACGCTGGTCGGCTGGGCGCTCTGGAAGAAGTGCCTCTGGGGCATCATTCCGTCGGCGATCCTGATCTTCCTCGTGCTCGGCACGATGATGATGGGCCTGGCGACGCCGACCGAAGCCGGCGCGATGGGAACCGTGGGCGCGATCATCCTCGCCGTCGTGCATCACCCGAAGCTCGGCCGCGCCAGCCAGGTCGTGTTCGTCGGAGCGCTCGCCGCCGGCGCCATCGGCGCGCTGATCGGAATCAGCGCCTTCAAGTCGGTGCCGTTCAAGGTCGCCTTCGCCGCGATGTATGCCGGCATCGCCTGGCTGCTGATCCGCGCCTGGCTGATCCCGGAGCTGCACCAGCTGATCAAGCAGGCCTTCGAGACGACGATGCGCATCACCGCGATGGTGGTGTTCATCCTGATCGGCTCGACCGCCTTCTCGATCGTGTTCCAGGGCGTCAGCGGCGGCCCTTGGGTCGAGCACCTGCTGTCGTCGCTGCCGGGCGGCGCCGTGGGCTTCCTGATCTTCATCAACGTCTTCGTCTTCTTCCTGGCCTTCTTCCTCGACTTCTTCGAGATCGCCTTCATCATCGTGCCGATGCTGGCGCCGGTTGCGCTGAAGGTGCTCTCGCCGATCGTCGGTCCGGACGCGGCCCTGATCTGGTTCGGCGTCATCCTCTGCGTGAACATGCAGACCTCGTTCATGCACCCGCCCTTCGGCTTCGCGCTGTTCTACCTGCGCTCGGTCGCGCCGAAGGAGATCAAGACCTCCGACATCTACTGGGGCGCGATCCCGTTCGTGTTCCTGCAGGTCTTGATGGTCCTCATGGTGATCTTCTTCCCGAAGCTGGTGACCGCATTCCTCGACAAGCCGCTCACCGTCGATCCGGCGACGATCCGGATCGAGGTGCCGCTGGAGAACCAGGACGAGGTTCCTTCGGAAGACACGACGGAGGAGAAGACCTCGCCGTAACGCGTATGGCCGCGGGCGAGCGATCGCGCGCCCAAAGAAGAAGGGCCCCGTCTTTCGACGGGGCCCTCTTTGTCTGGAGGCGCTGCTTCGGTCGATCAGACCTTACGCTCGCGCGACTTCGACATCATGTAGGAGTCGAAGCTGTTCTCGGTCACCCGGAACCACTCGAGCTGGCTGTTCCGGAAGTCCCTCCACTGGTCGTAGACCTTCTTGAACTTGGCATTCTTCGCGTTGGTCTCGGCGTACAGCTCCTGCGCGGAGTTGTAGCAGGCCTCCATGACCTCGCGCGGGAAGCCGCGAAGCTGGGTGCCGCCGGCGATGAGCTTGCGCAACGCCGCCGGGTTCACGGCATCGTACTTGGCCATCATCCACAGGTTCGCATCGGCGCAGGCGGCCTCGAGGATCGCCTGGTAGTTCTTCGGCAGCTTCTGGAATTCGCCGATGTTGAACATCGCGGTCAGGCCGGCCGAGCCTTCCCACCAGCCGGGGTAGTAGTAGAACTTGGCGATCTTGTTGAAGCCGAGCTTCTCGTCGTCATAGGGGCCGACCCACTCGGCCGCATCCACGGTGCCCTTCTCGAGCGCCGGATAGATGTCGCCGCCGGCGATCTGCTGCGGCACGACGCCGAGCTTGGAGACCACCTGGCCGGCAAACCCGCCGATGCGGTACTTGAGGCCCTTCAGGTCCTCGAGCGTCTTGATCTCCTTGCGGAACCAGCCACCCATCTGACCGCAGGTGTTGCCGGCCGGAATGCCGATGACGTTGTACTCCTTGTAGAAGTCGTTCATCGCCTGGATGCCGCCGCCCTGATACATCCACGCATTGTGCTGGCGGGTGTTCGGGCCGAACGGGATCGCGGTGGCGAAGGCGAAGGTCGGGTCCTTGCCGATGTAGTAGTAGCTGGCCGTATGGCCCGCCTGCACGGTGTTGGCCTGAACCGCATCCAGCACCTGCAGCGCCGGCACGATCTCGCCTGCTGCGAAGACCTGGATCTGGAACTTGTTGTCGGTCGCTTCTGCGACCCGCTTGGCAAGGACTTCGGCGCCGCCGAAGAGCGTGTCGAGACTCTTCGGGAAGCTCGAGGTCATGCGCCACTTCACTTCGGGCGACGACTGCGCGATCGCCGGCGCCGCAATCACGCTGGCCGCAGCGCCGACGCCGGCGGCCTTCAGGAATTTACGTCTCTCCATGGTTTCCTCCGGATATCGAGGTTCTTGGTTACCCAGGCCCTCGCCACCCTCCGGCGCGCATTACGAGCCTGTCGCCGAGGATACTTACACATCGGCAATGGCTTAGGTAGATGGAGAAAAGTCGATGCCCAAGGATTGAGCAGACGTCATTACTTCCCGTAGATGGCGGGATCGAGAGCGAAGACCAGTCCTTGCCAGTCGTTGTCGCCGGCCTCGCGCTTGGCGGCGTTATCACGGGCGATCCGGCGGAAGTGCACGAGCGCCGCGCGATCGTCGAGGTGACGGGTTTCCTCGCCCAGGTGCTCGACCAGCAGCGCGCAGCGGAGCGCTCGCACGCATGCCGGATCCCAGAACGAAACGTTCATCTCGGTATTCCGGAACAGCGAACCCGCATGCAGATTGCACGAGCCGATCGTTCCCCACGCGTCGTCGACGAGCATGACCTTGCTGTGGACCGAGACGCTGCGCCGGCCGCCCGCGCCGTCCGGCGCGGCGAGCCCGGCCATCGCAAAGCCGTCGTATCGGGAAAGGGACTCGACGCGTTCGAAGAACGCGTCCCATGCGGCGTCCTTGCGACGGGCGCGCACGATCGGCTCGGGCTCCGGCGGCGCCAGCAGCACCACCTCGACGCCGCGTGCGAGCGCCGCCTCCAGCCTCTCCGCGATCTCGACCACCGGCAGCGCCTGATGCTCGAGATAGATCGTGCGGCGCGCCGCCTCGATCGCGACCAGGTACTGCCGAAAGATCGACTGCTCGCCGTCCGGAAGATCGCGATGGCGACCGGCCATGATCGTACGCTGTACCTGGACGACGGCATCGCCGCGCGGCGACGACACGCGCGCCGGGAGCGGAAGCTCGTCGCCGCCGGTGTGCCCCCACGATCCGTCGGCGGCGGCACGGTCGCTCGCGTCGTTCCAGCGCTGAACGAAGTTGTGATGGACGTCGCTCGCCGAAGGCCCGGAAAGCTCGACATAGAGGTCGTGGAACTGCGCGTCCGCACCGAGATGGCCCGGTGTGCCGTAGGCACCGCGCGACAGATTCATTCCGCCGACGAAGGCGACCTCGCTCGGATCCGCGGCGTCGATCAGCCAGCACTTCTGATGATGGCAGCCGGTGCCCTCGTGCCTGTCCCATCGGATGCGGAACCGCGACCCGCGCCGCGTTAGCATCGCTAGATGCTCGCCGGTTCCCGAGAAGGTCGGGCCGAAGCCCATTCCTTCCGGCGTCGGCCGCCAGATCAGCACGCGGACGTCGAGACCCCGACCGACGGCGCGATCGAGAAGATCGAACAGCGAGCCAAGACCGTCCGGCATGCGGAAGTCGGGCTCGATGAAGGCGATCACCACCCAGACGCTTCGCCGAGCGGCCTCCACCGCCTGGCCGATACGCCGGAAGGCCGGTACGCCGTCGATCAGCGGGGAGACCGCGTTCCCCTCCCTCGCCGGATAGGAGCCGGAGGGCACGAAGGGAACATGCGGCGCGGACCCGGTCGCCCCGATCGGGCCGGACTGGTTCATCCGTGCTTTCTCACAGCGATGGCTGGCGGGTTCAAGTTCCGGCATCGGCGTCGATCTGATAGAAGGACGGCTTCCTCCTACCAGATTCACGGTCAAGCCATGTCCAGAAAGCCCCTTTCCGCCGCCCTCGCCATCGCCGCCGTGCTCGGTCTCGCCACGACCGCGGACGCCGCCGACAAGGACAACCTCATCTACATGGAGCTGAAGACCGGCCGCGTCGTCATCGAGACCCGCCCCGACCTGGCGCCGGGCCATGTCGCCCGCATCAAGGAGCTGGTGAAGCAGGGTTTCTACGACGGCGTCGTCTTCCATCGCGTGATCGAGGGCTTCATGGCCCAGACCGGCGATCCGCTCGGCAACGGCACCGGCGGCTCCGGCAAGAAGCTGAAGGCCGAGTTCTCGAAGGAGCCGCATGTCCGCGGCACCGTGTCGATGGCCCGCGCCCAGGATCCGAACTCGGCCGACAGCCAGTTCTTCATCTGCTTCGCCGACGCCAAGTTCCTCGACAACCAGTACACCGTCTGGGGCCGCGTCATCGAAGGCATGGACAACATCGACAAGGTCAAGAAGGGCGACCGCAACCAGAACGGCTCGGTCCGCGACCCCGACAAGATCGTCAAGATGCAGCTGGCTTCCGACGTGAAGTAAGGCCGGCCCGATGACAGCGGAGAACGTCTGCTTCTCCGCCGACTATGCGGAGGCGCGCGAGAAGTTTCTCGCCGCCGCCCGCATCGCCGGCGCCGTCACCAGGTCCTATCCCAATCCGCTGAAGGGTCCGAAGGACGAGAGCCTCTCGACCGACGTGGCCTATGTCGGCGACCGCAAGGCACCGAAGGTGCTGGCGATGTTCTCCGGCACGCACGGCGCCGAAGGCTTCTGCGGATCGGGCGCGCAGGTCGATCTGCTGACCTCCGGCCTGCTCGAGAGCCGGTCGAAGGACACGGCGATCCTGATGGTGCACGCGGTCAACTGCCACGGCTTCGCATGGATCCGGCGGACGACCGAGGAGAACGTCGACCTCAACCGCAACTGGTCCGACTATTCGAAGCCGCTGCCGGAGAACAAGGGCTACGACGAGATCGCCGACTGGCTGGTGCCGTCGTCGCTTTCGGGATCCGTCTTCGACGACGCCGAGAAGAAGCTCCAGGCCTGGCGCGAGAAGAACGGCGACACGGCCTTCGCCAACTGCGTCAGCGAAGGGCAGTTCAAGCATCCGAAGGGCCTGTTCTACGGCGGCACCGGCCCGACCTGGGCGCGCCGCACGCTGGAAGCGATCCTCACCGAATGGGCCGGGCATGCGTCCCAGTTCGCGGTGATCGACTATCACACCGGCCTCGGCCCCTTCGGCTATGGCGAGCTGATCTGCGATCACGAGCCGGATCAGCCCGCGACCGCGCGGGCCAAGGCGTGGTGGGGCGAATCCGTCACCGAGCCGCGCAAGGGCACCTCGTCGTCGAACGTGAAGGCGGGGACCGCGCCGGCCGGGCTCGAACGCGCGCTGCCGAAATCGGACGTGACCTACATCGCGCTCGAATACGGAACCTATTCGCGCGCCCAGGGGCGGAAGGCGCTGCGCGACGACGCATGGCTGCATGGGTACGGCGATCCGCTGGGGCCGGAGGCGCCGCGGATCAAGGCGCAGATCAGGAAGCAGTTCTATCCGGACACCGACGATTGGCGCGAAGCGATCGTCTGGCGTTCGCGCCAGGTGGTGCGCCAGGCGCTGGCGGGCCTGGCCCAATCCAATCGCTAGCAGGCGAACCGCTGACTACTGCTGGCGCAATCCGGGAACGTTGAGCTCGCCGGACTCGATGGCGCGCTTCAGCGCCTCGACGCCGCGCGCCATCTCCTCGGACATCTCGCGCATCTTGGCGAGCTCCTTGGTCTCGGTCTCGCCGAAGGGGCGCTTGGCCGCGATCTGGCCGGCATCGAGGATGCGGGCGAGGTAGCGGCCGCGGAGACGGGCGGAGAGGTTGATCGCGGCCTCGACCTCGGTCGGGGTCACGGTCATCACCGCCTTGGCGATCTCGGACTTGGCTTCGCCGCGGGCGAAGCCGGCAAGCTCGCGGAGATACTGTGCCGGGCTGACCGCGTGGCGGTTCGGATCGACCGCGGCTGGCTTGGGCTCGGGCTTCGCGGTTCCCATCGCGGCCGGTCGGGTAGCGGCCTTGATCGTCGCCTGCACCCTAGGCGGGATCGCCGGCGGCGGCGAAGCCGCCTGGCCGCGCGGCGGCAGGCTCGAATTCGCGGGTTCCGGATACGGTTCCCAGCCGATCGCTTCCTTCGCCTCCTTGGCGCGGTTTCCGATCGAGGTGGTCGCCTGGCGGACCAGGCCTGCGAGAGAAGCAGCCATGCGCGTCGTCCCTGTTACTCATATCCGGGCCGGAGCCGGCCCATCCGATGCGTCGGGCCCCTCATTGCAACCCACGTGCCGGACCTGAACGCCGCGGACTCCGGGGTTTTCCGGCTTTCCCGGCAAGACTTGCCGCACCGGGCCCAGGGGCTCGGGAAGGACCTGCCGGCCGTTGACAGGAAGAGTCTGACCCCCGAGATGTTGGGGTATGCGCCCCCTCTTCTCTCTGGTTCTAGCCTTTTTCCTCGCCCTGCCGGCCGCCGCCCACTCGTATAAAACCGGCAACGTCATGATCGGCCACGTCTGGGCGGCGCCGACCGCCGGCAACGCGACGGAGGTCTATGTCCCCCTCCTCAACCGGGCGCCCCAGGGCGACCAGCTGGTCTCGGTGCTGGCGCCGACCGCCCAGGCGGCGGTGTTCGCCGATCCCGCCAACAAGCGAATCGGCGCCATCGATCTGCCGCCAAACCGGCCGGTCGCGCTCAAGCCCGGGAGCTTCCGGATCGTGCTGGCCGGCCTCGACCGCCCGGTCAGGGTCGGCGACAAGATCAAGCTGACGCTGGTCTTTGCGCGTGCCGGCCAGGTCCAGGTCGAGGCGCTGGTCGAGGCGGGACCGTCTCACGGTTGAGCAACCGCCCCTGCGGTCGCTAGAGTGCGGGTGTCGAAGCAGGGGAGCCCCGAGCCATGTCCACCGTCAAACCACCCGTGGAAGAGCCCGGCTGGCTGAAGCGCCTGGCCGGCCTCGGACAGGCCCTGCTCGGGTCGAGCTCGGCCAACCGCCGCCGCTATCGCCGCTACGAGGTCGCCGCCCTCGCCCAGGTCGCCGCCGGAGACAAGACCTTCGAATGCGAGGTCGCCAACGTCTCGACCGGCGGCGCGCTCCTGATGCCGGCCCTGCCCTTGGGCGACGGCACCGCCTTCACGCTGACCCATCCCTCCTCGACCATCAGCCTCACCGGCCGCGTGGTCGCGAAAGCCGACGAGGGCACGCGCATCGAGTTCGACCAGCCGACTGCCGGCGCGATCGTCTCGGCGTGGATGCGCGCGAGCTGAGTTTCGCAACAGCAGGCGGCGTTTCCGATCCGCAAGAGAACTGCCGTTTCGTTGACCCCGCTCGGGTGAGCCCCTAGCATCCGGGCCAACAGGGAGCGGCTTCGGCCCAATGACAACAACGACGTTACGCCGGCTAAGGCCCGGGCGCTTCGCGCTGCCCGCGACGGTGCTGCTGGTCTATCTCTACATCCTGGCGCCGGTGATGTTCGTCGCCTGGATCGCCTTCTTCGACCAGGACATCATCGTCTTCCCGCCCGAGGGCTATACGCTCAAGTGGTTCGCGCAAGTGTGGGAGCGCCGCGCCTATCAGCGGGGCTTCGTCACCTCGTTCCAGGTGGCGGCGGTGGCGATGGTGCTCGGCGTCGCCCTGGGCACGCTCGCCTCGATCGCGCTGGTGCGCTACCGCTTCCCCGGCCGCGAGGCGATCAACACGCTGCTGCTCTCGCCGCTGATCGTCCCGGGCATCGTCGCCGGCACCGCGATCTACGTGTTCTTCGTCTATCTCGACAACACCTTCGAGTGGGAGATGAAGGGCACGCTGCCGGGCCTGGTCGCGGCCCATGTGATGCTGACGCTCCCTTGGACCGTGCGCCTGATCTCGGCCAGCCTGCAGGGCATCGACCGCGCGGTCGAGGAGGCCGCCGCCAATCTCGGCGCCAATCCCTGGACCGTGTTCCGCCGCGTCACCTTCCCGATGATGCGCGCCGGCATCGTCGCCGCGGCCCTGTTCAGCTTCATCACCTCGTTCGAGAACCTGGAGCTCACCCTGTTCCTGGTCGGCCCCGGCCGCACCACGCTTCCCGTGGTCGTGCTGGCGGCGCTCGAGTTCAAGGTCGACCCGACCATCGCCGCCGTCGCCTTCGTCCAGATCGTGATCATCGGCGCGCTGATGCTGATCACCGACCGCTACGTCAAGCTTTCGAGGATCGTCTGATGGCTCGTGTAACCCTCGACCACCTGGTCAAGGTCTACGGCACCAACCGCGTCGTCGACGACGTCTCGCTGACCGTCGAGCAGGGCGAGCTGGTGGCCCTCCTCGGCCCCTCGGGCTGCGGCAAGACCACGACGCTCCGCATGATCGCGGGCTTCGTTGAGGCCACATCGGGCCGCGTGCTCATCGGCGACGAGGACGTGACCGAGCTTCCCCCCTATCGCCGCAATACCGGCATGGTGTTCCAGGGCTACGCCCTCTTCCCGCACATGACCGTGTTCGGCAACGTCGCCTTCGGCCTCGAGATGCGGAAGGTCTCGAAGGCCGAGACCGAGACCCGCGTGCGCCGCGCCTTGGAGCTCGTGCGCCTCGATCAGCTCGCCGACCGCTACCCGCGCCAGCTCTCCGGCGGCCAGCAGCAGCGCGTGGCGCTCGCCCGCGCGCTCGTGGTCGAGCCCGAGGTGTTCCTGCTCGACGAGCCGCTCTCCAACCTCGACGCCAAGCTCAGGAGCGAGGTGCGTGTCGAGATCCGCCAGCTCCAGCAGAAGCTCGGTCTCACCACCGTGTTCGTGACCCACGACCAGGAAGAGGCGCTGACCTTGGCCGATCGCCTGGTGGTGATGAGCCAGGGCGTGATCCAGCAGATCGGCACGCCGAACGAGCTCTACGAGCGGCCCGCCAACGCCTTCGTCGCCGACTTCATCGGCAAGTCGAACTTCCTGAAAGGCCGTCTGGCCTCGGCCGGCCGCTTCGTCACCGAAGGCGGGCTCGAGATCAAGGTCGCCGGCGGCGAGGCCTCGTCCACGCTGCTGGCGATCCGGCCCGAGAAGATCGCGCTCGGCACGCCCGCGATGGGCCTCGACAACCGCATCCAGGGCACCGTCGATATGGTCACGTATCTCGGATCGCTGACCGAGTACCGCATCCGCCTCAACCCGGCCGAGACGATCACGATCTCGCAGCCGAACGCCGACCGGGCGGAAGCGCAAGCGGCGCAGGGACAGGCCGTCGTTCTCGGCTGGCGGGCCGAGGCCGGGCTGTTGCTGCCCGAGCCGGCAGGTCGGTAATATCGAACAAAATCGAACATGGAGGACGTCATGCACCGTTCATTCACGCGTCGGCAGATGCTGGCCTCGACCGGCCTCGCGGCCGGCGGCCTCGCGCTCACCGCCTCGGGCGTCAGCGCCCAGGCGCTTTCCTGCAGCGACGTGTACGTCGGCACCTGGGGCGGCGACTACCAGGACCTGCTGATCGCCAATTTCGAGAAGCGCGTGCTCGGCGAGCGCAAGGTGGCCGTCAGCCACGACGTCGCCAACGCGCCGCCGCGCAAGACCAAGCTGACCACCGAGAAGAGCGGCCGGCGCGGCACCATGGACGTGGCGCTGCTGTCCGAGACAGACATGTACGAGGTCTACAAGCAGGGCGTGTTCGAGGAGCTCGACTTTTCCAAGCTCAAGAACGCCGCCAACATCATCCCGGCGCTGCGCCGCACCTACTCGATCCCGCACATCTATTCGGGCAAGATCATCCTCTACAACCCGAACCGGGTGAACCCGGCGCCGACCTCCTACGCCGATCTCTGGGACCCGAAGTACAAGGGCCGCGTCGGCTTCGCCGACGGCCTCTACGTCCAGATCATCGAGGCGGCGGCGCTGATCAACGGCGGCTCGGTGACCAACCTCGAGCCAGGCAAGGCCAAGCTCGCCGAGCTCAAGAAGCTCGACCCCAAGGTCTATCCCTCGAACGAGGCGCTGGCGGCGGCGCTGAAGAGCGAGGAGGTCTGGTTCACGATCATGTGGCGCGCCCGCGGCGTGCAGTGGCGCAACTCCGGCATCCCGATCGGGATGGCGGTGCCGAAGGAAGGTGCCACGCCGATCGTGTTCGAGGCGGCGATCCCGAAGAACGCGCCGAACAAGGACTGCGCCTACGCCTATCTCGACGCGATGCTGGATCCCCAGGGCCAGGTCGGCTTCGCCGCCAAGATGGGCTACGTGCCGACAGTGACCAACGCCAAGCTCGACGCGAAGCTCGAGGCGGACCTGTCGTTCACCGCGGACGAGCAGAAGAAGTTCGTCCTCCCCGACCTCGAATACGTCGCCAAGAACAATGCCCAGCTGCTCGACTGGTGGAACCGCGAGTTCAAAGGGTGAGCCCGGGGCCGATCTGAATGTCGATGGCCGTGGCAGCGGGCGACCGGAAACGGTCGCTCGCTCCCCTTCTGGTGCTGCCGGCGGCGCTGCTGGTGCTGGCGGTACTCGGCATGCCGTTGCTGACGCTGTTCCGCTACAGCTTCAACCGCTTCGTTCCCGGCCAGGCGATGGCCGAGGCGTTCATTCTCGACAACTATGCCCGCTTCTTCAGCGACCCCTACTTCATCAACGTGCTGGCGACGACCGTGCAGATGGCCGTCGTCTGCACGCTCCTGAGCCTGATCCTGGCCTTCCCGGTCGCCTATTTCCTCGCCCGCACCCAGAGCCGGTACAAGAGTCTGCTGATCATCCTGACGGTCTTCCCGCTGCTGGTCGGCAACGTCGTGCGCGCCGCCGGGTGGATGGCGCTGCTCGGCAACAACGGCTTCGTCAACACCGTCCTGATCTGGCTCGGCGCCATATCGGCACCGGTCAAGATCCTCTACACGCCCGCCGCGGTCGTCATCGGCATCGTCGCCGTGGTCCTGCCCTTCATGATCCGGACGCTGCAGAGCGTGATCGAAGGCATCGACCGCTCGGTCGAGGAGGCCGCGCTCAATCTCGGCGCCAGCCCGTTCACGGTGTTCCGCCGCGTGACCTTTCCCCTGTCGCTGCCCGGGGTCCTGGCCGGCACGGTGCTGGTCGGCATCCTCTGCATGAATGCCTACGCGACCCCGGTGCTGCTCGGCGGGTCGCAGTTCAAGATGATGGCGCC
>CAZDGR010000049.1:0-16342 GCA_964504845.1 uncultured Rhizobium sp. | reverse complement strand
CTCGAAGCGGAGCGGGTCGCCTTCCAGCACCTCGCGCCCATAGATCACATGCGCCTCGACCACGAAGAAGCCGTGGTTGGTCGCCTCGCGATGGGAATGGCCGAGGCCGATCCGGTCGAACATCACGTCGCTCGCCCGGTCGAAGGCGAGGACGTAATAGGCCACGTTCATGTGGCCGTTGTAGTCGATCCATTCCGGCCGGACATGGTCGCGATAGTCGCCGAGCCAAGTGTCTTGCATGGCGATTCCTCTAGCGTATTGGCCCTGTCTTCGAAAGCCGCTAGCGTCCGACGCATGCTCGCAGGCGCCCTCGGCTGGCTCGGACGTCACGGCAAGGCCATTCTCGCCGCCGGTGTCTTCCTCGGCCTCGCGGTCCCGCCCCTCGCCCAGCTCCTCCGGCCGCTGCTGACGCCGTCGGTCGTGCTTCTCCTGGCGCTGACGCTGCTGCGGATGGACTGGACGGTGCTTTCCGCCCACCTCAAGCGACCTCTTCGTGTCTTCCTGCTCATCGCCTGGCTGCTGATCGCCTCGCCGGCGCTGATGGCAGGCGCGACAAGCCTTGCCGGTCTTCCGGCCGGTCTCGCCGAGGCGATGCTGCTCTGGGCGGCCTCCCCGCCCCTGATCGCCGCACCGGCCATCGCCGTCCTGCTCGGGCTCGAAGGCGGACTTGCCATCGTAGGCACGGTGCTGGCGACCTTCGTCATGCCGCTGACCTTGCCGCCGCTGGCGCTGCTTCTCGCCGGCGTCGATCTTGGCCTCGACGTGACGGGGCTCTTCCTCCGCCTCGCGCTTCTCACATTCGGCGCGCTCGTCATCGCGCTGGTCGGGCGCCGTGCCTTCGGCGCCGCCGCCATCGCGGCGCATCCCCAGCGAATCGACGGCGCCATCGTGGCGACGCTGCTCGTATTCGCTGTCGCGGCGATGGATGGAATCACCACGGCAGCGGTCGCCCAGCCGCTCCGGGTCGGCGGCTTCGTCGCCGCAGCGTTTGCCGCCAACCTGTCGTTCCAGGCGCTCGGCGCCGTCGTCTCGGCGCGCCTGCCGCGGCGTACGGCGCTCGCTCTCGGCGTCACCAGCGGCAACCGCAACCTTGCTATCCTTGTAGGCTCGCTCGGCGCCTCGGTGCCACCCGACGTTTTCCTCTATTTCGCGGTCGGGCAATTGCCTATTTATCTGCTGCCGGGCCTGCTTGCGCCGATCTATCGGAGGTTGGCGGACATACAACGCGGACGATAGGGGGCCGAGTGTCGAGTTCACCCGCCGGGGGCCGGTTCTAACCGATGGCGAGCGCGCTTTCGAAGACCCGTGGCGGCGGCGCGTGGGCGAGGCGCGGGCTGATCGTGCTGGCTTCGGGCGTAGCAGCGATCGGATCGTACCCGCTGACGCTGGGCGACCCGCAGCCGATCCGCGACATGGTGGCGCAAGGCGTCTTGGTTTTCGGCGCCATCTGCGTGGTCATCGACATGTGGATGTCGCGCCGCATCCGCCGCTCCGGCGGCGTGCAGGCGATCCGCACCGGAGTCGGCACGGGACCAAAGGCCGCCGGCAGCCGCTTCTGGATCCAGGGCGACGGCATGCGCTACGCGCACCGCTTCGACGACGCGCTCAGGCACTACAAGGAAGCCGCGTCGCTTCTGCGCGAGGCCAAGGATCCGCAGGGCATCGGCCTGGTCATGATCGGCCAGGGCGAGGTCGCCGAGGCCCAGACCCGCTACGACGACGCGCAGCGCCTCTACGCCGACGCACAGCAGCAGTTCATCGAGGCCAAGGATGACCGCGGCCAGATCAAGTCGCTTCTGCTGCAGGGCCGCGCACAGCTCCGTCAGGGCGCCTACGAGCCTTCCCGCAGCTTCTACGACCAGGCGCGGGAGATGTCGGTCCGCGCCGCCGACCGATACTCCGAAGGCGAGGCCAGCCTAGCGCTTGCCGAGCTCGCCGCGCGCCAGGGCAAGCCCGAGGAGGCGATGACCGGGTTCGACTTCGCCCGCTTCGCCTTCAGCCAGTCGGGCGATCGGTCCGGCGAGGCGCATTCGCTCACCTGCCGCGCCGACATCGAGCGGGCCCGTCGCAACAGCTCCGAAGCCGTTACCCGCTACGAGCGCGCTCTCACCATCTACAAGACCGTCAGCGATCCCATCGGCGAAGGTGTCGTCCGCCAGTCGCTGGCCGAGATCCTCCGCATGATGGAACGCCCGCGCGAGGCAAAGGACTCCGCGGTCGCGGCGGTCGAGCAGTTCAAGATCGCGGGCCGGCGCTTCAGCGAGGGCGAGTTGCTTTCCGGTCGCGGGGACCTCAGGCGCGCGACGATTCGCTTCGCCAACGCGCGCGCCTCGGCGGCGCAGTGCACAAGCATGTTCGTCGAGGCCAAGGACAAGTCGGGCGAGGCGCGCGTCCATATCGGTATCGCCGAGCTCGAGCGCATGATCGGCAACCTCAACGAGGCGCGGAGCCAATACGAGAAGGGCCGCGCGCTCGGCCGCAGCGTCCAGGACACGACGATCGAAGCCGAAGCCATGAAGGGTCTCGGCCATATCGAACGCCAGGGCGGCAGCACGCGCCAGGGGCACGAGCTGATGCGCGGTGCCTATACGCTCTATCGCGCCATCGGCGGCCAGCGCGAGCAGGCCCAGGCGCTGCTCGATCTGGGACAGCTCGACGGCCTCCTCGAGAATGCGGATCTCGCCAAGGTCAACTTCACCCACGCCCGCGCCATGTTCGGCCGCATCGGCGACAAGGCAGGAGAGGCGACGTCGATGCGCGCGATCGGCGACCTGGACGCGGCGCGTGGCCGGCTCGATGCCGCCTGCGTCGCCTATGGCGAGGCCCGCATGCTCTACCAGATGATCGGCGACCGCGTCGCCGAGGCCGACGTGCTGACCATGGTCGGCGTCGCCTGTATCGAGAGCGAGCGGCAGACCGCCATCTCCGCCATCAACTATGCCGCGCGACTCTATCGTGCTGTCGGCTGCGTCGAGTGGCAGCGACGCCTCTTGGGCTATCTCGGTCGGCTGCGTTGATGCGCTGGATCCTGGTCGCGCTGCTGGCTTTGGCCCCGGCGACGGTGGAAGCCTGCACCGACTTCGGCCAGGCGCCGTCAAGCCGCTGGACGACCCAGCGAGACGACGGCACCTCGTGGCTGGTGACGCCGTGCGGCGACAGGTTCCTCTCGCTCGGCGTCAACGTTATCGACGGCGGATCCTCGTACCCGAGCCCTGAGAGGCGCTATCACTGGAGTCACTTCGACCCGAGCCTGGATGCCTGGGCGACCAGGAACCGCGGCCGCGTGCTCGAATGGGGATTCAATACCGCCGGCGGTTGGTCGCTCGACTCCAGGCGCGTCGATCTTCCATTCACGCCGAACCTCGAGCTCGGCCGCAATTCGCGTTTCCACTGGTTCGATCCTTACGCTCCGGAGACGGAAACGCGGGCGCGGGATCTCGCGCGCAAGCTGGTCGAGCCTTATCGCGGCGATCCCCGGCGCATCGGCTACTACACCGACAACGAGGTCGGCTGGTGGCGCGGCGCGCTGTTCACGTTCTACGTCCAGGAGCCGCCGCGGAGCATCACCAAGCAGCGGCTGATCGAGACGCTGACGACGCACTACAAGGAGGATTTCGGCCGCTTCAATCGCGACTTCGTACCGCCGAAAGGGGTCGCCTCCTTCGCCGACCTGCTGGTCAGCGAGGGCGAGCCGGTGCGGCTCAGGCCCGGCGGCCGCGGCATCGACGTGGTCCGGATCTGGGCCAGGCAGATCTCGGGACTCTACTACCGGATGATGTCGGATGCGCTGAAAGCCGCCGACCCCGAAGCGCTGAACCTCGGCGACCGGCTGCCGATCTACTACGACCCCGACGCGGTCGCGGCGATGGCCGCGCATGTCGACGTGATCTCGACCAACTACAATGTTGATGCGCCCGACGGCTGGCTCGCACGCTACTTCTTCGACGGCATCGCCAAGATCGCGCAGCGAAAGCCGGTGCTGATCTCCGAATGGTTCTTCGCCGCCCACGAGAACCGCTCGGGCAATCGCAACTCCGGCCACCTGATGACGGTGGGCACGCAGGCCGAGCGCGCCGCCGGCGCTGGTGCTGCGACACGGCGCTTCGTCCAGCTTCCCGACGTCGTCGGCGTCCACTGGTTCCAGTTCCACGATCATCCCCCCGGTGGCCGCGCCGATGGCGAGGACTATAATTTCGGCCTCGTCGACGTCGCCGATCGGCCTTACGACCATTTGATCGAAGCGCTCACCAAGGCCAACAGGGACGCAGCGGCGCTGCATGCGAAACCCGGCCAGCCGCCGTCGCGGGCGCGGACATCGCTGCCTCGCGCGCAGATCAGGATCGACGACTCGGTTCTGACCGACTGGCCGAAGTCGCGCGCGCTGCTGCCGCCCCTGATCCCCCAGCCAGGCGAGGTCGCCTTCGGCGAGGCCTATGCCGCCTGGAGCGCCGAAGGCGTGTCGCTGGCGCTGATCGGCATGGACTACTACGACCTCGACCTGCTGGCCTATGGCGAGGAGTACCCGCGAAGCGAAGCCTTCCGCCTCGATCTCGGAATCGATGCCGGCCAGGGTGCTCGTCGCTTCCGGATCCACGTCCTGCCGCCGCGCGAGGGAACCGCCGGCGGCTCGCAGAGCATGCGTGCCGAGCTTTGCCGCGTCGAGGAGACGGCTTGCGTGCCGGTCGTCGACGGGCAGGTGCGCTACTTTGGCTCCGACCAGCCCCGCATCACCTTCGAGGCGACGCTGCCCTGGCGCGCGCTCGGCACCTCGGGCCCGCCGGCCGACGGCATCGCCTTCGACCTCGCGGTCGTCGCCTGGTATCGATCGCGCTGGATGTCGCTGACCGGCCGCCCGCCGCAGCTGGTGATGAACGACCCGACGCGCTGGAAGTTCTACATGCTCGACGGACGCTGAGCGGCTACGCGTTCAGGAAGTCGTTGACCACCTTGGCGACGAAGCGCTCGTCCTCCGGGTTCGCCAGCGGGTTGCCGGCGCGATGGCCCCAGATCGACTTGATCGGAACCAGCTTCGCGTTCGGCATGCCGGCGACCTCGATCTCGTTGTCGGCGACCTGGAAGTAGAGGTCGTGGTCGCCGGGCATCACCAGCGCCGGACAGGTGATACCCTTGAGCGCCGCCTTGAAGTCGCCGTTGTACTTGCCGTTGGCCGAGATGTCGCCGTGCTGCCAGGTCCAGAGCTGGGCCAGCAGGTTGTTGGCGTCGCGCCTGAGGAAGTAGTTGGCTTCCCAGCCATGCACCAGGAAGTCCTCGAGCGAGGCGAAGCCCTGGGTCAGGTAGACCTTCTCGCGATACCAGGTCTGCGAGATCGCCCAGCCGGCATAGACCCGCGCCATCGCGCGGAACCCGCGGACCGGCGTGCGGTGGAACCAGCCGTCCTGATAGGCCTCGTCGGCGGTCAGCGCGGCGCGCACGCCTTCGAGGAACACCTTGTTGTGCTCCGACGTCTTGGCCGAGGTACAGGCGCAGATGATGCGGCCGACGGCTTCGGGGAACAGCGCGCCCCAGTGATAGGCCTGCTGGCCGCCCATCGACCAGCCGTACACCGCCTTCACCTTCTCGACGCCGAAGACCTCGCGCATCATCCGGCGCTGGGTCACGACGTTGTCGTAGATGGTGACGTTCGGGTAGCGGCCCTTGTCGAGCGGCGGCGCCACGTTGCTGGGCGAGGTCGAGTACCCGTTGCCGAACATGTTGGGGATGACGACGAAGTACTTCGACGGATCGAGGATGCTGCCGGGCTTGATCAGCCAGTCGATCTCGGTGTGGTTGGCCGAGTACGAGGTCGGATAGACGATGACGTTCGACTTGTCGGGGGCGAGCGTCCCGTAGGTCGCATAGACGATCTTGGCGCCCTTCAGCGTGATGCCGGACTGGGTGACGACGTCGCCGGCCTCGAAGGTCTGGACGTTGCCGCTCATGGGCGCCCCGTGATCCTGCGCAGGATCTGCTTCTGGGTTTCGAAATAGCTCGGCGCCACATGGGCGAAGCGGTCGCCGATCTCCCTATGCGCCTGCGGCAGGCGGAAGAACGGGATCGAGGGATAGAGATGGTGCTCGGCGTGATAGGGCATGTTCCAGTGCACGAGGTGTACCGGCCAGCTCTTGAGCGTGGTGCGCGTGTTGGTGAGGCCGTTGTCGTCGTCGCTGCAGAGCGTGTGCTCGGAGAGCAGCATCACGCGAAGGATCGGCTGCGCCATCGCGACCGGCAGCAGCCAGAAGATCCACGGGCCTGCGGGATCCATCCACGACCACGCGCCGAAGACGCCGAAGAACAGGACCAGCATCCAGATCACCGAGCGGCGGACGCCGGCCCGCTCGCGCTCGGGGATGTAGGGGAATCCATCCCACTCGTTGCGGAGGATGCGGCCGTAGAAGTCGAAGCGGCTGGCATAGTAGCCCCAGCCGCTGATGCGCACGACGTACTGCCAGACCGACTGCGGCAGCGGGCCGCCCAGCTCTGGGTCCTTCAGCGGGTCCTGGGTGTGGCGGTGATGGGCGTAGTGGAACAGCCGGTAGAAGGTCGAGTTGATCAGCGTCGGCACGCTGGCGATCCAGCCGAGCACGACGTTGAGCTGCCGGCTCTTGAAGGCGGTGTAGTGGACGCTTTCGTGCACCGGCGCGAACAGGGCGATCAGGAACCAGCCGTTAAGGAACATCGCAAGCAGCACCCACCAGGTATCCCTTGTCCAGGCGACCAGGGTTGCGCCGCCGGCGATCAGCAGCCAGTGGGTCGCATAGCGGGCAAGGCCCTGAACGTCCGAGCGCTCGCTCAGGCGACGCAGGTCGGCCGGGGCCAGCACCCGGTCCGGGCGGCCGGTGACGACGGTTTCGGCGGTCAGAAGCATTCCCACCCTCTCCCCGAGGGATTATGGCCGGGCGGGCGACGTCGAGGCAATCCGCCCTAGCGGTCGGACCGGCCCATGGTAGCCAGCTCGTAGCCGACGCTGGCGAGCGCCGCGCCGGCAATCCCGAAGACCAGTTCGTCCCACGGATCGCCGAGCGCCAGCTCGATGACGACGAAAACCTGATCGCCGAAAACGGCGCCGATGACGAAACCGATCCCCGCCGAGATCAAAAGCCGGCGGGCGTGGCGGCTGAGGCCGTTCCAGAACTCCCTGAGCATCGCCTCATGATCGCCAATTTCCTTGGCGCGGTCACCGGTTACCGTACGGCGACCTCAGCGGGAACCTGCCAGGTCATGTTCTCTTCTAATGGCCAGATCGGATGCCGGAGATTGGTCCAGGGGAGCCGCTGCAGCACCGGCGTGGTGAGGCCCGGCGAGTCGACCTCGAGGATCTGCTCGTCGGCGAAGATGTCGTTGAAGCCGGCGCGGAAATGGCCGCGCGACTTGACCACGACGCAGCGCATGTCCCGGACCTTGATGCCGATGTGCTCGATCATCTCGGTATCCAGGCACTGCTGGCGGTTCGTGATGAACACCACGTCGATGCGGCCGTCGAGCCGGAGCCAGGCGGTCTGGCCGAGGCTTCCCTTGCGCCCGCCCATCGTGCCGCGGCGGCCGACGAACTCGCCGTCGCTGAGGCCCATCACCTGCGCCGGCGCGGTCAGCTTGCCGGAGAGCTTGTTGGTTTCGTCGCGGTTGAGCTGGGCGGTGAAGCGGGCACCGATCCCGAGGCGATGCGCCTCGGCCGCCAGCAGCGGATCGTTGAAGATGCCGTAGGCGGTGCGGTCGATGGCGTTCTCGAGGAAGGCCTTCAGCACATGGATCGTGTTGCCGCGGCCGCCGCCGCCGGGATTGTCGGCGCAGTCGGCGAACAGCAGCGGCTTCCTCGTCGGGTCGGCCAGCACTGCCTTCACGCGGCGCACCGCCTCGTCGATCTCCATCACTTTCGGGCGGAGCCGGTCGCGCTGGTCCCAGAGGTACTGAGCCAGCTCCTTGGCCAGGTCGTCGGCGGCCTTCTGGTTCTCGCGCGCGGTCACGATCACGCTCATGCCGGTCTTGGGCGAGTCGGCGAAGCTGCAGTTGCCGAGCACCGAGACGTTGAGGATCGAGCCCTTCACCGCCTTCTGGCCCTTGGCGATCGCCTCGCCATAGGGGCCGCGGTCGGAGAGCAGCGAGACCTGCGGCGGCAGGATTGGCACCTGGATGAAGGCTTTCGCCGTCTTCACGCCCGACAGCAGCTCGCGCATCGCGAAGGCCGCCTCGCGCCCGCGCTCGACCATGTCGATATGCGGATTGGTGAGATAGGAGATCAGCACGTCGGTGTTCCGGACCATCGCATCCGAGACGTTGGCATGCAGGTCGAGCGTGGCGACGATGGGAACCTTGGGTCCGACGACCCTGCGGATCAACGCGAAGATCGTGCCGTCGGGATCGACGTCGACGGTGGCGCCGGCGGCGCCATGGTCCTGGACGTAGATGCCGTCGAACGGCATCGCCGCCTTGAGCCGCTCCTCCAGGATCTTCAGGAACTTGTCGAGGTAGGCCTGGTCCATCGGACCGGAGGCGCCGGCCGAGGTGTAGAACAGCGGCACCGGCGTCCAGGCTTCGCCCGCGTTCATGCCGGAGATGAAGCCGACGAATCCGCCCGGCTCGCGCGGCGCCTTGGCCGCGGCGTCGTTCAGGATCGCCTCGCCGTCCATCCAGGTCCGGCGGAAATCGGCCTCGACCGCCATCGGCGCGAAGCCGTTGGTCTCCAGGATGAACCCGAGCAAGGCAATGCGCGGCGGCGCCATGTTCCCCTCCGTCTCTGAAGCGCTTCGACTATACTCCGCCAACATCGGCCACCACGCCGGAGCCTTCCATGCCGAGCGTCCTCACCACGGAACAGCGCCAGCAATTCGACCGGGACGGGTATTTCCTGGTCCGCGGGCTCTTCGATGCCGAGGAGACGCGGCTGATGCGCGAAGCGATGGAGACCGACCCGACGGTCCGCGCCAACTTCTACAACCGGGGCGACTCCGAGGGGCTGGTCACACGCATGGTGACCTGGAACCAGCCCGGCGACGGCGTCTATGGCCTTGCCGCTCGCTCGGCGAGGATGGTCGACACGATGGAGGACCTGCTCGGCGGCGAGGTCTACCACTATCACTCGAAGCTGACGGCGAAGGAGCCCCGCGAGGGCGGGGCCTGGGAATGGCACCAGGACTACGGCTACTGGTACCACAACGGCTGCCTGTTCCCGCTGATGGCCTCCTGCATGATAGCGCTCGACCGCAGCGACCGGGACAACGGCTGCCTGCAGGTGCTGAGGGGCTCGCATCTGATGGGCCGCCTCGACCACGGCCTGCTCGAAGGCCAGCAGGTCGGCGCCGATCTCCGCCGCGTCGAGGAGGCGAAGAAGAGCCTGGAGCTCGTCTATGCCGAGATGGACCCGGGCGACGGCCTCTTCTTCCACTGCAACACGTTGCACCGATCAGATCAGAACCGCTCGGCCAACCGGCGCTGGACGATGATCTGCTGCTACAACGCCGCCCGGAACAATCCGTACCGGCAGCACCACCATCCGTTCTATACGCCGCTGGACAAGGTGGAGGACACGGCGATCAAGGCGGCCGGCGCGCGCTTCGCCGATCCGGCGCTCGATCAGGCATTCCTCAAGAAGCCGGTGGCGCCCGCCGAGCTGACCAAGGTGGTGGGAAAGAGCTTCAACGGCTGAGGCGTTACTTCCCCGGCAGCTTCGCCAGCGCCGCGTCCACCGAGTCGCCGAGGCGGTCGACGATCGTCTCGATATCGGCGTCGGTGACGATATAAGGCGGCGCCAGGATCATGTGGTTGCCGCGCTTGCCGTCGATCGTGCCCGGCATCGGATAAGCCAGCAGGCCGCGCTCCATGCACTCGACCTTGATGCGGTCGTGCAGCATCAGCTTCGGGTCGAAGGCTTCCTTGGTGCCGCGATCCTCGACCAGCTCGATCGCCTGGAACAGCCCGCGGCCGCGCACGTCACCGACGTGAGGGTGGTTGCCGAAGCGCGCTTCCATGCGCTGGCGCAGCTTCGCGCCCTGCACGCGCACGCGCTCGACCAGCCCCTCCTCCTTGATCGTCTTCACCACCGCGATGCCCGCAGCGCAGGCGACCGGATGGGCCATGTAGGTATGGCCGTGCATGAACAGGCCGGAGCCGTTGGTGATCGGGTCGTGGACCTTCCGGCCCACCAGCACCGCGCCGATCGCCTGGAAGCCGCCGCCCATGCCCTTGGCGATCGTCATCAGGTCGGGGGCGATCCCGTCCTGCTCGCAGGCATGCATCGTGCCGGTGCGGCCCATGCCGCTCATCACCTCGTCCAGGATCAGCAGCACGCCGTACTTGTCGCAGATCTCTCGGATGCGCTTGAAGTAGCCCTTCACCGGCGGCACGCAGCCGGTCGTCGCACCGACCACGGTCTCGGCGGTGAAGCCGGCGACATTCTCCGGTCCCAGCCTCAGGATCTCGGCCTCGAGCTCGTCGGCGACGCGTCGCCCGTACTGCTCCTCGGTCTCGTCGTCGCGCTTGAAGTGGTAGGCGAAGCAGGGCGCGATCAGCGACACGTCCATCAGCATCGGCGCATAGGGCTCGCGCCGCGCCAGGTTCCCGCCGACCGAGAGCGCGCCCAGCGTGTTGCCGTGATAGCTCTGCCGGCGCGAGATGAACTTGGAGCGCTTCGGCTGGCCGATCTCGAGGAAGTACTGGCGCGCCATCTTGAGCGCCGCCTCCATCGCCTCCGAGCCGCCGGAGACGAAATAGACATGGGAGATCCCGGCCGGCGCGTCCTCCATCAGCAGGTCGGCCAGATGCTCGGCTGGCTCGGCGGAGAAGAAGCCCGGATGGACGTAGTCGAGCTTCCGGACCTGCCGGTCCATCGCCTCCATCACCTTCGGATGCCCATGGCCCAGGCACGAGACCGCCGCCCCGCCGCAGGCGTCGATGTAGGACTTGCCTGTCGAATCCCAGATATGCAGCCCCTCCGCGCGCACGGCGACGGGCGGAAGCTTGGCGGTCATGCGGTTGAAGACGCGGGTCATGGCAAGGCCTTGCAGGGAGGAGTTGAAGGAAGAAGAGCACGGGAAGCCGGCTGACGCAAAGCAACGCGGATTTGAACGTACCCGGGTTGCGGCCGGCTGCCGAAGAGTCGCATCATCGGCTGCGAGAGATCGAAAGCGAGTTGCCGATGATCCGGGCTCTCCTGGCCATCGCCGTCCTGTCGTTCGCCTTCCCCGCCTTCGCCGGCTCGGGCAGCTGGAAGAGCGCGGCGCCGATGCCGGCGGCACGGGCGGAGATCGCGGTGGCGGAGGTAGGCGGACGGATCTATGCGGTCGGCGGCATCACCCATGTGCACGAGATCGAGATCTATGATCCGGCCGCCGACAAATGGACACGCGGAGCGCCGATCCCGCGGGGCGTGCATCACCCGGCGGCGGTCGGCCTCGACGGCAAGCTCTACCTGATCGGCGGCTACGTCGACGGCTGGAACCCGACCAACGAGGTGCGCGAGTACGATCCCCAGACCGACAAATGGCGAGCGCTGGCGCCGTTGCCGCATGCGCGCGGCGCGCTCGCCGCCGCGGTGCTGAATGGCAGAATCCATGCGGTCTCCGGTGTCGGCGGATCCGACCGGCAGAACACGCCGATGCACGAGGTCTACGATCCCAAGACCAACAAGTGGAAGGCGCTGGCGCCGCTGCCGACGCCGCGCGACCACCACGCGGTCGTTGCGCTCGACGGCAAGCTCTATGCGATCGGAGGTCGCGTCAACGGCAGCTATGCGCGGAACCTCGGCGACAACGAGGTCTACGACCCGGAGACCAACCGCTGGGAGAAGCGGGCACCGCTGCCGACGATCCGAAGCGGCATCGCCGGCGCGGCGCTCGACGGCAAGATCTTCATCGTCGGAGGCGAGGCGCTCTCCGGCACTTTCAGCCAGACCGAGGCCTACGACCCCAAGACCAATGTCTGGATCTCGTACAAGCGAATGCCGACGGCGCGTCATGGCCTTGGCGTCGCGGTCGTCGCAGGCAAACTCTACGCGATCGGCGGCGGCCCGACACCGGGCGGATCCAGCTCGGCGCTGAACGAGGTCTTTGCTCCCTAGGACGCGGCAGCGGCTGCGTTCGGCGCGGTATCCTGGAACTGGGTCTTGTAGAGCTTGGCGAACTCGCCGCCCTTGCCCAGCAGCTCGGCGAATGGTCCGGCCTCGACGATCACGCCGTCCTTCAGCACGACGATGCGGTCGGCCTTGAGAATGGTCGAGAGCCGGTGCGCGATGGTGAAGACGGTGCGGCCCTCGGTCAGCTTCGCCAGCCCCTCCATGACCTCGGCCTCGGTCTGCGCGTCGAGCGAGCTGGTCGGCTCGTCGAGGATCAGGACCGGCGCGTTCATCAGGATCGCGCGCGCTATTGTCATCCGCTGCTTCTCGCCCTCGGAGAGGGCCACGCCGCCCTCGCCGATCGGCTGGTCGTAGCCCTGCGGCTGGCGGGCGACGAGGCCGTCGATGCGCGCCAGCCTGGCCGCCGCCTCGATCTCCTCCTGGCTCGCGTCGGGGCGGCCATAGGCGATGTTGTCGCGGATCGACAGCGGGAAGATCATCGGCGGCTGCAGCACCAGCGCGATCCGATGGCGGAGATCGCGGATCGGGTACTGGCGGATGTCGACCCCATCGATCTCGACCGAGCCGGCGGTTGGATCGAAGAAGCGCGGCAGCAGCGACAGCATGGTCGACTTGCCGGCACCCGTCGGCCCCACCACGGCGATCTTCTCGCCGGGCTTCACGTCGAGGTCGATGCGCTTCAGCACCGAGACCTCGGGCGAGTAGCTGAAGGCGGTGCCCTTCCAGGTGATGCGGCCCTCGACCTTCTCAGGCCACGGCAGCGGCCCGTCCTTGAGGTCGGGAGCGATGTCGAGGATCTCGAACACCCGCTTGGCGCCGATGCGCGCACCCTGGATCTGCGCCCAGGTCTGGCTCATCGTGTTGATGGGCCCGTAGAGCGTCGCGAGATACGAGATGAAGACCAGGAGCTGGCCCAGCGTGAGGCGCGAGCTCATCACCGCCTCGGCACCGACATAGAGTACGAGCGCGGTGCCGAGCGCGATCACCGTGTTGACGATCGCCGAGTAGGCGGTCTGCCAGTTGTAGAGACGGAGGTTGGCCCGCATGCTGGCCTGGGTCGCGGTCAGCAGGCGGAGGCGTTCGTCCTCCTCCTTGCCGAAGGCCTGGACCACGCGGATCGCGCCCATGGCCCACTGCACCAGCGAATAGACCTGGCTCTCGGTCATCTTCATCTCGGTCGCCGCGCTGACGATTGGACGATCGAGCGCGACGATGGTGACGTAGAGCGCCGGGACGACGACCATCGAGACCATGGTCAGCGTCGAATCCATCCGCCACATGATGAAGAACATGCCGATCAGCATCGCGATCGCCTGGAGGACCGGCAGCACGCCGTTCAGCATCAGCGTCTGCACCGCGAAGGTGTCGGCGGTGATCCGGTACATCAGGTCGCCCATGCGCTGGCGGCTGTGGAAGACCAGCGAGAGGCGCTGCAGGTGACCGTAGAGGTCGTCGCGGAGATCGGTCACCATGCGGTGGCCGAGATTGATCGAGACGTGGTTCGACCACATGCTGCCGAGGCCGACGATCGCCTGGATCCCGACGAGCGCGGCGCAGGCGGCGATCAGCAGCACGGGCGTCGCAAGGCCGGCGAGGCCCGGCAGGGTGACCGGCTTTCCGCTCAGCACGTTGTCGACGACGATCTGGAGCGGCCACGGCTTGACCAGCTCGAAGGCGGTCAGCGCCAGCACCAGCAGCAGGCAGAAGGCGAAGGTCCCGAGATAGGGCCGGAGATAGGGCAGGACCTTGCGAAATACCCCGCTCATGCGCGAGATCCTGACGGTCGTTACGGCGTGACGGAGCCGCGCTCGGCCAGCGACATGAGCCCGATCCGGCCGGCGACGATCTCTGTCACCCGATGCAACACGCGCCCCAGGCGCAAGGTTTCATAGGCGATGGCCGCGCCGTTGAGGACGCCGACCGCGAGCGCCGCCACGGCCACCGCGGGCACCCCGAAAAGAAGGCCCGCAATCGCCACGCCGCCATAGATCCTCAAGACCAGCGAGGACAGGCGCGAGAGACGGAGCGCCACCCGGAGCCGGACCAGCCGCTTCGGATCGCCGTGGTTCTCGCCGACCGCCTTGAGCTCGGCCCTGGCCCAGAGGCCGCGGCTGACCTTCAGGTCCCAATCGCTCCAGCCCTGGTCCATGATCACGAAGTACTTCCTCGGCACCAGGAAGTCGTGGACGCCGGTCAGCAGCGCCTCCTTCTCGATACCCTTCTCGTTCCAGTAGGAGAGGTAGAAGGCGCGCTGCGCCGGCTTGATCTCGGCCGCCTGGCGGACCGGCTCGTACTGGATCGGATCGACCTGGGTCAGGCCCTTCACGCGCCATTTGACGCGTTCCCAGCCGCGAGCGAAGGGGCCGGCGTAGATCAGGAACGCGATCAGGGCGCGGGCCCTGAGACCGGTGAAGCGCGGGTCGACCGGCGCGCGCATCGCACCGGCGATCGCGATCACGAAGGACAGCAGCAGCGGCAGAACCGCAAGCCACATGGTGCCGCCCGCGATGGCCCCGGCGAGCGCCAGCGGCCAGGAGACGAGGCCCCACTCGAAGGTCAGCGGCAGGTATGCCGCGATCGACGAGGGTGGCTCGTAGAGGGTCTGGAACAGGCCGCGGCCGAAGATGCCGGAATAGATGATCGGCTTGGATGACAGCAGCATCGAGGCCGAGAGATCGCCGTAGATGCGCCCCAGCCATTTCGCCTGCCCGAACAGGTTGAAGCGGAACGGATGCTTGGCATAGACCATCGCCTCGGCCTTGCCGTATCCCCGCTGCTGGCCGAAATAGGCCTCCACCGTGTTGCGGCGGAAGTGCCAGACGGTCGCCGACGGGCTGAAGCCGATCTTGTACCCGGCGAACTGCAGCCGCCAGCAGAGGTCGACGTCGTCGCCGGCGGCGCGGAATATCGGATCGAAGCCGCCGATCGCCTCCAGCGCCTCGCGGCGGAACGCCATGTTGCAGCCGGCGATGTGCTCGGCCTCGTCGTCGGAGACAAGCACGTGGGTCGGCCCGCCGGGCGACACCGCTACCGCCGACGGCACCAGCGAATCCTCGGGCGGCGGGAAGTTCGGGCCGCCGCAGGCATAGAGGTCGGCCGCCTGCATCTTGGCGACCATGTAGGTCAGCCAGTCGGGATCGGCGACGCAGTCGGAGTCGGTGTAGGCGATGATCTCGCCGGTCGAGTGCTGCAGCCCGACGTTGCGTGCGACCGAGAGACCCTTGTTCTCCTGGCTGACGATCTTGGTGTAGCCGTGGCGCTCGGTGATCTCGAGCGTCCTGTCCTTCGACCCGTCGTTGACGACCACCACCTCGTAGTTCGGGTATGTGAGCTTCTTCAACGACTCGAGGCACGGGTCCATCGTGCGCTCGGCGTTGTAGGCGCAGACCACGACCGAAACCTTCGGGTACGACGCGAGCTTCGGCGGCAGGGTCTCGTGATAGACCTTGCGGACCGCATGGTACGAGGGCTTCGGCTCGCGCTTGTGGTCGACCAGGCCGAAGGCCCAGTTCTCGATCAGGTAGCCGCCGGTGAACCACTCGTCGGTCCAGGCGAAGATCGAGGTGCCGGCGACGCCGGTCTCGTAAGCGGCGCGCACCTGCCACTCCAGCGTCTTCGCCTGCACCTCGAGGCCTTCGCGCATCGAGTCCATGCCGAACTCGGTCAGCACCACCGGCCGGTCGACGGCCAGGTTGTGCAGTCGCATCAGGTAGGCGCGGAAGTCCTTCTCGTGGTGGAGATAGACGTTGAACGAGAGGAAGTCGAAGAAGTCGAGGTTGAGGTACTCGGTCGACGGATAGTTCGCATAGGAGACCAGCCCTTCGGGGTCGATCTCCTTGGCGATGTCGTAGAGCTCCTTGAGGAAGCTGCGGACATTCTCGGCCCCGTGCCAGCGGACGATGTCGGGCGAGATCTCGTTGCCGACCAGGTGCGCGATCACCGCCGGATGGCCGGCATTGACCTTGACGCCGTCGCGGATCGCCTGGCGGATGCGGTTCTTCTCGGCGCGCGAATCCAGGAAGGCGACGTGCTGGGTCCAGGGGACGCCGATCAGCACGCCGACATTGGCCTCGCCGCACATGTCGAGAAACCACCGCGGCGGCACTGTGAACACGCGCAGCATGTTGCAGCCGAGTTCGCCCATCAGCGCGAGGTCGCGCTTGATGACGTCCTTCTCGGGAAGCTGCGCGCCGTGAGTGCCGAGACCGAACGGCCCGTAGGTCACGCCCTTGAGGAAGACCTTCTCCTCGCCGCGGAAGAAGAACTTGCCGTGGGCGA
>CAZDGR010000048.1:0-16418 GCA_964504845.1 uncultured Rhizobium sp. | reverse complement strand
GGGGCTGCTGAGGACGATCGAGGTCGAGGACCCCGACCTCGCCGGGCGCCCGGACGTGCTGGCGCTTCGCGGCGCCACCAGGTTCGCGCTGACCCGCTTCGACGAGGCGGGACTGGCGCTGTTCGACGCCTCGCTCAACGGAAAGTCCGAGATCGAGCTGTGGCGAGGCGCCACCAACGCTGCGCTCGGCGACTACAACGCGGCGATCCAAAGCTTCGCGCGCGCTGGCACCATCCCGCCGGGCTATCCGCCGAACTTCGTCGCCGACATCGCCTTGAACGGCGCCGAGGCGGCGCTGCGCAACCGCGACTTCCGGTCGGCCGGCGCCTATCTCGATGCGGTCAACGACACGCGCCCCGGGCCGGCGGAGCAGGCGCGCGTCGACTACTACCGCGGCCGCATCTTCGCCTCGGCCGGCGACTCGGAATCGGCGGTCGAGCTTTGGACGCGGCTCACCCGCAGCGAGGACCGCTGGGCCAGGATCCGCTCCGAGCTGGCGCTGCTCGACGACGCGCTGGCCCGCAAGGCGACGACGCGGGCGGAAGCGATCCAGAAGCTGGAGTCGCTCCGTTTCGTCTGGCGCGGAGACCGCATAGAGCTCGACATGCTGACGCGGCTCGGCCAGCTCTACATCGAGGAAGGCGACATCCGGAACGGCCTCACGGTGCTGAAGCAGACCGTCTCCGCCTTCCCGGACACGGCGGCGACCCGCGACATCACGCGGCTGATGACCCAGGCCTTCTCTAACCTTTACCTGCGGGGCGGCGCCAATGCGCTGCCGCCGCTGGCGGCGCTCGCCCTCTATGAGGACTTCCGCGAGCTGACGCCGCCGGGCGCGGAGGGCAACGAGATCATCAACCGGCTGGCCGATCGCCTGGTCGCGGTCGAACTGCTCGAGCGTGCCGCCAACCTGCTCGACCGGCAGGTCAAGTCACGCCTCGAAGGCACCGAAAAGGCGCGGGTCGGCGCCAGGCTCGCATTGATCCGGCTCCTGGATCGCAAGCCCGACGCGGCGATCAAGGCGCTGGACGACTCGGTGGTGCAGGCGCTGCCCGCCGACGTCGCCGCCGAACGCGGGCGCTTGCGCGCGCGCGCGCTGTTCGAGCTCGAGCGGCCGGACGATGCGCTCCGCCTGATCTCGAACGACATGACGCGCGACGCCGATCTGCTCCGCGCCGAGATCACCTGGAAGACCGCGAGGTGGCGGGAGGCGTCGGACGTCTTCGGCCGCCTGGTCGGCGACGGCGATGCCGCCGCGGTCGACGAGAGGCGCGGACAGCTCGTGCTGAACCTGGCGGTTTCGCTGGCGCTGGCCGGCGACTCGACCCGGCTCGGCCAGATCCGCCAGCGCTTCGCGCCGGCGATGGACCGCACCCAGTTCCGCGAGGCGTTCCGGCTGATCACCAACCCCTCGGAAGGGGCGCTCAACGACTACTCGAAGCTGTCGGCCCGGTTCCAGGAGATCGACCGCTTCCAGGCGTTCATGACGAGCTATCGCGACAAGCTGAAGACGACGCTGCTGAGCGCGATCAACTAGGTCGCGGCTACGTCCCGAAGCTCCGCACCAGGCTGCCGGCAACCAGGTACCAGCCGTCGACCAGCACGAAGAAGATCAGCTTGAACGGCAGCGAGATCAGCGCCGGCGGCAGCATCATCATGCCCATCGACATCAGCACCGAGGCGATCACCATGTCGATGACGAGGAACGGCAGGTAGAGCAGGAAGCCGATCTCGAACGCGCGGCGCAGCTCCGAGATCATGAAGGCCGGGATCAGAACGTGGAACGGCGTATTGGCGCCGACCTGCTCGGGCGTCGCCTTCGCCATGCCCATGAACAGGTCGAGATCGGCCTGGCGGACATGGCTCATCATGAAATTGTGGAAGGGGCGGCCCGCCGCCTCGAAGGCCTCGACCTCGCTGATCTGTTCCTCGATCAGCGGCGAGATGCCGTTGTTGTAGGCGTCCGTGAAGGTCGGCGCCATCACGAAGCCGGTGAGGAAGAGGGCGAGGCTCATCATCACGACGTTCGGCGGCGACTGCTGGGTGCCGAGCGCGGTCCTGAGCAGGCTCAGCACGATCACGATGCGGGTGAACGACGTCACCATGATCATGATGCTGGGCGCCAGCGTCAGCACCGTCATCAGCGCCAGGAACTGGACGATGCGCGCGGTCGAGGATCCGGCGGTCGGCCCGCCGAGATCGAGGGTCAGGCTCTGGGCGAGCGCGACTCCGGCGATGCCGGCGACCCCGCCGATCGTCGCCGCAGCGATCAGGAAACGCCGGCTCATCTTCACGGGGACTCCGTCGGCGGGGAAAGATGCTCGGCGAAGCTCGGGCTGACGCCGATGCCTCGCTCGATCACGGTCTCGGTGGTGGCGCCGAGCAGGATCAGGTGCTCGACGTCGTCGCGGCGGACCAGGACGATCCGCCGCCGCGTGTCCAGCATCAGGACCTCGACGACCGACAGCCGTCGGCCGGCGCGAGCGCCGACGCGCATGCCCGGCAGGTATCGCTTCATCGCCCAGACGCCGGCGCCGAAGAGGGCGAGGACGAGGCCCAGCGACAGGGTGAACTTGAGATATGTCGCGAGATCCATCGCGCGTCAGCCCTGTGGCGGCCGATAGGCGCGCGCCGCCCGCCCGGTGTCGCCGCGGCCGGTATCGCGGGCCTGCAGATGCCTGAGGCGGATCTCGAGCTCGTCGAGGCCGCGGATCAGGAGGGCCAGGGCCTCGGCGAGGGGGCGTCCATCCTCCGGCGGCAGGCGGACGATGTCCTCGCAGAGCTTGTCGACCACCTCGGTCAGGTCGCTGAGACCGACGGCTTCCCCGGCGCCGGCGGCGTCGAGGGCGACCACCAGTCGGTCGCGGGTCTGCATCAGCCGCGCCTCAACCTCGGCGAGCAGGCTCACGAGGGTTTATCCGCCGGCGGCATCCGCCCGTTTGCCTGGTAGACGTAGGAAAGAATTTCCGCGACGGCGGCAAAAGCTTCGATCGGGATCTCGCAATCGACCTCGACGGCGGCCAGGACCTCGATCAGGTCGGGGTCGTGGCGGACCCGGACGTCGTTGTCGAAGGCCAGCTTCATGATCTTCTCGGCGACCGCCCCGTATCCCTTGGCGACCACCCGGGGGGCGGCCTCTTGGCCCAGGTTGTGCTTTAGGGCTATCGCGGCCTGCCGACGCTTGCGGGCCGGCAAGCGCGGCTGGACGGCCGCCGCATCGACCATGTCGACCCGCTCGGGCTCTGCCGGCGCGGCAGGCTGGGACGTCGCCTTGGGGCGGCCTTGGGGATCTAGGGGGACGAGGCTCCTGGACACGGGATCACTATAGCCGAGTCTCCGGCGGGGCGAAGGCCGGGCATTGGCACGGGTCTTGCTGTGTCCTGGTCAGTCACGGAGCGTTGGACCATGGAACTCGGCAAACTCTCTCTCTTCAAGATCCTCGGGGCCCGGATGAGCTATCTGTCCGAGCGCCAGAAGGTCCTGTCCGAAAACATCGCCAACGCCGACACCCCCCACTACCGCCCGAGCGACCTCAAGCCGATGGACTTCCAGGCGGTCCTCCGCGGGGACCAGCGGATCAAGATGGCGGTCACCAACAAGATCCATCTCGCCGGCACCAACCAGGCGCCGATGTTCGGGACGGAGAAGGCGGCCTTCGGCAAGAGCTACGAGACCTCGCCGAACGGCAACGCGGTGGTCCTCGAAGAGCAGATGCTGAAGCTGTCGCAAGGGCAGTCGAGCTACCAGCTGGCCGCGAACATCTACCAGAAGAACATGTCGATGCTGCGCACCGCCATCGGGCGGGCCCAGTAGCTGATTGAGGGACGGGAGCTAGACCGATGTCCATGGACCTGCAGAAGTCGATGTTGGTGGCGGCCTCGGGCATGAAGGCCCAGGGCACCCGCCTCAAGATCGTCGCCGAGAACCTGGCGAACGCCGACACGGTGATCGGCGCCGACGGCTTCGATCCCTACCGGCGCAAGGTCATCACCTTCAAGAACGCGCTCGATCGCGCCAGCGACGCCAACCTGGTGAAGGTCAATCCGCTCACCTACGACCAGTCCGACTTCCGCATCGAGTACAATCCGACGCACCCCAAGGCGGATCCCGACGGGTATGTTAAGATGCCCAACGTGAACTCGCTGATCGAGGTCATGGACATGCGGGAAGCGCAGCGGAGCTACGAGGCGAACGTGACGGTGATCGAGAGCACCCGCAGCCTGGTCCAGCGTACGATCGAGCTGCTGCGCGGCTAGGCGAACAGGAGAGTTGAACCATGGCGATCGACCTCAAGGGCTTCAATCCGCTCCAGGCGCTCAAGGGCGCGGCCCAGACCATGGCGCCGACGTCCGTCGCGTCCGCCGGTCCTGTCGCCGGCGGCAAGGACTTCCTGTCGCTGGTCAAGGACGCGGCCCAGGGCGCGATCAAGACCGGCCAGAAAGCGGAATCGCTGGGCATCGCCGGTGTCGCCGGCCAGGCCGACCTGATGGATGTCGTGCAGGCCGTCGGCAATGCCGAAATGACGCTGCAGACCGTCGTCGCGGTCCGCGACAAGATGGTCAACGCCTATCAGGAACTGATGCGGATGCCGATCTGACGGCTGCGTCGTCGCGGCTCTAGCGTCGCTTCTTGCGGTATTCGTCGGCGAGCACGGCGTAGAGGTGGGACGACCACCAGCGCTCGCGCGTGCGGAAATGCTCGCGCAAGGTTCCTTCCTCGCGCATTCCCAGCTTCTCCATCACCCGCTTCGAGGCGAGGTTCTCGGTGCTGCACATCGCGAAGACGCGATGAAGCTTGAGCGGCCCGAAGGCGGCGTCCAGGAGGGCGCGGCCGATCTCGGTCGCATAGCCTTTACCTTTCAGGCCCTCCGCGACCGCCCAGCCGATCTCCGCCTGGCGGTGACGGAGCGCCGGTGCCAGCTTGAGGATCGCCTCGCCGATCAGTCGGCCGCTATCGAGCTCGACGACGCCCAGGAGGAAGCGAAGGCGGCGGTAGTCGGTCTGGTCGCGCAGGATCGCATTGAGCTCCGACTCGACCGCGTCGCGGGTCTGGCGCGGCATCGGCAGGTGGCGGCGGTAGGCGGGGTGCCGTCGCCACGCGTGCAAAGCGTCGAGATCGTCTTCGGCGAGCTCGCGGATCATGAGCCGCGCCGTCTCCACCGGCAGGCGGAGCCTCGGCGCGGTCATGGCCTTCAGGCGGCGAGGCGGGCGGCCTGGCCCAGCGCCTGGTCGAGGTCGCGGATGATGTCGTCGATGCTCTCGAGGCCGATCGAGAGGCGCAGCACCTCAGGCCCGGCGCCGGCGGCGACCTGCTGCTCGGCCGAGAGCTGGCGATGCGTCGTCGACGCCGGATGGATGATCAGCGAGCGCGTGTCGCCGATATTGGCGAGGTGCGAGAACAGGTCGACGGTCTCGACGATCTTCACGCCGGCGTCGTAGCCGCCCTTGACGCCGATGGTGAAGACCGAGCCGGCTCCCTTTGGCAGGTACTTCTTCGCGAGCGCGTTGTACTTGTTGCCCTTGAGGCCGGCATAGGAGACCCACGCCACCTGCGGGTGCTTCTCCAGGTGCTCGGCGACCGCCTGGGCGTTCTCGATGTGCCGCTGCATGCGGAGCGCCAAGGTCTCGCAGCCCATGATCGTCAGGTATGCGTTCATCGGAGCCATCGTCGGTCCGAGATCGCGCAGGCCCACGGCATGGCCGTAGATCGTGTAGGCGAGGTCGCCGAAGGTCTCGGTGAAGGTGAGGCCGTGATAGGCCGGCTCCGGCTTGCAGAGCGAAGGGAAGCGGTCGCCCTGGCTCCAGTCGAAGGTGCCGGAGTCGACGACGGCGCCGCCCATCGCGTTTCCGTGGCCCGAGAGGAACTTGGTGGTCGAATGGATCACCAGGTCGGCACCCCATTCGATCGGCCGGCAGAGATATGGGGTCGCCATCGTGTTGTCGACGATCAGCGGCAGGCCGTTGTCGTGCGCGACCTTGGCCAGAGCCTCGATGTCGCTGATGACGCCGCCCGGATTGGCGAGGCTTTCGCAGAAGATCGCCTTGGTCTTCGGGTTGATCGCCTTCTTCACGTTCTCGACGTCGTCCGAGTCGACGAGCACGCCCTTCCAGCCGAACTTCTGGAAGGTGCGGGTGAACTGGGTGATCGAGCCGCCGTAAAGGCGGCGCGAGGAAACGAACTCGTCGCCGGGGGCGAGGAGCGGGAAGAGAGCGAGAAGCTGCGCCGAGTGACCGGATGCGGTGCAGGTGGCGCCGCGGCCGCCTTCGAGCGTGGCGATGCGCTCCTCGAGCACGGCGGTCGTCGGGTTGGTGAGCCGGCCGTAGATGTAGCCGAAGGTCTGAAGGTTGAAGAGCGAGGCCGCGTGGTCGGCGTCGTCGAAGACGAAGGCGGTCGTCTGGTAGATCGGCGTCGAGCGTGCGCCGGTCGCCGGATCCGGCCCGGCGCCCGCATGGATCGACAGCGTCTCGAAGCCGTAGCGGCTGTTCCTGGTCATGTGAATCAGATCTTCCGGCGCTTGGAGGAGATGACGCCCGAGTTGAAGCCGTGCCAGCCGAGCTCGCCCGAGAGCCGGCCGTACTCGATCTTCGGGCAGCGGTTCATGACCACGGTGAGGCCGGCCTTCTCCGCCTTCTCGGCCGCGGCGTCGTTGCGGACGCCGAGCTGCATCCAGAGGACCTTGGCGCCGATCGCGATCGCGTCGTCGGCGATCGGCGGCACGTGCTCGGATGCCCGGAAGACGTCGACCATGTCGACCTTCTCCCTGACGTCGCGCAGCGAGGCATGGATCTTCTCGCCGAGCACCGTCTGCCCGACGGCGGTCGCGTTCACCGGGATCACCCGGTAGCCCTTGTCCTGCAGATACTTCATCGCGAAGTAGCTCGGCCGGTTCCAGTTGGTCGAGGCGCCGACCATGGCGATGGTCTTGACGCTGCGGAGGATGCTCTTGATCAGCGCATCGGGGTACGAGGCGTGCCGGTCCTCGGGCAGCGCGACGGCGGCGGTCATAGGCTCAGGCTCCGCACCAGGTTGGATGACGCTTCTGGATGAAGGCGTCGATGCCTTCCTCGGCGTCGCGCGCCATCATGTTCCTCGTCATCACCTCGGCCGCGTAGGCATAGGCGTCGTCGAGCGGCATCTCGACCTGGCGATAGAACGCCTCCTTGCCGATCTTGAGCGTCAGCGGCGACTTGGACGCGATCTGCTTCGCAAGGTCGGCGACGGTCCTGTCGAGATCGGCGGCGGGAACGACGCGGTTGACCAGGCCGAGCTCGCGGGCGCGCGCGGCCGGGACCATGTCGCCGGTCAGCAGCATCTCCATCGAGGCCTTGCGGCCGACGGCGCGAGAAAGCGCCACCATCGGCGTCGAGCAGAAGAGCCCGATGTTGACGCCGGGCGTGGCGAACTGAGCGGTCTCGGCCGCGACCGCGAGATCGCATGTGGCGACCAGCTGGCAGCCGGCGGCGGTCGCGGTCGCATGCACGCGCGCGATCACCGGCTTCGGCATCCGCACGATCTTGGTCATCAGCCGCGCGCACTGCGTGAACAGGTTGCGGTAGATCGCTTCGCCGGGATTGGCGCGGATCTCCTTCAGGTCGTGGCCGGCGCAGAAGGCGGGACCGGCGCCCGAGATCACGACGACGCGGGTCGCGGCATCGGACGCGGCTTCGTCGATCGCGGCTTCGAGCGCGGTCATCAACCCGACCGAGAGCGCGTTCCGCGCCTGCGGGCGATTCATCGTCAGATGCGTGATGGCGTCGTCGCGATGGACGAGCACGATCGGCTCGGCCGCAGAGGCTTTGGGCTGGGCAGTCATGGGAGAAGCTTCCTTCCAGGCTCCGGGACGTGTTATCCGGCCAAGGGTCTGGCGCGTCAAGGATTGGAGAAGGCGATGGCCTGGATCTATCTGGGATTGGCCGGAATTCTCGAGATCGGCTGGGCAATCGGGCTCAAGTATGTCGAGGGATTCACGCGGCTCTGGCCGAGCGTCGGAACGATCGCGGCGATGATAGCGAGCATGGTGCTGCTGGCGCTCGCCGCGCGCACGCTGCCGATCGGCACCGCCTACGCGGTCTGGACCGGGATCGGTGCGGCCGGCGTCGCCGTCCTCGGCATCGTCTGGCTCGGCGAATCCCGCGATCTCGTCCGCATCCTCTGCATCGGCATGATCGTCGCCGGCACGGTCGGCCTCAAGCTGTCGTCGAGCGAGTGACATGAAAAACGCATCCGCGATCACTGTCGAGGACTTCAACGCGCTCATCCGGGAGGAACTGCCCTTCGCCTGGGAGCAGGGCTTCCGGGTCGAGCGGCTGGTCGCGGGCGAGGCAACCGTGCGGTTGCCTGTCGACCAGGCGCATCTCCGTCCCGGCGGCACCGTCTCCGGCCCGGCGATGATGGGCCTTGCCGACTACACGATGTACGCGCTCGTGCTCTCCCGGATCGGGCGCGTGAAGATGGCGGTCACCACCAACCTCAACGCCAATTTCCTCCGCCTGCCGGCACCGCGCGACCTGATCGCCGAGGGGCGCCTGCTGAAGCTCGGAAAGCGCCTAGCCTACGGAGAAGTCACGATATTCTCACAAGGCGAGGATGATCCGGTCTGTCACGTTACCTCCACGTATTCGTTGCCGCCGCGGGGGGACTGATGACTTCGATCAAGCGAGGCTTGGGTGCCGCCGCCCTGGCAGCGGTCGCGCTCCTTTGCGCAGGCCCTGCCGCCGCTCAGCAGGGCGACCCCGAAGGCGTGTTCACGCTCGTCATCGAGAACGATCTCTTCTCGCGCAACAACACCGACAAGCACTACACCAACGGCATTCGCCTCGGCTGGCTGTCGCCCGACAGCGGCGGACCCGAGAGCCTTTGGAATCTCGGCGAGTGGATTCCGCTGATCGACCTCAAGGCGCGCCGGCGCATGGGCTTCGCGATCGGCCACAACCTTTACACGCCCGAGAACAAGCTCCGCACCGACCGGATCCTCGACGACCGCCCTTACGGCGCTTTCCTCTATGCCGGCCTCGCGTTCCAATCGCAGTCCGATACGCAGCTGAATACGGTCGAGCTCGATGTCGGCGTCGTCGGCCCGGCTGCCCTTGGCAGGCAGATCCAGAACAACGTCCATCGCGTGATCGGCTCCGGCGAGGCTCATGGCTGGCACAACCAGCTTCAGAACGAGCCGGGCGTGGCGCTCGTGTTCGAGCGCAAGTGGCGCTATCTCGCCGAGACCTCGGGCGGCTACGGCCTCGACCTGATCCCGCATGTCGCCGGCAGCGTCGGCAACGTCTTCACCTATGGCGGCGCCGGCCTGACCTTCCGCCTTGGCGAGGACTTGTCGGTCGACTTCGGCCCGCCCCGCATCCGTCCCGCCCTGCCGGGCTCCGCCTCCTTCGACAAGCCGCTCGACCGGCTGGCCTGGTATCTCTTCATTGGCGGCGAGGCGAGGGGCATCGTTCGCGACATCTTCCTCGACGGCAACACGCTGGGAAGCGAGCAGTCGATCCAGAAGCGGCCCTTCGTCTTCGAGGCCCAGGGCGGCCTGGCGATCGTGATCCGCCAGACCCGGATCAGCTACACCCAGATCTGGCGTTCCGAGGAGTTCGTCGGCCAGAGAAAGGGCGACTTCTTCGGTTCGATCAGCATCTCGACCAAGTTCTAGGTGGTATTGTATTACCGCTAACGGAATCCTCGCGGATTTCCGGCCTTTCTCGTTGACATCCGGACGAAATCTGCAATATTCCGCGCCTTCGGCCGGCCGCCCATCCGGGCAGCCGGCTTCCCGTTTTCAAGAGCGCGAGCGATGAAGACCTTTTCAGCTAAGCCCGCCGAGGCCCGCAAGGACAAGAAGTGGGTGCTTGTCGACGCCGAGGGTGTCGTGCTCGGCCGCTTGGCCTCGATCCTGGCCATGCGTCTGCGCGGCAAGCACCTGGCGACCTACACGCCGCATGTCGACATGGGCGACAACGTCATCGTCATCAACGCCGAGAAGGTGAAGCTCACCGGGCGCAAGATGACCGACAAGGTGTTCTACTATCACACCAACAATCCCGGCGGCATCAAGGGCCAGACCATGGCCCAGCGCCTCGGCGGCGAGCACCCGGAGCGGGTGATCTACAAGGCCGTCGAGCGCATGATGAACCGCGGCCCGCTCGGTCGCCGTCAGCTCGGCAACCTCAAGGTCTATGCCGGCAACGCCCATCCGCACGAGGCGCAGCAGCCCTCGAAGCTGGACGTCGCCGCGATGAACGCCAAGAACAAGAGGAGCGCCTGATAATGACTGGCCTCAAGGAACAGCTCCAGGGTCTCAAGGCCGATCCGGCTGCCGCTGCCGTCGAGGCGCAGCCGAAGCTCGACGCCAAGGGCCGCGCCTACGCGACCGGCCGCCGCAAGGACGCCGTCGCCCGCGTGTGGCTGAAGCCCGGCATCGGCCGGGTCGTCGTCAACGATCGCGACATCAAGGAATACTTCGCCCGCCCGGTGCTCCGGATGCTGCTGGCCCAGGTCTTCGAGACCGCCAACCGCACCGACCAGTACGACGTGTGGTGCACGGTGAAGGGCGGCGGCCTTTCCGGCCAGGCCGGTGCGGTCCGCCATGGCATCAGCCGCGCGCTGACCAACTTCGAGCCGGGCCTCCGCCCGGTGCTGAAGCGGGGCGGCTTCCTGACCCGCGACAGCCGCGTCGTCGAGCGCAAGAAGTACGGCCGCGCCAAGGCGCGCCGCAGCTTCCAGTTCTCGAAGCGCTAATCTTCTCGGACATATCGTCGATCAGCGGGGCGCGGGCCGATGGGTCTCGCGCCCCGTTTCTTTTGGAGGGTCGTATGAGCGAGCGCCGTTCCGGAATCCTCATTCCCTATGGCGGGGTGATGCCGAAGATCGCGCCTGACGCCTTCATCGCCGACAACGCCGTCATCATCGGCAATGTCGAGATCGGGGCGGGGGCGAGCGTCTGGTTCGGCGTCGTGCTTCGCGGCGACCTCAACAAGATCACGATCGGGCCGCGCACCAACATCCAGGACGGCAGCATCATCCACGTCGCCGGCAAGCGCTATCCGACCGTGATCGGCGCCGACGTGCTGATCGGCCATGCGGTGGTGGGCGAGGGCTTCGTGCTCGGCGACCGCGCCTTCATCGGCATGAAGTCGACGATCCTCGAAGGAACGACGATCGAGGGCGGCGCGATGCTCGCCGCCGGATCGCTGCTGACACCGAGGAAGCACATGAAGGCGGGCGAGCTCTGGGGCGGAAGCCCGGCCAAGATGATGCGCCAGCTGACGCCGGAGGATGTCCAGGGAATGACCGAGTCCACCGACGGCTACACGAGGCACGCCCAGACCTATCGCCGCGAGAGAGGCTTCTAGCTCTCCCGCTACTCCTGCGCCTTGACCGAGACGTAGGATCCGGGCGCGTCCTCGATCGGCTTCAGCTTGCCGTCGCCGGGCTTGCGCGCATCGACCTCGCCGCCTGAATAGGCCTCCAGCCACTTCCGCCACTCGGGCCACCATGAGCCCTGGTGCTGGGTCGCGCCTTCGAGCCAGGTCTCCGGCGTCTCGGCCTTCCTCTCGTTGGTCCAGTAGCCGTACTTCACCGGTTCCGGCGGGTTGACCACGCCGGCGATGTGGCCCGATCCCGACAGCACGAACTTGACCGGTCCCTTGTAGAGCCTGGTCGCGGCGAAGGTGGAGCGCCAGGGCGCGATGTGGTCCTCGCGCGTCGAGAGGATGAAGGTCGGCAGCTTGATCCTGGTCAGGTCGATCGGCACGTTGCCGAGACGGATCGCGCCCGGCTCCACCAGCCTGTTCTCCTGGTACATCTTGCGGAGATAGAAGCTGTGCATCGCCGCCGGCATGCGCGTCGAGTCGGCGTTCCAGTAGAGCAGGTCGAACGGGAAGGGGTCCTTGCCGAGCAGGTAGTTGTTCACGACGAACGACCAGATCAGGTCGTTGGCGCGCAGCATATTGAAGGTCGTCGACATCGCGCCGCCATCGAGATAGCCGCCTTCCTTCTCCATCTTGCTCTCGAGCGCCTGGAGCTGCTCTTCGTCGATGAAGACCGCGAGCTCGCCGGCCTCGGCGAAGTCGACCAGCGTGGTGAAGAAGGTGATGGAGGCGATGCGCTCGTCCTTCTTCGCCTGCATGTAGGAGAGCGTCGCCGCCATCAGCGTGCCGCCGATGCAGTAGCCGATCGCGTTGACCTCCTTCTCGCCGGTCGCCTTCTCGATCGCGTCGATGGCGGCCAGCGGGCCTTCGAACATGTAGTCCTCGAAGGTCTTCTCGGCGAGCTTCTCGTCCGGGTTGACCCACGAGACGACGAACACGGTGATGCCCTGGGAGACCGCCCACTTGATGAACGAGTTCTTCTCGCGGAGATCGAGGATGTAGAATTTGTTGATCCACGGCGGGACCAGCAGCAGCGGCCGCTTCATCACCTTGTCGGTGGTCGGCGAGTATTGGATCAGCTGCATCAAGTCGTTCTGGAAGACGACCTTGCCGGGCGTGGTCGCGATGTTCTTGCCGACCTCGAACGCCTCCATGTCGGTCATCTTGATCGCGAGCTTGCCCTTGCCGCGCTCGAGGTCCTTCAGCAGGTTGTCGAGCCCCTTCACCAGGTTCTCGCCGCCGGACTCGATCGTCGCGCGCAGCACCTCCGGATTGGTCATCAGGAAGTTCGACGGCGCCATCGCATCGACGAACTGGCGTGTATAGAAGTCGACCTTCTGCGCGGTCTTCTTGTCGAGACCCTCGGTCTCCTTGACCGTCTGCTGCAGCCAGCGCGCGGTCAGCAGGTAGGACTGCTTGATGAAGTCGAAGACGAAGCTTTCCTGCCAGGCCTGGTCCTTGAACCGACGGTCGCCGGGTGCCGGCTCGGCGATCGGCGCGGCCTGCTCGCCGAAGAAGCGGCGGGTCGCGGTCTGCCAGAGCGACATGTAGTCCTGCCAGAGGTTGATCTGGGCCTGGACCAGCCGGGCGGGGTCCGCCATCAGCCTCGTGGTCAGCTCGAAGAAGGCCGAGCCGATATTGAGCGGATCGGTGCTGGCGCCGTCCTTGCCGGCTGTCTCGGCCTGTTTCTGGACGAATTCGGCCACGAGCTGGCGGCTCCGGTCGCCGATCCGCGCCATCGTCTTCGCGAACTCGACCGGGTCGGGAACCTTCACGTTTGGGCTCTGGCTGTCCGCCATCCGTCTACTCCTGCCGCTCGCCCTGTGACTCACGTTGGAGGGGGAGGTCCTGGCCTCAAGGGGCGGTGGACCGCCCTCCGGGAAGCGGCTAAAACGGGATCAGTTTCTTGTTATTTTCTTACACGATGCCGGCGGTCGGGTCACCCCAAGAACGACCCTCGCCGGGGTCGAAAAGCGGGCGGGAGAGGCCGAAATGGCGGCTAAGCGGTCGTGGGGACCGTCGGTCCTGGTGGTCTTGGCGCTGAACGGCTGCTCGTCGGTGCCGGACGCGGTCAATCCAATGGAATGGTACCGGTCGGCGACCGGGTCGTCGTCGTCCCGGACGGCCGCCCAGGCGAGCACGACCGATACCAGGATGTCCGAGGCCCAGGCCAAGGCCGCGCCGAACCTGGCGACTGTGCCTGGGCGCCCGACCCGGGCGAGCACGCCGGCCGAGCGCCAGGCGTTGACCCAGGGCCTCGTCGCCGACCGCGAAAACGCCAAGTACACCGACGACGATCTGCAGCCGCGGACCGCCCAGGCGAGTGCGCCTGCTGCTCGGCCGGCTCCGCCGGTGACGACACCACCAGCGCCCGCCGCTGCGGCGCCTGCTCCGGCCGCGCCGTCTCCGCCGACTGCTGCGGCCGCGGCACCCCCGCCACCGGCTGCGGCGAGCGCTGCATCTCCCGCGCCGGCGCCAGCCTCCCAGACCGCCCAGCCGGTTCCGCCGCCGCCCCCGCCGACCATGCCTCAGGTGGCGTCTCCGCCGCCAAGGACCGCTGCACCGGCGGCACCCTCCGCGCCGCCTCCGCCGCTCGCGGCGGCACGCGTGGCAAGTCCTGCTCCGCCCGCGGCGACCCCGGCGCCGCCGCCCGCGTCCCGTCCGCCTGCTCCCGCCGCCGCTCAGGCGACGACCGTCGACCAGATCTATCGCCAGCAGCTGGCGCGATCGGAGTCGGCCGTCCAGCTTCGCCAGCCCGCCGCCGAGCCGCCGCCTCCGCCGCCCGCACAACCGCGTCGCATCGGCGCGCTCCAGCATACCGCGCGCGAGACGGCACGCTCGCAGGTCGCCTATGTCGGCGGCTCGACCGGCGTGCCATCGACGACGATCCGGCCGGGCGAACCGGCGGCGACGATCCGCTTCAGCGAAGGGACGGCACGGCTTGCCGCGACCGACCGCACCACGCTCGCGCGCATCGCCGCGATGGCCCAGGAGCTCGGCGGTCGCGTGCGCGTCGTCGGCCATGCCGGGCGTCCAGGCGGCGAGGGCGCAAAAAGCCAGGTCGCCGACTTCAACCTGTCGCTCGACCGCGCCAACGCGGTGGCGCAGGAGCTGATGCGGAACGGCATCTCATCGGATCGCCTGAGAATCGAGGCGGTCGGCGATGCCGAGCCGCTGGTGATCGCCGGCAGCGCCGCTGCCGAGGCGGCCAACCGTCGGGCCGAGGTCTTCATCGAGTAGCCGTCCTCCGTAGCGTCTCCAGGGCGGCCTCGCTTTTTCGAGGCGCCGCCGCTATTAGGGACCCCCGCAACCCGCGCCCGCGCTCCCCAAAAGACGATGCCGAACCCCTTGAAGATCGCCATAGCCGGCCTCGGAACGGTCGGCGCCGGAACCGTCAAGCTTCTCCATGAGCAGAGCGACCTGCTGACGCGTCGTGCCGGCCGGCCGATCCAGGTGACGGCGGTCTCGGCCAAAGCCAAGGGCAAGGACCGCGGCGTCGATCTTTCGGCCGCCAGGTGGTTCGACGATCCGGTCGCGATGGCGACCGACGCCGATGCGGATGTCGTGGTCGAGGTGATCGGCGGCGCCGACGGCCCGGCCAAGCGCGCGATCGAGGCGGCGCTGGCGAAGGGACGCCACGTCGTCACCGCCAACAAGGCGCTGCTCGCCCATCACGGCACCGATCTCGCGAAGGCGGCGGAGGCGAAGGGCGTGACGCTCGCGTTCGAGGCCTCGGTCGCCGGCGGCATCCCGATCGTCAAGGCGCTGCGCGAGGGGCTCGCCGGCAACAAGGTGGGCCGGCTCTACGGAATCCTGAACGGCACCTGCAACTACATCCTGACGACGATGCGCAAGACCGGCCGCACCTTCGGCGACGTGCTGGCCGAGGCGCAGAAGCTGGGCTATGCCGAGGCCGATCCGTCCTTCGACATCGACGGTATCGACGCCGCGCATAAGCTCGCGGTGCTCACATCTCTCGCCTTCGGCCGCGCCGTCGACTTCACCGGCGTCCATGTCGAGGGCATCCGCCACGTCTCGGCGCTCGACATCGAATACGCGGCGGAACTCGGTTACCGGATCAAGCTGCTCGGCATCGCGCGCCAGACCGATCATGGCGTCGAGCAGCGGGTGCATCCCTGCATGGTGCCGCTGGAGACGCCGATCGCCCATGTCGAGGGCGTCTTCAACGCGGTGGTCGCCGAGGGCGACTTCGTCGGCCAGACCGTGTTCGAGGGCCGTGGCGCCGGCGCCGGACCGACCGCCTCGGCGGTGGTGTCCGACCTCGTCGACATCGCCCGCGGCCGCTCGACGCCGACCTTCGGCGTTCCGGCATCCGACCTCAAGTCCGAGCCGACCGCGGCGATGGAACGCCATGTCGGACCCTATTACGTCCGCTTCATGGTGGTCGATCAGCCGGGCGTCGTCGCCGACATCGCCGCCGCGCTCCGCGACGAGCGCGTGTCGCTAGAGGCGGTGCTGCAGCGCGCCCGCTCGCCCGACGAGGGCGTGCCGCTCGTGCTCACCACCCACGACGCCGAGGAAGCCGCGATGCGCCGGGCGATCGCCCGCATCGAGTCACTTAAGAGCGTCATCGAACCGCCACGCATGATCCGTATCGAGTCGCTGTAAGAAAAGACGAAAGCCGGAGGAATCCCATGGCCAAGGCCCAAGCCGCCGAATCCGCGATGGACCGCAACCTTGCGCTCGAAGCCGTGCGCGTGACCGAGGCGGCGGCGCTGGCCGCCTCCGCCTGGATGGGGCGCGGCAACGAGAAGGCGGCCGACCAGGCGGCGGTCGACGCGATGCGGACCGCGCTCAACAGCCTCGCGATCGACGGCACGGTGGTGATCGGCGAGGGCGAGCGCGACGAGGCGCCGATGCTTTACATCGGCGAGAAGGTCGGCCGCGGCGGACCCAAGATCGACATCGCGCTCGATCCGCTGGAGGGCACGACCATCACCGCCAAGGGCGCACCGAACGCGCTCGCGGTGATCGCAATGGCCGATCACGGCCACTTCCTCAACGCGCCGGACGTCTACATGGACAAGCTCG
>CAZDGR010000047.1:0-16525 GCA_964504845.1 uncultured Rhizobium sp. | reverse complement strand
GTTGCCGATGACGTTGCCCTGGCCGGTCGGGAACAGGTGGACGGCAAAGCCCGCCGCGGCCTGAAGGGTCACGCACTCGGCCGCGGCCGAGGAGGTGTTCATGAAGTAGAGGCCTGGGCCCTTGGCGGGGGTCTCGCCGTCGTCGAGCACGTCGACGAACTTGGCCTTCCGGCCGATCTTCTCGAGGTTGCCGAACGCCTTCTCCTCGATCGTGGTCAGGCCGCCGGCGATGTTGCCCTTGGTCGGCTGGCTGTCGGAGAGGTCGTTGGTCTTGTTCGCCAAGATCATGTCGTTGTAGGTCGACCAGGTCTTGAGGAACTTCTCGCGAACCTGCTTGGTGGCGGCCCGGCTGGCGCAGACCTGCTCGGCGCCGGTCAGCTCCGAGGTCTCGCCGAAGCAAGTGGTCATGCCGACCGCGTCGACCTTGTCGATGAAGTTGCCGACGGTCGGGTTGGCGGCAAGGCCGGAGGTCGTGTCGCTCTCGCCGCACTTGACCGCGACCCAGAGGTCGGAGGCCTTGCAGCTCTCGCGCTGGATCTCGCTGGCGTTGTGGAGGAATTCCTTGGCCTTGCGGCTGGCGGCGGCGATGGTCTGGAGGTCGCCATTGCCCTCGATCGCGAAGCCCTCGCAGGGCTTGCCCGAGGCGCGGATGCCGTCGACGATCCGCTTGGTCCAGCCCGGCTCGATGCCGATGACGACCACCGCGGCGACGTTGGGATTGGTTCCGGTCCCGATCATGGTCCGGAAGTGAAGCTCTAGGTCTGCGCCGAACTGCAGCCGCCCATAGCTGTGGGGGATGGCCAGCACACCTTTAATATTGTTCGCTACCGCCTCGCAGGCCGCGTTCGACAGGTCGTCGACGGGCAGCGCGATCACGTGATTGCGGACTCCGACCCGGCCGTTCTCTCGGCGATAGCCCAGGAACGAAAGCGCGCCGCCGGAGCGCGCTTTCGCTGCACTCCGGCGGGACTTGTCGGAACCGGCGCTAGGGCGCCTGGTTGCCATACGCTAGAAAACCTTTACGAAGCTAACTTACTTCTTCTTGGCCTTCTTTTTCGCCTTCTTCTTGGCCTTCTTCGCGGCCTTCTTGGCCGGCTTCTTCGCAGCGGCCTTCTTCGCGGACTTCTTAGCCTTCTTAGCCATGGTTACCACCTCTTGGTCTTGACGTTGTGGACGTGGACGTGACGGCCAAGGGCAATCGGTGCGACGGCGCGTCCGATGTCGTGGCCGTACTTAACGACAGTTTCATCGTTCTTGATGTTCTTGAGCGCGATCTTGTGCCCGAGGGGGATGTCGTCGAGGGCCTTCACTGCGACGGTCTTTTCAGTGTCCATCACCAAGCCCGTGAGACTCTGTCCCTTGCGCACGTCTTCGACGACGATGACGCCAACTGTGTCAGCGCTGTTGTGCACAAGGAACTGAGGACCCACGCCGTCTGTCTCCCCCGCGTTCACGACGAGACGAGCAACAAAATTTTCGTCTCGACACCGGGAGCCTTACGTCGCATGCGTGCGCCTGTCAACGATTCGCAATGAAAGATCGGCCGCCAGCAGATGGTGTCAAGCACTGCCCATTGCGACCGAACGACCTCGCGGCTCGCATGCTTGGCGATCTTCGACGATCGAAGAAGAGTTGACGCTCGATCGATCGGACCTCGAAGAAATCCGCATCGCATGCGGATTTCTCGACACTCATGTCGCGCATATCGGCCGCAACGACGACAGTAGATGCATCGCACATCGGACAGCACTGACTTCGTGTGACTCGACGACAACAGCGGCCGCAAAATTCTTTGCCAGAACAAGCCCGAGAGGGTTGACCAAGAGGTGGGAGACGGTCGATTTGGTCACTGATTCGGAATCGCCGCCGTCCTTGGCCTGCTAGAGTCGCCTCATGTCGCGTCGCCCAGAGGGTCCTCTTCGCCGTGGATGGACGACCGGAGCATGCGCCGCGGCGGCGACACGTGCCGCCTTCGAGGCGCTGCACACCGGGGAGTTTCCAGACCCGGTAACCATCACGCTGCCGCGCGGCGAGCGACCCGCCTTCGCTCTTTCCAAGCATGCGACCGGCAATGGATGGGCGGAGGCCGGGGTGATCAAGGACGCAGGCGACGATCCTGACGTCACGCACGGCGCGCTGATCGTCGCCCGCGTCGGCCGCAATCCGGGAGGCGGCATCGTCTATCGCGCCGGCGACGGCGTCGGCACCGTCACCCGTCCGGGACTTCAGCTCCCGGTCGGCGAGCCGGCGATCAACCCCAAGCCCCGCGAGATCATCGCCGGCGCGATCGTCGAGGCGGCGGCCGCGATCGGATGTCCGCCCGATGCGAGCGTCACGATCTCGATTCCCGGCGGCGCCGAGCTCGCCAAACGCACTCTCAACAGCCGGCTCGGCATTCTCGGCGGGCTCTCGATCCTCGGCACCACCGGGATCGTGATCCCCTATTCCTGCTCGTCGTGGATCCACTCGATCCATCGCGGCATCGATGTCGCGCGGGCGGCAGGTCTTGGCCATGTCGCCGGATCGACCGGCCGAGTCTCCGAAGAGGCTGTGCAGCGGCTCCACCAGCTGCCGGAAGAGGCGCTGATCGACATGGGCGACTTCGCCGGCGGCATGCTCAAGTATCTCCGCGACCATCCCATCCCGCGGCTGACGATCGCCGGCGGCTTCGCCAAGCTGGCGAAGCTCGCCGATGGCCATCTCGACCTTCACTCGGGCGCCAGCGAGGTCGACGTGTCCGGCCTCGCCACGATGCTGGCCGACCTCGGCGCGCCCCCTTCCTTGGTCGAAGAGGCGCGCGCAGCCTCGTCCGGCGGCGCCGTCCTCGCGCTGGCACGCGCCGCCGGCCTGCCGCTCGCCGAGGTGATCGCCCGCCGCAGCCGCGAAGTGGCGCTTGCCACGCTCGCCGGCGGCATCGCGGTCGACGTGGCGGTCTTCGATCGATCCGGCGAGCTTCTTGCGCATGCCGGTCCGTAAGGTCCTGATCCTCGGCGGCACCGCCGAGGCGGCAGCGCTCGCCGCCCGGTTGCTTGAGCGCGCCGGCGACCGGATCGACCTCGTGTCTTCCTTCGCCGGACGGGTCGAAGGACTCCGGCCGCCGCCGGGAAGGATCAGGATAGGCGGCTTCGGCGGTGCCGACGGCCTCGCCGCCTATATAAGAGACGAGGCGATCGACCTTCTGGTCGATGCCACCCACCCCTTCGCCGACCGGATGAGCCAGAATGCCCGGGAGGCCACCGACCTGACCGGCGTCCCCCGTCTCCTCTTCTGGCGTCCATCCTGGCCGCGCCATCCGCTCGACCGCTGGATCGAGGTCGACGGGATCGACGCTGCCGCGCACGCGCTGCGCCACCTCGGTCGCCGGGTCTGGCTCACCGTCGGCGGCACCGAGCTCGCCCCCTTCGCCGCGCTCGCCGACCGCTGGTTCCTGGTCCGGGTGATCGATGCGGCGCGGACGCCGTCGCCGCTTGCCGACTGCACCGTGATCGAGGGACGCGGCCCCTTCACGCTCGAGAACGAGCGGTCCCTGCTCCGCCATCACCGGATCGAGGTCGTGGTCAGCAAGGCATCGGGCGGCACCGCGACCTACGCCAAGATCGAGGCGGCGCGCGAGGCGGACCTGCCGGTGGTGATGGTGCGCCGCCCCTTGCCCGAACCTGGCGACCGGGTCGAGAGCATCGACGATGCCGTCGCCTGGGTGACGGCCCGGCTCTAGCCTTCCGGCTTGAACGCGCGGGCATGGCCCGCGTCGTAGAGCCGGCTCTCCTCGAAGTCGGCATCGCCGAGGGCACGGCCGACCAGGATCAGCGCGGTCCGCTTGACGCCGGCGTCCGCCACTTTCTCCGCGATGTCGCCGAGCGTGCCCGAAATCATCCGCTCGTCCGGCCAGCCGACGCGGACCGCGACAACGACCGGGCAATCGGCGCCGCGATGAGGCATCAGGTCGGCCACCACCTTCTCAAGGTTGGCGGCCGAGAGATGGATCGCCAGCGTCACGTCGCCGGGTGCGAAGCGGGCGAGATCCTCGCCCTCCGGCATCGGCGATGAGCGGACGGCAGTCCGGGTCAGCACGACGGTCTGGGCGATGCCCGGCAAGGTCAGCTCGCGCTTCAGTGCCGCGGCCGCCGCGGCGAACGCCGGCACACCGGGCGTCACGTCGTAGGGAATGCCGAGGGCGTCGAGGCGGCGCATCTGCTCGGCAACCGCGCCGTAGAGCGACGGGTCGCCGGAATGCACGCGGGCGACGTCGTGGCCGGCGGCATGGGCCAGGCGCATCTCCTCGACGATCGCCTCCAACGTCATCGGCGCGGTGTCGATGACCCGCGCATCGGCGGCAGCCTCGGATATCACCTCGCGGGGCACCAGCGAGCCGGCATAGAGCACGACCGGGCAGCGGCGGATAAGCGCGAGCCCGCGGACGGTGATCAGGTCCGGAGCGCCCGGGCCGGCGCCGATGAAGTGGACGGTCACGTCAGGCGCCGTCCGGATCGTGCGATCGCCAGCGTGACATGCGCCCCCTTGAGCTTCGGCACGACGAGGGCCGCCGACGCCCCGGCCGATGCCAGCGCCGCGGCTTCGGCAACGCCGTGGCAGCCGACCTTCTTGAACACCGCCTCGGACGGATTGGCGAGCCTTGGCGTCTCGGCCTCGAGCCGGGCGGCGGCAAAGAAGCGGACGGGCACGCCGAGAGCGTCGGCCAGGTCTTCGATCGCCGACTTGCCGGCCTTGAGATCGATCGAGGCGATGCAGGCGACCGCCTCGACCGGCGCGCCGGCCTTGGCGAGTGCGGCGAAGGTGAGTGCCCGCAATTCGCCCGCGGTCTCCTCGCGATCGGCGCCGACGCCGACGAAGAGATCGCGTCCCTCCCCGTTCATGCCGCTTCGCCCGAATTGACGGGCGCGCGCCTTAACTCCATGGTCCGGCCATGTTCGCCTTTGCCGGCCATGGCGCCGAGACCATCGGGCTCCTGCTGCTCGCGCTCGTCCTCGACGCCATCTTCGGCGAGATGCCGTGGCTGTTCCGCTTCCTTAGCCACCCGGTCGTGATGATCGGGAACGCCATTGGCTTCTTCGACAGAAGGCTCAACCGGCTTGAGCGCTCGAACCGCTCGCGGCTGATCCGCGGCGCGATCGCCACCGTGATCCTGGTGACCCTGGCGGCGGCGATCGGCACGGCAATCCACTGGGCGGCGGTCACCGTGCCGTTCGGCTGGTTCTTCGAGCTCCTGGTGATGACGACGCTGATCGCGCAACGGAGCCTCTACGATCATGTCTCCCGGGTGCGCACGGCGCTGGACGAGTCCGGCCTCGCCGCCGGGCGCGAGGCGGTGTCGCACATCGTCGGCCGCGATCCGAACGCGCTCGACGATCACGGCGTCTGCCGGGCGGCGATCGAATCGCTCGCCGAGAACTTTTCCGACGGCGTCGTCGCCCCGGTGCTCTGGACGCTGATCTTCGGCCTGCCGGGCCTGCTCGCCTACAAGACGATCAACACGCTCGACAGCATGATCGGCCACAAGACGCCGCGTTACCTCTACTTCGGCAGGTTCGCGGCCCGCCTCGACGACGCCGCGAACTGGATACCGGCCCGTATCTCCGGGGTGATCCTGGTGCTGGCGTCCTTCATCGCGCCGGGTGCGCGTCCCGGAGCGGCGCTCCGCACGATGTTCCGCGATGCGGGCAAGCACAAGTCGCCGAACGCCGGCTGGCCGGAAGCGGCGACCGCCGGCGCGCTCGACCTGGCGCTCGCCGGTCCCCGCCGCTACCCGGAGATGGCGGTCAACGATCCCTGGGTCGGCGATGGAAGGGCGCGGGCGACGACCGCCGACATAAAAGCGGCGCTTCGCCTCTACGTCGTCGGCAGCCTGATCGACGCGGCCCTGGTAGCGGGCGCATTGGTCGCGGTGCTGACATTCATCTAGCACGCGCGATCTCCAGCAGACGGTCGGTATCGACCGCGCGCGCGACATGCTCGGCCCAGCGGTCGAGCACGTCCTCCACCGTCTGCTCGTAGGCGACGGTCGAGGCATGACCGGGACGAAGGCTGGCGAGGAAGCGCCGCCGGAACGCATCCGAGGCGAAGAGGCCGTGCACGTAGCAGCCTTCGACCAATCCGTCGGCGCTGCGCGCGCCGTCCTCGCCCTGCCCCATCAGCAGCAGCGCGGCGCGCGCGCGGTCCGGACCTTCGGTGCGCCCGATATGCATCTCGTAGCCATGAACCGGTGCGCCGGTCGAAAGATGGGTGCCGGCAACCTTGCGGAGCGCCTTCACCGGCGTGAGCTCGGTCGCGACATCGAGCATGCCCAGGCCTGGCACCGAGCCGGCGCGCCCCTCGATCCCGTGCGGATCCACAACCTCGCGGCCGAGCATCTGGTAGCCGGCGCAAAGCCCGAGGATCCGGCCGCCGCGGCGGCGATGGGCGAGGATGTCGACGTCCCATCCCTGCTCCCGCAGGAAGGCGAGGTCCGAGAGCGTCGCCTTGCTGCCCGGCAGCAGGATCAGGTCGGCGACCGGCAGCGCCTTCCCCGGCGGCACGATCTCGACCGCGACCTCGGGCTCGGCTCTCAGCGGATCGAGGTCGTCGAAGTTGGCGATGCGCGGCAGCCGCGGCACGACGATACGGATCGGGCCATGGCCGTTGGCAGCAATCCGGTCGAGGCCGAGCGCATCCTCCGCCGGCAGCAGCGCCGCCTCGGCGAAGTGCGGAACGACGCCGAGGCAGTCGAGGCCGGTCTCGGCCTTGATCGGCGCGAAGGCGGACTCGAACAGCGAGACGTCGCCGCGGAACTTGTTGATCAGGTAACCCTTGATTCGCGCCCGCTCGGCTTGTTCGAGAAGACGGCAGGTGCCGACCAGGCTGGCGATGACGCCGCCGCGGTCGATGTCGCCGACCAGGACCACCGGCAGGTCGGCGGCCTCGGCGAAGCCCATGTTGGCGATGTCGCCGGCGCGGAGGTTGATCTCGGCCGGGCTGCCGGCGCCTTCGACCAGGACCAGGTCGGCCTCGGCTGAGATCCGCTCGAAGCTCTCCAGCGCCTTCGGCAGCAGCGATGGCTTCATCGCGTGATAGACGCGCGCATCGGCGCGGCCTGCCATCTTGCCCTGAACGATGACCTGCGCCCCGCTCTCGCCTTCGGGCTTCAGGAGGATCGGGTTCATGTCGACGGTCGCCGGCACGCCGGCGGCGCGGGCCTGGAGCGCCTGGGCGCGGCCGATCTCGCCGCCGTCCTCGGTGACGGCGGCGTTATTGGACATGTTCTGCGGCTTGAACGGCCTGACGGAAAGGCCCCGGCGCGTGTAGTGGCGCGCCAGGGCCGTCAGAAGCAGCGACTTTCCGACATCGGATCCCGTGCCCTGAAGCATCAGGGCCGGGGTCAGGTTGCGCTCACCTCGCCGCAAGCGCCCGCCTCAGGTCGTCGGCGCCGGGACTGGAGACGGTGCGGTTCACCAGGATCTCGCGCGGGCTGACCGCCCGCCCGTAATAAGCCTGGTTGAAGTCGGCCTTGGGCTGGATCACCGAACCTTCGAGCGCGGCGCCGCCGAACAGGCCCTGCGACTTCGAGAAGGCGATGATGTCCGTCGCGGGCGAGCCGGTGGTCGCCGCCTCGACGCCGGCGCCCATCGGGCCGACCGATACGCTGGCATCGGCTCCGAGCTTCCCTTGCGTCGACATGAGCGAGTTCATGCCGCGATCGGTCATGACCAGGAACAGGACTTCCTTCGCCTCGACGCCGATCTGGATGCCGAACGAGGCGCCGGCCATGCTGACGAAGGCCGGGCTCGACCAGTTCCCCTGGGCATCCCTGGAAAGCAGCACGCCGAAGCCGCCCTCGCCGCCGATGAACAGGCCGGCCTTGATCAGCTGCGGCACGACCAGGATGCCGCGGGCGGTGCGGAGCCTGGCCTTGGCGGCAGCGAAGTTCGGATCGTTGAGGACGCTTTCGACCGAGAGCCGGGCGCGATCGACCAGCGCCTGGGGCTCTTCGGCCTTGGCCGGAGCAATGAAGAGGAAAGCCGCGGCGGCGAGGGAGATGAGGGTGCGCATGGTGTGGGGACTCCTTGCCTAGAACTCGATACCCATCTGCGCCTTAACACCCGAATCGAAATGGTGTTTCACCGGAACCATCTCGGTGACCATATCAGCGACCTCGATCAGCTCCTTCTTGGCGTTGCGGCCGGTCACCAGCACGTGAAGGCCGTCCCGGCGAGCCTGGAGCCCTTCGATCACCTCCGTCAAATCCAGGTAATCGTACCGCAACACGATGTTGAGCTCGTCCAGCACGACGAGGCCGAGATCCGGCGCGGCCAGCATCGACTTGGCCGCCTCCCAGGCCTTGGTCGCGGCGGCGACGTCGCGGGCCCGGTCCTGGGTCTCCCAGGTGAAGCCCTCGCCCATCGTGGCGAACCGGATCCGGTCGCCGAAGCGCTCGAGCGCGCCGCGCTCGCCGGTCCCCCACTTGCCTTTGGTGAACTGGACGACGCCGACCTTCATGTCGTTGCCGAGCGCCCTCAGAACCAGGCCGAAGGCGGCGGTCGACTTCCCCTTGCCCTTGCCGGTATGGACCATCAGGAGGCCCTTCTCGATCGTCTTGGTTGCGATCTTGGCATCGCGAAAGGCTTTCCGCTTAGCCGCCTTGGCGGCGTGGCGGGCGAGATCGTCGTCGGTCATTCGGCAGCTTCGCTCGTTCCGATGAGGGATGCCAGCATCGCCGGCCGGCGGTTGCCGCCAGGCTTCCAGAGGCCGCGGGTGCGCGCTTCCTCGAAGCGGGCCAGCATGTCGCGAAGCGCCGCCGAGTTGACCTCGGCCATGAAGCTGCGCACGGACTCGTCGGCGACATAGGCGTCGAACAGCAGGTCGAACTGGTCGTCGCGGACCTGGTCGGTGGTCGCGGCAAAGGCGAAGAGGTGGTCGACCGTCGCCGCGATCTCGACCGCGCCCTTGTAGCCGTGGCGCATGACGCCGGCGATCCACTTCGGGTTGGCGGCTCGACCGCGGAGGATCAGCGCCAGCTCCTCGGGCAAGGTCGAGATCCGCGGCCTCTCGGGCCGCGAATGATCGTTGTGATAGACGACCGGCGCCGCACCGGAGAGGTGCGCCACCGTGACCGCGAGCCCGCCCTCGAACTGGTAGTAGTCGTCGGAGTCGAGCAGGTCGTGCTCTCTGTTGTCCTGGTTCTGGACCACCGCCTCGATGCCGTTGAGACGATCGGCCAGCATCGGCTCGGCAGCGCCTTCCCTGCCGGCCGCATAGGCGAAGCTGCTCCAGGCGAGGAAGGCCTGGGCGAGATCGGCCTGGGTCTTCCAGCCCCGATGCTCGATCAGCGACTGGAGGCCGGCGCCATAGGCGCCTGGCTTGGCGCCGAAGACGCGGAAGCCGGCGCGAAGCTCCGCTGTCGCCGCATCGAGGCCCTGGCGCATCAGCAGGGCGCGATCCTTGGCGAAGGCGGCCGCCAGCGGATTGACGTCCGCCGGCTCGTCGAGGCGGGCAACGGCACGTGCCGCGGAGTCGACGAGATCGATCAGTCCGGGGAACGCGTCGCGGAAGAAACCGGAGACCCGCAGCGTGACGTCGACGCGCGGCCGCCCCAGCACCGAGGCCGGCATGATCTCGAAACCGGTGACGCGGCGCGATCCGGCATCCCAGACCGGACGCACGCCCATCAGCGCCAATGCCTGCGCGGCATCGTCGCCGCCGGTCCGCATGCAGGAGGTCCCCCAGGCCGAGAGCGCGATGCGCTTCGGGTAGTCGCCATGCTCCTGCGCGTGGCGCTCGACCAGCATCGACGCCGAGGCCCAACCCAGCGTCCAGGCTGCCGGCGTCGGCACCGCGCGCGTGTCGACCGAATAGAAGTTGCGCCCCGTCGGCAGCACCTCGGGCTTGCCGCGCGTCGGCGCACCGGAAGGACCGGGCATCACGAAGCGGCCGTCGAGACCGGTCAGCAGCGCCGTGCGTTCCGCGGCGCCGGATGCGGCGACGGCGGGACGGAGCCGCGTCTCGATCTCGCGAAGGACGGCGGCCGTGCTCGTCCAGGCCGGATCGCAGGTGCTGCGGCCGGCGACGAGATCCAGAGCCTCGGCTTCCAGACGATCGACGGCGCGACCGTCCTCATCCAGCAGCGGATCGATGCCGAGCTTCTGGTCGGCGGCGAGCGCGCCGATCAGCGAGGCGTCTTCCGGCCGCGTGCCGCGCGGCACCCGGGCCAGCGCCACCAGCAGCGCGTCGAGGCGGCCGCCATCGGGCGAGCGTCCCAGCACATGCAGACCGTCGCGGATCTGCAGGTCCTTGAGACGGCAGAGATGGCGGTCGAGCTTCTTCAGCGCCGTCTGGCGATCGTCCGCATCCTCGATGCCGCAGTCGCGGTCGAGACCGGCCTTGCGGCACTGATCGAGGATGCCTTCGGCCAGCGGATCGAGTCGCCGCGGATCCAGTGTCGCGGCGTGGTAGTACTCGTCGATCAGGTGCTCGAGGTCGGCCAGCGCGCCATAGCTGCCGGCGCGCGTCAGGGGCGGCGTCAGGTGATCGACGATCACCGCGCCGGCGCGCCGCTTCGCCTGCGTCCCCTCGCCCGGATCGTTGACGATGAACGGATAGAGGTTCGGGAGCGCGCCCAACGCGATCTCCGGCCAACAGAGCTGCGACAGCGCCGTCGCCTTGCCCGGCAACCATTCCAGGTTCCCGTGCTTGCCGAGATGCACGACGGCCTGCGCGCCGAAGACCTCGCGAAGCCAGAGATGGAAGGCGAGGTAGCCGTGCGGCGGTACGAGGTCGGGATCGTGGTAGCTCGCCTCGGGATCGATGTTGTAGCCGCGCGCCGGCTGCACCGCGACCGCGACATTGCCGAAGAGGTGGACCGGAAGCGCGAAGCCGCCGTCGCGGACGAAGGGATCGCTCGCCGCATCGCCCCAGCGTTCGTCGATCGCCGCCCGCGTCTCGGGCACCTGGTCCATGAGCCAGGCACGGTAGCGGTCGAGCGGCAGCACTACTGTCGCCACGCGATCCGATGCCGCATTGGTCGGCCCCGAAAGCAGGCGCGCCATCAACGCGGCGCCGTCGGCCGGGCGTCCATCGACGCGGTAGCCCGCCTCCTCCAGCGCCGCCAGCACCTCGACCGTGGAGGCCGGCGTATCGAGGCCGACGCCGTTGCCGATGCGGGCATCGCGGTTCGGATAGTTGGCGAGCACGAGCGCCACGCGGCGATCGGGCGCCGAGGCACGGCGAAGCTTCACCCAGGCGGCCGCAAGCGACGCCACGAACTCGATGCGATCCGGTACCGGCTTGTAGTCGACGATGTCGGCTTCGGTCAGGGGATCGCGGGCGCGAAGCGTCTTGAACGAGACCGCGCGCGAGAGGATGCGGCCGTCGACCTCCGGCATCGCCACGTTCATCGCGAGGTCGGCCGAGCGGAGCCCGCGCGCATCGGCCGCCCAGGTCTCCTCGGTGGAACCGGAGAAGACGACCTGCAGCACCGGGCAGTCGGTGCCGTCAATCGTGCCGGCCGAGAAGGCGGTCGCGTTCAGGATGATGTCGGGATTCGCCGCGGCGATCAGCGCCTTGGCTTCGCCGTCCTTGAGGGAGGCAGCGAAGATCGCCTGAGTTGAAAGCCCCACGCGGTCGAGCGCCTCGATCAGAGCATCGACCGGGTCCAGGGTGCCGGACTGCAGCAGGGCTCGATAGAAGACCAGGGCGGCTACCGGACGACCGCCACCCGCAGTGCGATAGATGCCGGTGCGCGGCAGCGGCTCGGCCGGCGGCGGCGCCTCTCCCCGGCCGATCAGATGCGCGGCCATGGCGAGGAAGCGCTCGGCATTGCCGACGCCGCCTTCGATCAGGTAGCGCCAGAGACGGTTGGCGTCTTCCAGGCGCAGCGTCGACAGCGACGCCAGCTCCGGATCCGGCCGGTCGTCGCCCGGCAGCAGCGCCAGCTTGATCTTTCCCGCGCGGCAGACCTCGACGATGCGGTCGACGCCATAGGGCCAATAGGCGCGGCCGCCGAGCAGGCGGACGACGACCAGCTTGGCGCTCGCGACCACCGCATCGACATGGATGTCGACCGAAAGGTTGTGCTGCAGCCGGCCGAGATTGGCGAGGCGGAGCGAGGGGCCTTCGCCCTGCCGCTGGCGCGCCGCGGCCAGCGCCGCGATCTCGGTGTCGGCCGCAGTCAGCACCACGACGTCGCCTTGCGACTGGCCGAGGTCGACGGCTTCGGCGCCGTCGATCTTCCCAGGCTCGGCGACGAGGAGATGCATCAGCCGCGGATCTCCGCCTCGATGCCTTTGCGGTCGAGACCTTTGAGGCCGATGACGACGATCCGGCTCGATCGCGTCTCGTCCGGCTTCCAGGCGCGGTCGAAGTGGCGCACCAGGCGCGGACCGACGCCTTGGATCACGTGGCGGAGTGCCTTGCCGGGTACGTCGACGAAGCCCTTCACCCGCAGCACGCCGAACTTCTCGACCGCCATGAGGATGCGCGCTTCCAGCGCCGCCGGGTCGCCAACCGCCGGGAGCGCTATCGAGAAGCTCTCGAAGTCCTCGTGGTCGTGGTCCTCCTCGTTGTCGTGATGCGAGGGGCGGCTGGCGAGATCGTCTTCGGCTGCCGCCGCCAGACCGAGCAGCGCGGCGGCCGGAAGATCGCCCTGCCTGGATTCGACCACCTTCACGCCCGGACGCAGCACGGCGGCGATCTCGGCACGGACGCGGGCGAGCTCGGCCGGCGAGATCAGGTCGCTCTTGTTGAGGATGACGAGATCGGCGCAGGCGAGCTGGTCCTCGAAGACCTCCTCCAGCGGATTCTCGTGATCGAGGTTCGGATCGGCCGCGCGCTGCTTCGCCACCGCCCCGGGATCGTCGGCGAAGCGGCCGGAGGCGACGGCGGCGGCGTCGATCACCGCGATCACGCCGTCGACGGTGGCCCGGGCCTTGACCTCGGGCCAGTTGAACGCCTGGACCAGCGGCTTCGGCAGCGCCAGGCCCGAGGTCTCGATCACGATGTGCTCGGGCGGATCGGCGCGCTCGATCAGCTTCCTCATCGAGGGCAGGAAGTCGTCGGCGACGGTGCAGCAGATGCAGCCGTTGGCGAGCTCGACGATGTCGTCGTCCTCGCAGCCTTCGATGCCGCATCCGAGGATCAGCTCGCGGTCGATGCCGAGCTCGCCGAACTCGTTGATGACGAAAGCGAGCTTCCGGCCATTCGCGGTGCGGAGCAGATTCTGGATCAGGCTGGTCTTGCCGGCGCCGAGGAAGCCGGTGACGACGGTGGCGGGAATGCGGCTCATGAATTTCCCTGAGGCTTGAGGACGAGGGGAAGGCCGGCGACCACCAGCTCGACCCGATCGCAGACGGCGGCGATCTTCTGGTGCAGCCGGCCGGCGTGATCGCGGAAGGCGCGGGCAAGCGCGTTGTCGGGGACGATGCCCATGCCGACCTCGTTCGAGACCAGCACGAGCGGGGCGGCGTGAGCGGCGATGGCTACGGCGAGGCGGTCGCCTTCGCGGGCGACGTCGCGGCCGGCAGCCATCAGGTTGGAAAGCCAGAGCGTCAGGCAGTCGATCAGCACCGGCCGCCTCTCGTTCGCGAACGCCTCGACGAGTGCCAGCGGCGCTTCCCTTGTCGCCCAGCCGGCGCCGCGGCGCGAACGATGCTCGGCGATCCGCGCCTGCATCTCGGCGTCGCCGGTCTCGGATGTCGCGAGATAGACCGCGGTGCCGCCGGCAGCGGCCGCCAAGGTCAGCGCCTCGGCACGCGCGCTTTTACCGGAGCGTGCGCCGCCCAGGATCAGTGCCCGCGTGAATGGCGGGAAGGATGTCGTCACGGCAGGCCCTCCACCCGAGGAGCAAGCACCGTTGCGGGCGACGTCGCGGAGGTCTCCTGGCTCGGGGGTCACCGGCTTCCGACCGCCTTCCCAGCCGTTGCCGGCCAGTGGCTTAGTGGTCTCGAGCCTCGCCCGTCACAGTTGCGGGGGCAGCGCCGGGTTCTTAACCGGACTTCCCTGTCGCGATGTCTTGGAGCCGACCGTAGCATGGCCGGCCGGGAGGGGCTACCAGGTGGCCGGCATCCTGGGCGGCTGGTTGATCACCACCGCCCGCCAGGCCGGCGGATGGCGCGGCGTGCCGGCGAAATGATCGAGCCGGGTCAGGCTGGTATTGGAGACGTCGACGCGAAGCGCAGCCTCCGGATCGAGCCGGAGCGCATGGGCGACCGCGGCGCGGATGGTGCCGCCATGGGTGACCGCGACGATGTCCTTGCCGGCATGCTCGAGGTTGAGCCGCTCGATGCCGGGGATCACGCGGTGGATCAGGTGCTCGAAGCTCTCGCCGCCCGGCGGCACGGCGGCGGCCGGCCCGAGCCAGAAGCGGTGATAGCCCGACTCCGGGCTGTTCTTCAGCTCCTCGTAGGTGCGTCCCTGCCACTCGCCGAAATGCTGCTCGATGAATTCGGGCACCACTTCCATCTTCGGCAGCTTGTAGCCGCAGGCGCCGATCGCCTCCGCGGTCTCGCGCGTGCGCCTGAGCGGCGAATGCACCCAGACCGCGTCCTTCGGCAGAAGCTCGGCCCAGCCCTTGAAATGGCTCTCGGCCGAAGTGTCGCAAGGATGGTCGGTCTGGCCGTAGGCGCGGCCCTTGTTGACGGTGACCGGAGCGTGGCGGATCCACCACCAGCGGGTCATGACGCCGGGATCGAAGCTGGTGCTCATGGGGGTGCGATCAGATCGTGGTCAAGGCGAGAAGGGCCCCGATTTCCGCCGCCTGCTCGGCAGCGCCCAGGGTGTCCCCGGTATAGCCGCCGAGGCGCTTTCGCGCCAGCGCGGCGACGGCGAGCGCCGCGGCTGCCGCGACCGCCGCCGCCAGCAGCGCCGCTAGCGGCCCGATCGCGATCGCGGCGATCGCAAGCCCAAACCCGGCGGCCCAGAAGACGTTCGCCTGCTCCGGCCTGCCGGCATCGGCGGCGAGCCCGTCACTACGAGCCGGTGCGTCCTGCCACATCAGCCAGGGCAACCATCCCCGCGACAGCGCGTGGACCGCGACCAGCGCCGCCGCGCCGTCGGCGAGTATCGCCAGCGATCCGGCACGCAACCCCACCGAAAGGATCAGCGCCAGCGCGCCGAAGGTGCCGATCCGGGAATCGCGCATGATCTCGAGCACGCGCTCGCGCGGCTTTCCGGAGAAAAGCCCGTCGGCCGAATCGGCGAGCCCGTCCTCGTGAAGCGCGCCGGTCGCGACGACGGACGCACCGATCGCCAGCAGCGCCGCCGGCAGCGGCGGGATACCGACCCAGAGCGCGACCGCGAGCACCACCGCGGCGATGCCGCCGACCAGCGCACCGGCGAGCGGGAAGCCCGGTACCGCTGCCGCCAGCGGCAACGGCGCCTCCAGCCGAATCGGAAGCCGCGTCAGGAACGCGACGGAGGTGGTGAGCTGCGAGCGCATGTCGGCGAGTCCGGCCATCCCTAGTTTTTCGCTTGGCCGGCGCCGGAAATCCAGCGATGAAGGCGCCCCTGTCCCCGAGGGCCTCGCCATGTCCGAGCCGATCGTCACCCTGGATGAGATCCGAAAGATCCTCCGCGAGCTGCCGGGGCCGGACCTGGAGGCGGCGAGCGCCGTCGCGACGCGCGAGGCGCAGCTGACCAAGCCGCCGGGGGCGCTCGGACGCCTCGAGGAGATCTCGGCCTGGCTCGCCACATGGCAGGGCCGTGCGCGTCCGCGCGTCGACCATCCGCGGGTCGCTGTCTTCGCCGGCAACCACGGCGTCGCATCGCTCGGCGTCTCCGCCTTCCCGGCCGCGGTGACGGCGCAGATGGTGCAGAACTTCATCAACGGCGGGGCGGCGATCAACCAGCTCTGCAAGACCTTCGATGCCGACCTCCGCGTCTACGAGATGGCGCTGGAAACGCCGACCCATGACTTCACCCAAGTCCCGGCGATGGACGAGGAAGAGGCCGGCCGCTCGCTGGCATACGGCATGATGTCGGTCGAGACGGGAATCGACGTGCTCTGCCTCGGCGAGATGGGGATCGCCAACACGACCTCCGCCTCGGCGCTCGCCTGCGCGCTGTTCGGCGGCACGGCCGAATACTGGGCGGGTCCTGGCACCGGCGTCGTCGGTGACGCACTCAAGCGCAAAACCGAGGTGATCGCCGCCGGCGTCGCGAAGCACAGGGATGCCGGCGACCCGCTCGAGATCCTGCGCTGCCTCGGCGGCTTCGAGCTGGCGGCCATCACCGGCGCGGTGATCGCCGCGCGCCGCGCCCGGACGCCGGTGGTGCTCGACGGCTTCGCCAGCACGGTCGCGGCATCCGTGCTGCACCGGATCGATCCGCACCTGCTCGACCATTGCATCGTGAGCCATGTCTCGGCCGAGCCGGGGCACCGAAAGCTGCTTGCCGAGATCGGCAAGTCGGCGCTGTTCGACTTCGGCATGCGGCTCGGTGAGGCCTCGGGCGCGGCGCTGGCTCTGGGCGTGCTCAAGGCGGCGGCGGCCTGCCACACCGGCATGGCGACCTTCGCCGAGGCCGGCGTCAGCGGAAAGGCGTG
>CAZDGR010000046.1:0-16672 GCA_964504845.1 uncultured Rhizobium sp. | reverse complement strand
TCGAATGCGAGTGCTACGACGTGGGTCACCTCTATACGCTGGCCCACTTCCTGGACCGAAAGCTGATCAAGCCGCCGCTGTTCGTGCAGACGATCTTCGGCATCCTCGGCGGCATCGGCCCTCATCCCGAGGACTTGCAGCACATGAAGCGGACAGCCGACCGGCTGTTCGGCGAGTACCAGTGGTCGATCCTCGCCGCCGGCAAGCATCAGATGTCGCTCTGCACCATGGGCGCGATGATGGGCGGGAACGTCCGGGTCGGCATGGAGGATTCGATCTATGTCGGCAAAGGCGAGCTCGCTAAGTCGAACGCCGACCAGGTCAGGAAGATCCGCCACGTGCTCGAGACCCTATCGCTCGAGATCGCGACGCCTGATGAGGCGCGCCGCATCCTCAAGCTCAAGGGCGGAGACAAGGTCGGATTCTAGGGTTCGGAGCTCTAGTCAGCCTTTCGGAGATGGTCGGCGGCCTTCGATCGCGTCGCCGAGGGCGCCCTGACTCTCAAGGAACGGCTGCGAAAGGTCGCCGACGAGAGCCCCTTCCGCAGCGTCCGGATCTCGCCGCCGCAGAGCGGCGACAAGCGGAGCGTGGTGCTCGACCGTTCTCATGATCGAGCCGTAAGACCTATCCCGATCGACGGCATAGACCGACGCCATCAATGAGGGACCGATCTGCAGCCAGATACCGTCGATCATCTCGAGCAGAACCTCGTTCTGTGCAGCCCGGTAGATTAGGAAATGGAACTCGCGATTGAGCGCGACGACCCGCTCCAGATCGCCCTGCAACGCGGCATCCGACATCGCACGATCCAGGCGCTCGGCCTCTGCGACCGACGCGCCGTCGATATGCTGAGCCGATTGACGAACCGCAAGGCCTTCCAGGCGCAACCTGATGTCCCGCAGCTGAAGCCAGTGGCGGCTCCGGATCACGCGAACCCTGACCGATCCGTTCGGCATGATGTCCAGGGCTCGCTCGCTCGCGAGACGACGCATCGCCTCGCGGACGGGCATCGGGCTGGTCCCCATGGACTCGGCGATCTCGCGCACAGTGACGACCTGTCCCGGAACGAATCCGCCCGAAGCGAGCTGCCCCTTCAAGGCGCGATACACGTGCTCCTGAAGCGTGACCCGGCTCCCGGGCGCCAATAGGCGGATCTCTGCTCTGCCGGACCGTTGCGCCGCGTCGCTCATCGATGTTGCCGCGTCACCAGAAGCACCGACCGGTCCCCGAACTGCCGGCGCCAGTCGCCGCCGAGCCAAGCTCGAAATCTAGGCCCGCCATGCCTGCAGTCCGAGTTTCATATGCGCCAGAACCTCGTCGCCCCGCTTGAGGACGTACTCCTTCCATGACTCCCTTTCGAGATAGAAGACGGCCCGCATCCGGGCACGCGTCACCCTCCCCTCCGGGGAGAAGGGATCGCCGCGCAGGTGTATGAAGTTGTCTTCCCGAATCAAGGTGAGCTCGTCGCGTGGGCCTTCGTCGGTGCCGAACTCCAGGGCGGCCACAGTGACCTCCGCGCCCGGCACCAGATCCGCGATGTAGTTGTAAGGCATACGGGGGTGAACGGCGAGGCGAACCTTGCCCTTCTGAAGGGTCGTCACGCCGCCGAGCCAAGCGGCAAGGCGCTCGTACTCGCCCGAGCCTGTACTCGAGTAGGTGAAGACCTCGCTGGCGCCCGCCTTTCCATATCCGGTGTGCACGTCGAGCACCGCTACCTGCTTCGCGTGCCGAAGCCAGCCCGCGACGATTCGATCCATCGTCCGTTTGGACCATGTCGGTTCTGTGCCGTTGAAGCGGATTCCGAGAGGATGCCGGTGCTGTCCTTGAGCGATGACGGCCCTCGTCTCGAACATGCCGTGCGTGTCGATGTAGGCCTTGAGCCGAGCGTCGGCCGCATCCCGGCTCGGTCCGGACCACTCGTCGATGTGCAGGAAGTCGGCGATCCGATCGAACTCGTCGTTGGTCGGGTAGGGCGGTGCGGTGTAGATAAAGTTCCGGTGCAGATCGACGTTGTTCTCGGTCTCCTTTCGATCCCAGGCACAGCCGTAGGGATTGATGAGATGGACGAAAGTGATCGCAATGTCCGGCGGCAGGCGACAAAAGCCCGGATCAGAGAGAGCACGACACTGGATCGCCGAGCCCGCGAATCCTTCGACGCCGTGCGTGCCCGAGACGATGACCAGATGCTTAGGCGCGTCGGTGGGGCCGAGTTGAACGACGCTGAGGTGTAACGACTCTCCGCCGGGACCTTGGCGCGGGTGACGGAAGAGCACAGGCTCGACGCCCGCATGCCGGCACGCCGCCCAGAATTTCTCGTCGGCCTCCTGCGTCGTGCGGGAGAAGTGTCGGACTTCGCCTATTTGAGCCACCCGGCTTCCGCTCAGTCGAAGTCGAGCGGCGACACCGGACGCCGGAGCTTTACGTAGGGGAACTGTCGGTAGTTTGGACTGCAGATGCCGCCGGAATCGGCGTAGATCAGCCGATCCGCGATCGGCTCGAAGTCGGCGCGGAAGTGGTTCACCGCTTTGCAGGCGAGCACCCTCTCCTGCTCCGGCGACACACCGAGTATCCGGAAGTGCTCGCGATCTTCCACCGCGACCGGCCACGAATTGACCGCGATCCGGATGCCCTCGACATCCAATAGCATCGAAGGGCCGAGGGAACCGCGCGTGCCCGTCGCGACGGGGCCTTTGCGGACAAAGCTTCCCTCCGAAAGCGCCACAACGCTGCCGGTCACCGAAAGCGGGTCGCCGCCGAAACGGGGATCGGTCTTGCCGCCCAACCGCAATGAGACCGAGCCGCCCACCCCGACTTCCATGCCTTTGATGACTGCGTCCGGGTCGCACAGGAGTCCAAGCACAGCATCGGTGACGCCGGCATCGAGGAACGCCTTGAGCAAGGCCGTGCCATCACCGGAACCGCCTCCGGAAGGAGCGTCGGTATAGTCTCCGACGAGTAGTGGCCGCATACCTTTCGGATGCGCCTTCGCGATGGCTGCAGCTTCTGGAAGAGACAGCAGCTCGATCGTCCAGCGCCCTCGCCGCCGCCAGGCCTCGTCCATCAGCTGCTCGGCAAGTTCCACGAAGCGGGCTGAGGCCCCGTCGCCGACGACCGCCGCAGAAACACCCGCCTCGGCGATGTCCCCCCACGGATAGCCATTGTGGAGACTGACCGTAAGAACGCCAGGCTCGTTCCGCTCGATCTCCGCTGCCAGAGCGAGCCACTCGGTCATCGGCCCCGCGCCGATAGTGCGTCCGTTGTCTAGATCGAGCAGCGGTCGTCGCGCGAGATGAACGACCGGACGGATCGCGCCGCTGAGCGCGCGATCGAGGAGCTCGGCGGAACGCAAGCCGGTCTCGTAATGGTCGATGTGCGGCGTGGTGCGGTACGCCGTCAGAATGTCCGCGGCGGTCGCCATCGTATCCGTCACGTTGGCATGAGGGTCGAGCGTGACGGCGAGCGGGATCTCCCTTCCCACGGTACGGCGGATCCGACGCAGCAGCTCGCCCTCGCAGTCGTCGACATGTTCGGCAATCATCGATCCGTGGAGGATAAGAAAGATCCCGTCGACCTTGCCGGCGCGCTGCAGGCCGGAAAGGATGATCCGGCTGATCTCCTCGAATGCCTCCTCGGTAACGGGACCGGACGGCATGGCGTGCGCGTTGAGGGGGTGCGTCAGCCTCCATCCCCTACGGTCGGCCACGTCGAAGAGAGCTCCCCACTCCGTTCGGGTGCCCCGAAAGTGCCCGGGGATCTCGTCGCTCAATGTGAAGTTGCGCTTCCGGAAGGCATCCAAGCCGGTTCGAGTCACGCAGAAGCTATGGCTCTCATGCCGGACGCCCGCAGCGAAGACGTTCATGCCCGCTCCCGCCATTCGTGGACGGGCAACATTGTTCACGAGTCAAATCAATTGATCAAATGATTGATTAACTGAAATCCGCGGCTATGCTTCCACATCCACAAGAGGGAGGCGGAGATGACTCGCACAGCCCATGCTGCCAGCACGCCGACGTCGGCCGCGCTTCGCCGGATGGCGGTTGCGTCGGCGGCGATATACGCGCTGCTGCACGTCGGACAGGCCTCGGCTCAGACATTGCGGATCGTCCCACACGCCGATCTCAAGATCCTCGATCCGATCACGACGACGGCGAACATCACGAACACGCACGGCCACTACATCTACGAGACGCTGTTCGGCCTGGACGAGGCCTATCGCCCTCAGCCTCAGATGATCCGATCGTTCACGGTTTCGGCCGACGGGCTCGAGTACACCTTCATCCTGCGCCCGGGACTTTCGTGGCACGACGGCCAGCCGGTGACCTCGGCCGATGCCGTCCAATCCCTCAAGCGTTGGGCGGCGAAGGACGACGAGGGGCGTCTCGCGATGTCGCTCACCGCAGAGATCACGGTCGTCGATGCGCAGACGCTCCGTTGGAAGCTCAAGGAGCCCTACGGCAACCTGCTGGCCAACCTGTCTAAGATAAACGGCTATGGCGCCTTCATCATGCCCGAGAAGGTAGCCCGCACCGATCCCGGCACAGCTATCACCGACACGATCGGATCGGGCGTGTTCAGGTTCGTGGCCAGCGACTGGTCACCCGGAAGCAAGTGGGCGTATGTCCGGAGCGATAGCTACGTGCCGCGGGCCGAGGCCACCAGCAACTACGCCGGGGCTCGCGTGGCGAAGGTTCAGCGTGTCGAGAACGTCTACATTCCCGATCAGGCGACAGCCGTCGCGGCCCTGAACGCCGGCGAAGTCGACTTCATCGAGAGCCCCAATATCAATCTCCTGCCTCTCCTCAAGAGCAATCCCGACATCGTCGTCCAGTCGCGCGATCCACTCGGCACCATGGTGGTCATGCGGCCCAACCACCTGCACCCGCCCTTCAATCACCCGAAGGCCCGGCAGGCTTTGGTCTATCTGACCGACCAGTCAGCTTACATGGCGTTGGTCGCCGGCGACGCAGCATACTGGCGTACGTGTGACTCCTTCTTCTTCTGCGGCATGCCCTTCGAGTCGCGTTCGGGCAGCGTTAGGATCGGCCAGCCCGATGTCGAGCGCGCCCGAAAGCTCATGCAGGAAGCCGGGTATGCGGGCGAGAAAGTGGTGATCCTCAACCCGACCGATCATGCGGTCTCTCCAGCGGCGCTGCTCACCGCCGAGAACCTTCGAAGGATCGGTATCAACGTCGATCTCCAGGCGATGGACTGGAGCACGATGCTGACGCGGCGCACCAAGAAGGAGGACCCGGCCAATGGCGGCTGGAGCATCCTCTACACGCGATGGGAAGGCTACTACACGAACCCGATCGTCTTCTCGGCGATCGGCGGGGGCTGCGACAAAGCCTGGTTCGGGTGGTCCTGCGATACCGAGATCGAGCGGCTGCGCGCCGCCTGGGTGCGCGAGCCCGACCCCGCCAAGCAGAAGGAGATCGTCGAGCAGTTGCACGCGCGCGTCTCCGAGAATGTGCCCATCGTCAACCTCGGGCAGATGGTGCAGCCGTCGGCGTGGCGCAAGAACGTGACCGGCTGGATCTATGGACCGGCCCTCGTGCTGTGGAACGTAAGCAAGAGCTGAGCGAGGCACGGCGCCTCGCACCGAGGCTCTTCGCGCGACCTGAGGCCCGAGCACCGGGTCGGAGGTCTTGTAGACGTGCTGCCTATCATGGCGGTACTCAGACTCGGAGAGCAGCCTTGAGCGCGCGCATCGACGTGACCTTTTTCTAAAGGGACATCGATTAGCGGCGTCTATCCGGCTGCACTCCAATGCGCCATGCCTGAGAGCGTCTGGCGGAAGACCTCGCGACCGCGGCGCAGAACCTTGGCTTTCCACTCATCGGTCTCGACGTAGTAGCGCGCCCTGAACCGGCGCTGGACCTCGCACCCCTCGGCCGACAGCGGATCGCCGCGGAGGTGATGGAAGTTGGAGGCTCGGTTCAATTCGACATCCATCTGCTGATCGGCAACGGTGCCGTACTCGAGCGCGACGACACGCACGCGGCAGCCGGGCAGCCGGTCGCCAATGATGTCGTAAGGCATGCGTGAATGCACGGGGATCCGCGGATCCCGCCCAACGACATGGACGTTGCCGAACCATTCCTGAAGCCAAGCATAGCCCGGCGTTCCGGGCTGATCGTAGCTCATGATCAGCCCGTCGCCGGGCGGTCCGTAGCCGGTGTGAATGTCCAGCACCGCGACCCTCTTGCACCGGGCGAGCCAACCGTCGGCGATCTTGTCGACGACCCGCTTTGACCATGTGGGTCCTTGCCCATGATACGTCAGGCTCCCGGGATGGCGATGCTGGCCGGCCCGGATGATACGGATCAGTTCCTGCCGGCCGCGACTCTCGACGAAGTCGGCGAGGAACTTGTCGGCCTTGGACCTGATCGGCCCGTCCCATGCGGGCGGCGTCAACGCATCGGCGATCAGGTCGAAGTCGGGATTCTCGGGATAGGGCGGATCGCAGTAGAGGAAGTTCCGGTAGAGGTCGACGTTGTCCTCGTTCTCGCGCCTGTTCCACGCCAGGCCCCAGGGATTGATCATGTGCACGAATACGATGGCGGTATCGGGCGGAAGCTCGATCGAGACATGATCCTCGAGCACGCCGCACATCACGCCGCCGCCGGCATAGCCTTCGATACCATGCGTGCCCGATACGACGACGACCGCGTGCGACGCCTCCGCAGGGCCGTACCGCGCGATGGTCGTCGCCAGTGCTTCGCCCTCGGGGCCGGGCCTCGGGTTCGTGAAGATCACCCTGTCGATTCCCGCCCTCAGGCAGGCCTTCGCGAACTTGGCGTCCGCTTCCGTGGGCGTGGACGAGAACAGCTCGCCTGCGCTCATTTCCCGGTTGTCAGGCATGCCAGGATGGCGTCGAGGTGGCTGTCGGCGATCTCCTCGATCTCGCCCCTCGTGCGGTTAAGGATCGGGTGCGGGACGAAGACCGAGGCGCCGTCGAAGCCGAGCGAGGCGCATTGGGTCTTGAAAGCTTCCCGGAACTCGGTGGTCAAGACGTTGACCCCCGGAATGCCGCGCATGTCGAGGTCGTTCAGATCGTGCGTGCTGCAGGACGTGCAGGAGCCGCAGTCCGAAAGCGCCACGATCACCACGTCGACGTCGGTCGCGATCTCCTGGAGGATCTGCACGGGAGCGGTGCGGGTATTGGTCGGCTTCTTCCAGCGGCGGGTGCGGATCCCCATCGCCCCGAGCCTTGCGTCGAGGCGGTCGACGAACTCGTCGCCCCGCATCTTGCCGATGTCGAGAAGACCGACCGTCTTTCCCTCGAGGGAGGTAGGGGGCAAACGCCGGGCGCGGCGGATCGAGGCGATCTCGGCCGTTGGATCCCGCATCATCATTCCCGAATCTCCTTGGTCACCGGCTGCGACTCCTCGCGGAAGCGGCCCCCAGTCCAGCCGCAGCAGATCGCCGAGTAGAGGCCGGCCTGGCCGCCGGCGCGGACGACGAGGAGACCCTCCGGCCAGAACTTGTCGACCATGTCCGAAGCGCGGCCGGCGGGTATCCCCTCGCCCACGCCCTGAGCCCCGGCGACGAGGTCGCGACCAGGCCGTCGCAGGGCGAGGCGCAACTCATTTTCGATCCGTCCCCTATCCCAGCCGGCGTCGCGGAAGATCGCATGATGCTCGGGCGAGAGGACAAGGATGGCGTTGAAGAACTCGCAGAGCTTGGGGTGGCCTACCGCGATCAGGGACATCGCCAGCGATCGCGCCAGCTGCTCCGGCGTGCGCGACTTCCAGTCGATGAAGCCCTGGATGCCGTCGCCCTGGAACAGGGTCACCGCGCTCCTGCCGGCGGGAATGCCGCGCGCCTGGGCCAGCGGCAGCCAGCTCGGGTCATCCTCGTTTTCGGCGAAGCAGAAGGTGTACTTGCCGGGGCCGCCGATGGTCGAGCGATCGAGCTCGCCGGGCCGGCCGCCGCCGATGTTGCGCACGATCAGATTGAGCGCGCGCCCGATCGTCGCGTTGGCCCGGTTCCCCTGGCCGAGCGCGTTGATGCCGGCGTTCATGCCGATCGACTTGGCGACGGGACCGTTGACGATGATGATCGGCGAGGAGAAGCAGGTGGTGCAGACGATGCCGTGGAGCGTGAAGACCGGCTCGAGCGCGGCTTCCAGGGCGGTCAGCAGCACCGGCATGTATTCCGGCTTGCAGCCGGCCATCACGGCGTTCACCGCGACCTTCTCGACGGTGCACGGCGCGAGATTGGGCGGGACATTGCCGACGATCTCATCCGGCTTGCGGCGCGTACCCTGAAGCAGGCGAAGGATGCGCTCGTCCGTCGGCGGGACGACGGGCAGCCCGTCGGTCCAGCCGCGTTCGAAGCAGGCCTCGACCGGATCGTCCCATGCGCCGATCTCGACCTTGCGCGAGGCGATGCCGGTCTCGCCGAAACGGGCGACGAGGTTCTCGTAGACGCCTGGCTCCCGGCTTTTCGAACCGCAACCCGGCTGGAAGCCGGGCAACCCGGCGCCAAGAGGGGAAACGCCGGAAACCCGCTCCCACTCCTTCCTGTCCCAGCCATGCGTCCGCGCAATCTCGCGGCCGTGAGCGAAGCGGATCAGGGTCGGGACCGCCTCGACGTCGAGGCGGAACGATCTCTCGAGGCCGGTATCGTCGATGGCGCCGAGCGCCGCGAAAGGAGCGGCATCGTCCTGGACGATCATCTCGAACGCCCCGTCGGAGGCGAGTTCGCGGAGCACGGGCTCGACCAGCCGGCAGGTCGGGCACTCGGCTTTTGCGACGACGATAAGACCGTCTACGGGAGGCATTGGCCCGTCATCTGATATATTACTTCCAACATACTGGCCGAGAATCGGCAAACATAGCAAGAAGAATCCCATTCTGATATTCTAGATCGGTGCTGGAAACACCTCTGAACGTCCGGATCGCCGCAACGCTCCGCGAACGCATCGTCGGCGGCCAGCTCCCGTTCGGCGCAAGGATCTCCGACAAGGCGCTGGCCGAGGAGTTGGGAGCGAGCCGGACGCCGGTGCGCGAAGCGCTTCTCGCCCTGCAGGGCGAGGGCTTCGTCACGATGCTTCCGCAGAGCGGGACCTTCGTCTTCGATCCCGGCATCCGCGAGATCGGCGCCATTTGCGAGCTGCGCGGCGTCATGGAGGCGGGCGCGCTCCGGATCGCCGCCGAGCGGGACGCGCGGCGCCTGGTCGCGACCCTCGGAGAAATCGTCTCCGAGGCCGCGCTCGCCTGCGCCGAGGGAGATCTGGCCGCTTGCGAGAGGCTGGACACCCACTTTCACGAGACGCTCGTGGCCCGCTCGGAGAATGAGTACCTGATCGCCGCCTACAGCAACATTTCGGCGAAGATCCGGGCGCTTCGGACCAGGCTTCCGTCGGTACGCGATCGTGTCATGCGCGCGATCGAGCAGCATCGCCGGGTGCTCGATCTCGTCACGGTCGGACGCATCTCAGATGCTGAAGCGGAGCTTCGCGGGCACATGAAGAACGTGCACGCAGTCCTGAGCGGATGGCCGCGCCTCGAGGGCGACCGTTGAGCAAGATCCGCTCGCCGCTCGACCTCATCGGCAACACCCCGCTCATCTGGCTCGAGCGGCTGCATCCGGCGCCGGGCCGGATCGTCGCCAAGGCGGAATTCATCCAGCCGGGCGGAAGCATCAAGGATCGGGCCGCAAGGCATATCATCGAGGCCGCCCGCGCTTCCGGGGAGCTCCGCCCTGGCGCGCCAGTCGTCGAGATGACCAGTGGAAACATGGGTGCCGGCCTCGCTGTCGTCTGCGGGATTTACCGCCACCCGCTGGTCGTCACCATGTCGGTCGGAAACAGCCCACAACGCGCCGAGATGCTACGCGCACTCGGCGCCGAGGTCGTTCTCGTGCCCCAGGTCGATGGAGCCCCCGGTCAGGTGACTGGACGGGACATCGCCGCCGCCGCGGAGGCAGCCAGAGCGATCGCGGCCTCCCGCGGCGGCTACTATGTCGACCAATTCAACAATCGCGGGAGCGTCGCCGCGCATGAAGGAGGCACCGGCCCGGAGATCTGGGACCAGTCGGGCGGCCGGCTCGACGCCTTCGTCGCCTGCGTCGGCAGTGCCGGCACCTTCGTCGGCACGTCCAGATACCTGAAGGGCCGCTCGGCCGACATTGTCTGCCTCGCCGTCGAGCCCGAAGGCTGCGAGCCGCTGGCCGGGCGGCCGCTGACGAAGAGCAAACACCTGATCCAGGGGGTCGGCTATGGATCGAAGCCGCCGCAATGGGACGCTGCGCTGTCCGACGGCACGATCGCAGTAAGCGACGAAGAGGCATCGACCTGGAAGAAGACCTTGGCGCACCGCGAGGGCCTTCACGTCGGCTACTCGGCCGCCGCCAACGTCGCCGCCGCCGCTAAGCTTCTTTCATCCGGCCGCCTTCGAAGCGACGCGGTGGTAGCCACGATCCTTTGCGACACCGGGCTCAAGTATTGATCCATCGTTGGCATTGCCTGGAAAAAGCCCAGCAGCGTGGTCCAAGGTTGGGGAGCAGTTCACTTGGGACCGTGTCATCCGAACCGGCAGCCGCTCACTTCTCGCGTTTTCTACTAAGCGGCGCCTTCGTTGGCCAGCAACGGAGCAAGTGTGAATTGTATGGCTCGCCGCTTCAAGATTCCTACGCCTCTGGTGCCCACCACCAGCTTGACTTCGGACTCCGCCATCGAGCCGAGTTCAGCAATGCGCGATCGCTCCCACGCCGCGTGCGTCAGACACATCAGGGACGAGTCGCTACGTATGTCGGCCCTCGCCATCCTGGTAGATGCCCACGCTTGGCGGCTCAACGCGGCTCGTCTCGCATCAGACCGAGAGCTGCGGCGCAGGCTGAAACACGGGGCGAAGATTCTCGCCGGCATCAAGGCGTTGGAGACCGACAATAACTCTGGTCGCGCACGGGGGCTGGAAAGACTGCTGGGCTGGCTCGGCGGCCTCGACCTAGACGCTCGACTCTTCCTAGGAGGGTTCTCGAAATCTCGGCCTGTGCCAGGCGCGTCGACTCGCCGAGGGGCCCTGGCGAGCGTCGAGAGCCTGGAGAAGCGACTTGCGGTCGAAGCCGCATACCTCCGAAAAGGCGACTTCGGGCGCCGAGGACGACGAACGGCCGAGCCGCTCGACGCCGCGAAGATGCTTGCCCACGTGACCAAGCTCGCCGACTCCATCCCGCCAAGTCGCGGGGGGCGGCCGGTCGGCGAGAGCCTTTCCTGGCTGGTCACCCAGCTCGCGAGGATCTGGGAGGCCGACGGCAATCCTGCGTTCCGCCGCTCCTACAAGGACCCGCAATACGCGTTCATCCTAGGTCTTTGCCGCGCCATCGAGCCTGAGATCGACGAGGGGGCCGTGAAGACCGCTATCCGCGTGGCGGCGCGGTCGCTGGCGGTCGAACGAGAGCGACGAAAGACGCCCTCGACCCGCTGACAATGCACGACGAGCCGCCGCGTTTCGGGCCGAGTTTCGCCGAGACGAATTGATTGCGGGTTTCTGCCACGGCCTCTTGCTGACATTGCCGTCTCAATGCGTAGATTCGGTTGCCATCGACGACAGAGCCCAAGGCTCGCATCGGCAAGATGGCCCCGTCCGGACACCCCCTTCGCAGCCGCTCCGCGCCTCCGGGCATGGGCCGCATGTCCGTGGATCCGGCCTTCGGGCCGGAGCTTAAGTGCCGGACGGCGCTCGTCACCCTGGCCCGCCTGCTCGGTCGCCAGACCGCACGCGAGCAGCTGTCGGCGACCGAAAGCATCGACTTCCGACATCGCCTCGACAGTGAGACCTCGCCGTCCAAGGTCCGCACGAGGGCTCGATGACCGGCCTCGGCGAACCACTTCTTTCGATTGCCGACGTCGCCGATCACACCGGCAAGCACCCGAGGACCGTTCATCGCTGGATCAAGAGCCGCCGCCTCAGAGCAAGCCGAGCTGGCGGCCAATGGCTGATCCGGCCTGAGGACCTGAGGCGGTTCCTGGACCCCGAGGCCGACACCGACTGGCTCGCCTCAACATCTTCAGTCAAATCCGAGCCTTAGAAAATTATCGGGATATCGGCGTCAAGTAATTCCACATGGATTATCAGTGTACGATGTCCCAAATGTCCCATTTTGTCTCGCTTTGTCCAAGATCAATATAGTGGAGACCCAAAAGATGCTCAATACTGATGCCGCACGTTACGATTTGGCTAAGTCGGCACCCTCGTACGAGCCGACCTTGGCCGACGTCTTGGTCGCCATCGACAAGGAGTCCGATTTCCCGCCGCAGCGTCGTGAGGATCTCAAGTCGGCCGTCCGGACACTCGCGAGAATCATCGGCCGGCGGCCGGAGGAAGTTCCGGCGGTGCCGGCCAAGATCCGAGATCTTGTCGCCGGATTCCACCCAGTCCATGTCGGGATTAGTCATAAGCGGTGGCGCAACATCCGCGCGGCTGTGAACACCTCTCTCACCCTGATCGGCATCAAGGCAAGGCGACGCGTCTACCAACCACTCAAGGACCCGAGATGGCAGGGGCTATGGGACGCCCTGCCATGCGACCTTCACCGTCGGCATCGCCTGATCAAGTTCATGCGCTACTGCGACGACCTGGGCTTGGCGCCGACCGACATCACTGACGAGACGCTTTGCCGGTTTCGCGATCACCTGGAGGCCGTCTTTCTGACTGGGGACCCGCAGAGCACAGTCAGGGAGACGGCGATTGGCTGGAACTTGGCGGCGAGGAGTGTCGCCGGCTGGCCCAACATTCAGGTGACGGCGCCGTCCGGCCGGGACACTTATTCGATCTCCAGGGACACCCTTCCCAGAAGCTTTCATGAGGATGTCGAGCGCTGGCTGAAGCGAATGCGGCTCGATGATCCCCTCGACGACGCGGCACCAAACCGTCCGCTGAAACCAGCGACGCTGATGTCGAGAGAAAACTACATGTACAGCTTCGCATCCGCCCTTGCGCGCCAAGGACGAGACCCGGCCACGATCACGCGGCTCGCCGACCTGGTCGCATCCGACGCCTTCAGTTCGGCACTCACGTTCTTCTACAGTCGACACGGCAACAGATGGTCCCCGCACGCGCACAACCTCGCTAAGTGCATGACGGCGATTGCCGAGCACTACGTCGATATCGACGCCGTTCATCTTGCGGCGATGAAGAAGCTCACAGCCAAGACCCGCCCGCCGCACCGGGGAATGACGAGGAAGAACCGTAAGCGCCTCCGTCAGTTTGACGACGCACCAACCAAGGCGAGGTTCGTCAAGCTGCCGGAGATTCTGGTACGCCTGTCGAGGAAGGCAGCCTCGCCCCGGACGGCGGCGCAGCTGACGATGTGGGCCGTCGCGATCGAGATCCTCACCTTCTGTCCGATCCGTCTCAAGAACCTGGTCGGCCTGCATCTGGACCGAAGCTTCGGCGGCCTCGACCGTAAGCGCGGAGGCACAGTGCATCTGACGGTCGCCGGAGAGGAGACCAAAAATGAGGAGGAGCTGGTCTTTGAGCTTAGGCCCGAAACGGTGCGCTTGCTGAGGCTGTATGTCCGGGACCATCGCCACCGGCTGACGGCCGATCCCGCCAACCGCCATCTGTTTCCGGCGGAGGGGACGGGTCCGCGTAATCAGACGGCGTTCTCGACGAAGCTCGGCCAGATGATCTTCCGCCACAGCGGCATCGACATCAGCACTCACGTCTTCCGCCATGCCGTCGGGAAGATCTACCTCGACGCCCACCCTGGCCAGTACGAGGCGGTGCGGCGCCTCCTCGGTCACAAGGACATTCGGACGACGGTCGAGCACTATACGGGCGAGGAGACGGCGGCGGCGGCCAGACGCTACGCCGACATCGTCCTCGGCCTTCGCGTCGATGCCGGACGGCCGCGGCGGCGTCCCCGGTCGACAGCCAGAGGGACTCGTCATGGGGACTGACCGGCAGCAGCGCTTGATTCTCCGCATCGAAGACTGGCCGGAGGCGGATCGCATCGCATGGGCCGCGCTTTTCGTGCGAGGCGGGCCGCTCGAGGCCGATGGCCTCCGCGCCGGATGGTGCGCGTTCACGAGAACGACATATGCGGAGTCCTACGGACGGTGGCTGGCCTTCCTCACTCGCGCCGGTGAGCTCGATCCCGCCACCACCCCTTGCGAACGAATCACCCGCGAGCGAATCCACAGGTACGTAGCGTATCTCGCGGACGTCATGGGGTCGGTCACGCTGGCCTACCGCCTCGACCACCTCTCGCTGATCGCCCGGTCCTTCGATTCCGCCTCCGATTTCCGTTGGCTGGTTCGGGTGGTCGGGCGACTGAGGGCGCGAGCCCGGCCACGCTCACGGACCTTGCCACCGCCGGCAGCGGAGGCCTTTCGGGCCGGCCTCGATCAGATGAAGATGGCGGAGACGAAAGCCGGCCCCCGGACACGCGCCGCCGCCTACCGCAACGGTCTCACCGTGGCGATGCTGGCAGCGGTGCCGATCCGCTCGCTCAACCTCGTTTCGATCGAGATCGGGAAGCACCTGGTGGTGGAAGGCGGCGTCTACTGGCTGCATTTTACCGAGCCGGAGATGAAGAACCGTCGTCCCTTCAATTGTCCATTGCCGGCGGCACTGACGGCCTTCATCGACCGCTATATCGAGGTTCACAGGCCGGTGCTGCTGAAGACTGGGTCGCGCCGACTCTTCATCAGCATGCGGGGTAAGGCCGTCAGCAAGGCGGGGCTTTCCGAGCGGGTCAAGACCACGACAAGGCGGACACTCGGATCGCCCGTCAACGTCCACGCCTTCCGACACATGGCGACGACCAGCATCGTCATCGAGGACCCAGCGCATGCCGGGATCGCCACGCCGCTCCTCGGCCATGTCTCCCCCGAGGTGACATCCCGGCACTACAATATGGCGAGACAGGTCGAGGTCGGCCGCGCGCTCGGCGAGACGATCATGGACCTGAGAAGAAGCTCTCGCCGAAGCCGGTCGTCCAAGAGGTCGCCATGATCCGCGCCGTCATCTACGCCCGTTACTCCTCCGACCTGCAGAGCGCTGCCTCGATCGAGGACCAGATCCGGCTCTGCCGGCAACGGGTCGACCGCGAGGGCTGGGTCTGCCAGCAGACCTATGAAGATCGCGCCGCGAGCGGCGCCTCGGCACTGCGCTCCGCTTACCAGAAACTTCTCGAGGACGCGCGCAGCAGAAAGTTCGATGTCGTTGTCGCCGAGGCGCTCGACCGACTGTCGCGGGACCAGGAGGACGTCGCAGCGCTGTACAAGCGCCTGAAGTTCGCTGGTATCAGGCTGATCACCCTGGCCGAAGGCGACATCACCGAACTGCATGTCGGCCTCAAGGGCACAATGAATGCCCTCTTCATCAAGGACCTTGCGGACAAGACGCGGCGCGGCCTCCGTGGCCGGGTAGAGGCAGGTTTCTCCGCCGGCGGCAACAGCTTCGGCTATCGGGTCGTCCGGGACATGGACGAGCGCGGGCTGCCGATGAAGGGCAAACGAATCATCGATGCCGGCGAGGCCGAGGTCGTGCGACGCATCTTCCGTGAGTTCGCCGCCGGTCACTCGCCGCGCGCGATTGCTAAACGACTCAATCTCGATGACGTAGGCGGCCCCGGCAATCGGCCCTGGGCCGACACCACGATCCGCGGGCACGCCACACGCGGAACAGGCGTCCTACACAACGAACTCTATATCGGACGCCTGGTCTGGAACCGGCAGCGCTACATCAAGGACCCCGAAAGCGGGAAGCGGCTTGCTCGGCCGAATCCGCCCGCGGAATGGATTGTCCAGGAGGCTCCCGAGCTGCGCATCATCCCGAACGCACTTTGGAAAGAGGTCCAGGCAAGGCTCCGCCATATCCGGGAATCTCCGGGGGTCCAGAAGATCCGGAACAACGGTTTCTGGAACCGCCGACGCGCCAAGCACCTGATTACCGGCCGTGTGTTCTGCGGCATCTGCGGGGCTGCGATGATCGCTGCGGGCAAGGATTATCTCGCCTGCGGAACAGCGAGGCGCCGAGGCACCTGCACGAACAGAACGTCGATCCGCCGCCCGGCGCTCGAGGCGACTGTCATCGACGCGCTTCGCGACAATCTTATGCAGCCGCCTCTGGTCGAGGAGTTCATCCGTGCCTTCACCGAAGAGACCAACCGGATGCATGCGATCGCCGATCAGAGCCGATCCGAAAGCCGGCGCGAGCTAGCCGAGGTCAGCCGACGGCTCGAAGGCCTGATCGATGCGATCGCCGAAGGGCTCAGAACGCCCGGGCTCAAGGCAAAGCTGGTAGAGCTGGAGGGACGGAAGGCGTTGCTGGAGACCGAGATCGCGATGGCGCCACCGCCTGCGCCAAGGCTTCATCCGAACCTCGCCGAACTCTACCGGCGGAAAGTCGAGGACCTGCAGGCGGCCCTGTCCGACCCCGAGATACGGACGGAGGCAGCTGAAATCCTGCGCGGTCTGATTGAGGCCATCAATGTGCGCCCGACGGAGAGCGGCCCGGAGATCGAGCTTGTCGGAGACATCGCCAGCATGGTGCGGGTCGCGAACGACGAGGGCCGAAACAAGAAAGCCGCCCCCGAGGGGGCGGCTGTTCGAGAGACGTTCGCTAGTTCGGTAAAGGTGGTTGCGGGGGCAGGATTTGAACCTACGACCTTCAGGTTATGAGCCTGACGAGCTACCGGGCTGCTCCACCCCGCGTCA
>CAZDGR010000045.1:0-16844 GCA_964504845.1 uncultured Rhizobium sp. | reverse complement strand
GGCTATATTCCGGCTATATTACTGGATAGACGCCCGAGGACCCGGCCATGACCTCGCAATCCCAGGACCGCGCGATCAGGAACTACCGCTCCCGCCTCGCCAAGCGAGGCATGGCGCGCTTCGAGGTGCTGGGCCTTCCGGCCGATCGCGCGCTCATCCGCGCCGTCGCCCGGCGCCTGGCGGAAGGAGGCGAGGATGCGGCCCGGCTCCGGGCCGACGTCATCCGCTCGGTCGCGCCCGAGCCTCGCGCGAAGGGAGGAATCCTGGCGGCGCTCAGGCGCTCGCCCCTGGTCGGCGCCGGTCTTGCGCTCGACCGGCCCCGGGAGGCGGGCCGGAAGATCGAGCTGTGACCCGCTTCCTGCTCGACACCAACATCGTCAGCGACGTCGTCAAGCCCGCGCCGCCGGCGCCGCTGCTCGCCTGGATGGCGGCGCAGGCGGACGAGGATCTTCATATCTCCTCGCTCACCGTCGCCGAGATCTGGCGCGGAATTCTCCAGATGCCGAAAGGCCGGAAGCGAAGCCGGCTCGAGGCCTGGTTTCGCGGCCCCGACGGGCCGCAGTCCCTGTTCGCGGGCCGCGTGCTGCCGTTCGACGAAACAGCGGGTCTCGCCTGGGCCCGGCTGATGGCGGACGGGAGGACCCGCGGACGGTCACGAAGCGCGCTCGACATGATGGTCGCGGCGATCGCCGAGGTGAACGGGTGCGTCGTCGCGACCGCCAACGAGCGCGACTTCGCCGGGCTGGAGATCATCAATCCCCTCCGGCTTCGGGCCGGTCGCTGAGACGGCTACCGCGCCCAGATCTCCCCCTGGAGCTCGGCGGCCTCGGATGCGCAGGTCACAGGAACTGGCCCGCCGGCAGATCGAGATCGATGGTCGCGTGCGTCAGGACCGGGGCGGCGGCACGCGCGCTCTCCGTGAAGAGGCGCATCAGCACGACCTTTCCCAGCGTGTCGCTTCGCAACGCGTCGTCATCCCGGTTGCCGACGAGCACGACGTCCGGTGCGACCGGCCAGGCGCCTGCCCGTTCGTAGAAGCCGGCGAGAGGCGGATCGCAGGTGAAGACCCCGAGATGCGCGCCGCTCCGTTCCATCCATCGCGTCGCGTCCCGGACGACGCCGAGCCCGAAGCCTCGGCCCCGGACACGCGGATCGGTGACGACCGCGCTCAACCCGGCGATCTCGAAGGCCTGCCCGGCATGCCCGATCGTCTTTCGGACGACCGCGGCATAGCTGACGATCTCGCCGCCGTCACAGGCGTAGAAGGAGACGGCGTCCAGCGCAGGATCATGCAGCGGCGCCGGAACGCCGTCGGGCGACAGGCGCTCCGGAAGCCCGGCGCGCGACCGCAGCAGAAAGAACCGCCGACGCAGATCGGCCGGCGCCTCGTCGTAGGGGATCCGCCTGGTTTCGATCACCCCACCCCGATCTCCTTCAAGAACTCCGCTGTCGTCCGCTGCCGGCAGTAGCCCTTGATGGCGCGCAGCGTGAAGTCGTGGCGTTCCTTGGTGTAGGTGGCGCAGGCGTCGGTGATCAGCGTCACCAGGTATCCCAGGTCGCAGGCTGAGCGCACGGCGCCGTCGATGCACTGGTCGGTGACGATGCCGGAGATCACCACGTATCTGGTGCCGAGGTTGCGCAGCACGTAGTCGATGTTGGTCGAGTGGAAGACGTTGCTGGAGGTCTTCGGCAGCACGATCTCGTCGTCGCCGGGCCTGATCTCGTCGATCACCTGGGCGTCGCGCGAGCCCGGCGGCACGCTGAAGCCGGTGATCTTGTAGTCGAGCGAGCGGTCGCGGCCGTCCCGGGTCAGGTTCTGGATCACCGTGTACATCACCTCGATCCCGGCCTTGCGGCATCCCGCCTGGAGGCGCTGCATGTTCGGAATCACGCGGCTCTCCATCTCCTCGAAGAAGTATCCCAGCTTCTCCTGGAACACCTCGGGCGTGTGGTGCGCGAACTCGCTGCCGTCGCGCTTGGCGCAGTAGTTCTGCACGTCGATGTAGAGCAGCGTCGTCGCCTTCGGCTCGACGGCGATCTCGCGGCTGGTGGGGTGGGACATGGTTTTCATCTCGTGGTGAGGTCGATGGACCGCCTCACCCTTCGACAAGCTCAGGATGAGGCTATTGAGGTATCTCAGTAGACCCTCATGCTGAGCAAAGGCGAAGTCGCCTTCGCCGTCGTCGAAGCGTGAGGGGCGTTGAAGACGGACCGAGCCTAGTACGTCTCCGCATAGAGGTCGCATTGCGCCTTCTCGTCCAGGCCCTCCAGGCCTGCGAGCTCGCCGCGCTTGTGGACGAGGTAGGCATTGTGGAAGACCGGGCCCATCCATTGCTTCGTCTGATCCGAGGCTTCGAGCGCGTCGAGCGCGGCCGAGAGCGTCGCCGGCAGCTTCGGGCCTTCGGTGCCGAGATCGAGCTTCCGCTTCAGGCCGTCGACGCCGGCCCACACCAGCGCGCCCAGCGCCAGCCACGGGCTCGCGGCGGAGTCGGCGACGCGGAATTCGAGGTTGAACTGGCGTGCCGCGTCCGGCCCCGGGATCACCGGGCAGATGCGGATCGCCGCGCCGCGGTCCTGCTGCTTCATGTCGGCGATGGTCGGGGCCCAGCGGTTGGGCCTGAGCCGGATATAGGAGACCGCCGACGGCGCGGTGATCGCGCACAAGGCCGGCATGTGATGCAGCACGCCGGCGGCGAAGTGCCGCGCGATGCCGGAAAGCCCGAACGCGTCCTTGGGATCGTGCGTGACCGAGCCGCCATGCGCATCGCGAAAGCTGAAATGGATGTGGACGCCGTTGCCGACGCCATTCGGGTCCAAGATCGGAGAAAATACGGCGCGATGGCCCATCCGGTGCGCGGTGGCGCGCGCCATCTCGCGGGCGACGATGGCACGGTCGGCGGAGGCGAGCCCGAGCGCGGGGCGCACGGTGAATTCGTATTGCCGGGCGCCGTACTCGGGAAGGAAGGACTCAGGCTCGGCGCCCGCCGCCTTCAGTGCCGCCATGAAGCTCTCGCCGAAGCTTCCCTGCCGGCGATAGGCGTCCAGCGAATAGGATTCGCCGGGGCGCGAGTCGACGCCGGTAAAGACCAGCTCATGCTCGAAGGCCGAGTAGAGCTCGACGCCGGCCGCCTCCTTCAAGGCCGCGAGCGCGCGGCGGGCAAAGTCGCGGGGGCAGCACTCCCACGGGCTGCCGTCGAGCCACCTTATGTCGCCGAGGAAGAAGTGCTCGCTCGCCGAGCCGTCGCCGAAGTCGACCTTCACCTCGGTCTTTGGGTCCGGCACCAGGATCAGGTCGCCGCCGGTGCCGAACGGCGTCGCCGGGATCTTCGAGAAGGCGTTGATCATCGCGTTGGTCGGAACCCAGCCGACGCCGGCCTTCATGCGGGAGGCGACATCGCGCGCCGGAAACCCCTTGCCCCGCACCCGCCCCGACATCTCGCAGGTGCAAACCATGATCAGCGGTTCGCGGTGCATGAAGCTCCCCCTCTCCTGCCCCTCACCCGCGTCGTACGCGAGGGAGGGGACGCGCGGCACGATGCTCCTCCATCGTCTCTCGCTTGCCAACCCCATGGCCCGCTCGCGGTGCGGAGCTCCGGCCCTGGTCCCATGCGGGCAGGCGGATTCCATCATCACCGCCTCCGACGCGTTCCGGACGCTCTAGGCGACACTGGACGTGCATTCGCAGATTCGAACCGGCGCTTGCCAACCGGGGGGCGCCACGCGACAGTCGGTTTCCGGCTGTCCCCACCACGAGTTCCCCATGACCGAGCTTTGCGATCTCTCCGCTGTCGAGCTGCGCCGCCTGATCGGGGCGAAGGAGATCTCGCCGGTCGAGCTTCTGAAGAGCTGCAAGAAGCGCATCCGGGCCGTCAACCCGACCTTGAACGCGGTCACCTCGACCGTCTGGCCGCGCGCCGAGAAGGAAGCGAAGGCGGCCGAGCGGATGGTGATGAGCGGCGACTACCTGGGTCCGCTGCACGGCATCCCCTTGGGCGTGAAGGACCTCGACGACGCCGAGGGCATGCCGACCACCTCGGGCTCGCCGATCTTCGCCAAGAACTACCCGAAGCAGGACGGGATCATGGTCGCCTCCTGCCGCAGGGCGGGCGCGATCGTCGTCGGCAAGACCAACGTGCCCGAGTTCGGCGCCGGCGCCAACACCAACAACCCGGTCTTCGGCCCGACCGGCAATCCATTCGATCCGAAGCGGATCTGCGGCGGTTCCTCCGGCGGCTCGGCCGTCGCCCTCGCGACATCGATGCTGCCGCTCTGCACCGGCTCCGACACCGGCGGGAGCCTGCGTATTCCCGCCGCGTTCTGCGGCGTGATCGGCGTGCGCGGGTCGCCCGGCCTGGTGCCGTCGGAGCGCCGCGGCCTCGGCTGGACGCCGCTCTCGGTGCTGGGGCCGATGGGCCGCACCACCGCGGATGCGTCCCTGATGCTGTCGGCGATCGCGGTCTACGACAGCATGGATCCGTTCTCGACGCCGAACGATTCCCACTTCGCCGAGCTCAAGCCGGTCGACCTCTCGCAGCTCCGCGTCGCGGTCACCGAGGATTTCGGCTTCTGCCCGGTGGACTCGCGCATCCGGAAGACGTTCAGGGACCGCGTGAAGCGGTTCCGCTCGTCCTTCGCCAGGTGCGAGTGGGCGACCCCCGACATGGGCGAGGCCGACCGCGCCTTCGAGGTGCTGCGCGCCGTCAGCTTCCTCGCCGGGTTCAAGGAGCATTACGAGAAGCGCCGCCACATGCTCGGCCCCAACCTGATCGCGAACTACGAGGAGGGGCTCCGCTACTCGGCCGCCGACGTCGCCTGGGCGCATGCCGAGCAGACCCGCATCTTCCGCCGCGTGCAGGACTTCCATAAGGACTTCGACCTGATCCTGTCGCCGACGGTGTCGGTGCCGCCGTTCCCGTGGACCCAGCTCTACGCCGACAAGGTCGACGGCAAGCCGACGCGCACGTACTTCCATTGGCTCGCGCTGACCTACGCGATGACGCTGACCGGCCATCCGTCGACGTCCATCCCCTGCGGCAAGGAGCCGACCGGCACGCCGTTCGGCCTCATGGTCACCGGCCCGCATCGCGCCGACCGCTTCACGCTGGAGTGCGCGCATGCCCTCGAGCAGCTGTTCCAGCGCGACCCCGCGACGGCGCGGCCGATCCCCGACATCAAGAAGCTGAGCCGCAGGTAAGCGCGCATGGCCGATCCGCATCCGTACGAGAATGTCAGCGTCCTCGTGATCGAGGACATGGCGAGCGTGCGCAAGCTGATCAAGAACATGCTGATCCAGCTCGGCATCCGCGCCGTCTTCGAAGCCGGCGACGGCAAGGCCGGGCTCGAGGAGACGATACGGACCTGCCCGACCATGGTGCTTTGCGACGTGCACATGGAGCCCGTCGACGGCCGCGCCTACCTCAAGTTCCTGCGCAACCATCCGACGCGGACGATCGCGACGACGCCGGTCATCATGCTGACCAGCGACTCCAGCAAGGACACCGTGCTGTTCGCCAAGGAGCACCACGCCAACGGCTACCTGGTGAAGCCGGTGTCGCTGAATCACCTGAAGTCGCGGATAGACGCGGTGCTCAGGGGGACTGCGCCGGGATGAAGACCACGGTCGCCCGCCTGGTAGCGTAAACGCCTCGTAAGCCGTCTCCGCTACGCTCCGCCGTCTTACTGTGCGTTTCCGCCGCGAGCGCGGGCGCCTAGCTAAGGCGCAAGCGCGCCCCTGCGCGCGACAGCCTTAGCGTAGCGAGCCGCACCCAGCGAGCGTCCGAAAATCGAGCCTTAGCAGGCCGTTAACCATGTAACCGCCGCACTCTAGCGGCCTTCCACGCAACTTTACGAAAATACCCTTGATCCTCGTATTCCCGTAAACTATCGCCATGGGGTTGCGTCACTGGATCACCGCCGAACCGACGCGGATCGTCGTCGGCGCCTTCGCGCTGGTGCTGGTCGCGTCCGCCGCCGCCATAGCCCTGGTGATCGAGCGCGACTTCCGCCAGGCGCTAGCCGAGCGGCTGGACACGCTGGAGATCGCCAAGACCCAGCTCGAGATCCGGGTCAGGCGCATCGAGGACCTGGCGGTCGTGCTTCGCGGCCGCGCCGACGGCTTCATCCGCGAGCGCAGCGCCGGCTTCGCCCCGCCGATGGACCGGCGGATCGAGCGCTGGCTCGACAGCCGGGAGGACGACATCTACAGCCTCGACGGGCTCGGCCACGACGAGCGCGGCGTCGATACCGGCAACCTGCTCGGGCTCGACGGGCGCCGGGCCCTGTCCGCCGGCGTCGCGGGCGTCCGCCGCGAGTTCGCCGAGGACGCCAGCATCGCGCTCGACCTGACGCGCGCGATCCGCACCGTGCACGAGCTCAACAACTATGTGGGCTCGATCACTTTCGCCACGCCGCACGGCGTCGCCTACATCTATCCGTGGCGGCCGAAGGACGGCTTCGACGAGAGCTTCTTCGTCTCCGACACCTATCAGTACGGCTTGCCGCAGACCAATCCCGGCCGCGCGCCGTTCTGGACCCCGGTCTACAAGAGCGACGCCGCGATGGGGCCGGTGGTCGGCCACGGCATGCCGATCTACGACGGCAACCGGCTCGTCGCCGTCGTCGCGATGGAAGTCGCCGTCTCCGACCTGCAGGGCTTCCTTCGCGCCGTCGACAGCCAGGGCACGCTGATGCTGACCGACGCGCGCCGCGTGATCCTGGCGGAGACCGCGTCGAACTCGAGCGCGATGACGCCGCTGGTCTCACGATTGCCGGCGAGCCTGCACGGCACCGTGCTCGGCACGCTCTCGCAGAAGCGCATCGGCCAGATCATCGAGGACGGGGTCGTCGTCTCCTTCCGCCGCTTCGAGTCGGCGCCGTGGGTCCTGATCGAGGTGCTGCCGCTGACGCAGCTTCATGCCGCCGTCGCCGGCACCTACGCGCTGCCGGCGGCAATCTACCTCGGCGTCCTGGTGGCGCTGTTCGTGCTCACCTACTTCGTCGTCGGACGCACCTTCCGCCAGGTGCAGAAGGCGAACGAGAACCTCAGCGTCGCCTACTTCACGCTCGAGAACGCGACGGACGGGATCGTCTGGATCGATCCCAGCGGCACGATCATCGAGGCCAACCGCATGGCCGCGGCGATCGGCGGATACCAGCCGGGGGAACTGCACGGCCGCCATGCCGGCGAGCTGATCCCGGCGCTGAACCGCGACGACTACGCGCGCCTCTGGCAGGCGGTGGTCGAGGGCAAGCGCGAGACGCCGATGGAGCGCAGCCTCAGGCGCGCCGACGGCTCGATGGTGCCGATCGAATCGACCGCCAAGTACATCAAGACCGGCGAGTACGAGTTCGCCTGCAATTTCATCCGCGACATCACGCGCAGGAAGCAGCGCGACGACGAGCTGCGCGCCGCCAAGGAATCCGCCGAGGAGGCGACCAAGGCCAAATCGTCGTTCCTGGCGATGATGAGCCACGAGATCCGGACGCCGATGAACGGCGTCATGAGCATGGCCGAGATGCTGGAGCAGACCAGGCTCTCCCCCGACCAGCGCTCGATGAGCCAGGTGATCCGGGGATCGGCACGCGCGCTGCTCACCATCATCAACGACATCCTCGACTTCTCGAAGATCGAGGCCGGAAAGCTCGACATCGAGACGGTCGAGTTCTCGCTGCTCGACGTGGTCGAGGGCGCAGGCGAGCTGATCGCCGGGCGCGCCGACGAGAAGGGCCTTGGATTGGTCGTCGACCTCGACCCGCGCATTCCCGACCGGCTGATCGGCGATCCGACGCGGCTCCGCCAGATCCTGCTCAACCTGATGGGCAACGCGGTCAAGTTCACCGAGGCCGGCGGCGTCACCCTCAAGGTCGAGCGGCTCAATTCGATCGAAGGCGCCGAGCGGCTGCGCTTCGAGGTCGTCGACACCGGCATCGGGCTCACCCAGGAGCAATGCGGACGCCTGTTCCAGGCCTTCGCCCAGGCCGACACCTCGACCTCGCGCAAGTACGGCGGCACCGGCCTCGGGTTGTCGATCTGCAAGCGCCTGGTCGGCATGATGGGCGGCAGCATCGGCGTCGACTCGGTGCCGGGCGAGGGCTCGACCTTCTGGCTCGAGCTTCCCTTCCCGGTCGTGACGCCGGCGACCGACACGCCTGATCCAGCGATCGGCGACGCACGCGTGGTCGCGCTCGGCTTCGAGGGCCCTCAGCGCCGCGCGCTCCAGCGCCTCCTCGCGGCCGCCGGCATCGACGGGCGCTTCTCCGGCTTCGACGAGCCGGCGGCCGAGAGCGATCTCGTGCTTCTCGCCGCCTCCTCCGATCGCGAGACCGCGCTGACGATCGGCCGCGCGCTCTCGGCCGAAGGACGCAAGGTCGCGCTGGCCGCACCCAGGGCGATGGCGTCCACGCTCGCCGAGGCGGACCGCGCCGGGCTGTTCGCCGCGATGACGCTGCCGCTCCGCCGTCACCGGCTCTGGCTCACGATCGCAGCCGCGCTCGGCCGCGCCGATCTCGACCAGGTCGCCGCCGAGGCGGGATCGGAGGATACCGGCTTCGCTCCGCCGCCGGTCGAGGAAGCGCGCGCCGCCGGCGTCTTGATCCTCGTCGCCGAGGACAACGCGACCAACCGCATCGTGATATCCCGCCTTCTCGGCCAGCGGGGCTACGCGCACGAGATGGCCGAGGACGGCCGCGAGGCGCTGCAGCGCTACGAGGCCGAGATGGGCTACGGCCTGCTGCTGACCGACTTCCACATGCCCGAGATGGACGGCTTCGAGCTGACGGCGGCGATCCGCCGGCACGAGGCCGACGGCCGCACACGCCTGCCGATCGTGGCGCTGACCGCCGACGCGCTCCCCGGCACCGAGCAGCGCTGCCTGGACGCCGGCATGGACGGCTACCTGACCAAGCCGATCGACACCGCCTTGCTGGCAGCGGCGCTGGCGAAGTTCCTGCCCGAGGCGAAGGCGCTCCGGCGCCGTGCCGCCGACGAAGCGAAGGTTTCGTCCGAGCCGAAGACGCCGGCGATCGATCCGCAGATCCTCGACCTCGCCCGCATCGCCGAGACCTTCGGCTCGGTCGACGCCGACGCCCGCGCCTTCCTCGGAAGCTTCGCCGGCGAGGCCAGGCGCATGGTCGACGATGCGATGGCGGCGCTGGACGCCGGCGACGCCAGGAAGGCACGCCATCACGTGCATGCGCTGAAAGGGGCGGCCCGCTCGACCGGCGCCGTGCGCCTGGGCCAGCTCGCCTCCGACATCCAGGACTGCCTCGACGGCGACGATCTCGACTCGGCCCGGCTCTTCGCCGGCGGGCTCGCGAAGACCGCCGACGAGCTCGCCGACGCCGTCGCCTCCCTCCTCGAGCCTGCGTGAAGGGTTCATCCCCATGACCGAGAAGAGTCCCTATGCCGGCGTCACCGTCCTCGTGATCGAGGACGAGGCGAACACGCGACTCCTGATCAAGCGCCTCTTGCTGCAGATCGGCATCATCTCGGTGCTCGAGGCCGGAGACGGCAAGGCCGGGCTCGACGAGGCGATGCGGACCCGGCCGACGATCATCCTCTGCGACGTGCACATGGAGCCGGTCGACGGCCGCCAGTTCCTGAAGACGCTCCGCGGCCTCAAGGTGCGGGACCTCGCCACCACGCCGGTCATCTTCCTTACCGCCGACGCACAGACCGACACCGTGCTCTTCGCCAAGGAGCACCACGTCAATGGCTACCTGGTGAAGCCGGTATCGTTGACCGCGCTGAAGTCGAGGGTGGACGCGGTGCTGAAGCGCTGATGGACTTCGCTTCGCGAAGAACTCCCGGCGCGAGGCCTCAGATCGGTTCGAGCCCCGTCGCGCCGCCCTTCTTCTTCAGGTCGTCGTGTACCGGCATCCAGTCGACGCGGTCCGAGAAGTAGATGTGCGCCCTGGGCTTCATGCCGACGTCGCCGTCGAACAGCGCCAGCGGGATGTGGACTTCGTCGGCATAGGCCTCGTGGCGGAAGAAGAGCTGGCTGCCGCAGGTCCGGCAGAACTCGCGGCTCGCGGGCGGTGAGGATCTGTACGTCGAGATGTTGTCCGCGCCCGCCGTGAGCCGCATCGCCTCCTTGAGGAAGCCGGCCCAGGTGACGTAGCCCGCCGCATGCGCCCGCCGGCACATGGTGCAGTGGCAATGCGCCACCCATCTCGGCGTGCCCGACGCCTCGAAGCGGACGGTCCCGCAGAAGCATTTCCCCGATGCCATCGGCCTCTCCCTCGTGCGCGCAAAAGATGCTATCACGCGCGCCCATGGAAACCGCCGATTTCATCGTGATCGGTGCCGGCATCGCCGGCGCCTCCGCCGCCTACGAGCTCGCCAGCGACTCGAAGGTGATCGTGCTCGAACGCGAGTCCCAGCCGGGATACCACACCACCGGCCGCTCGGCCGCGCTCTATACCGAGGTCTACGGCAACCGGGCGATCCGCGCGATCACCAGCGCCAGCCGCGCCTTCTTCGAGGCACCGCCCGAGGGCTTCACCGAGCATCCGCTGCTGACGCCGCGGGGCACGCTGCTGATCGGCCGCGACGACCAGGAAGCATCCCTGGCGATGGCGCTGGACGAAGGCCGCCGCACCGTCGATGCGGTCACGATGATCGGCGCCGACGAGCTCGCGGCGAAGGTTCCGTTCCTGAAGCCCGGCTATGCCAAGGCCGCGGTCTGGGAGCCGGATGCGCGCGACATGGACGTGCATGCGATCCATCACGGCTTCCTGAAAGGGCTTCGCGCCCGCGGCGGCAAGGTGATCACCGACGCCGAGGTGATGGGGCTTTCTTCCGAGGGCGGCGACTGGACGGTCGAGACCCGCGCCGGCGGCTTCCGCGCACCGGTGGTGATCAACGCCGCCGGCGCCTGGGCCGACGTGATCGCGAGGATGGCCGGCGCCAGGACCGTCGGCCTGGTGCCGAAGCGGCGCACCGCCTTCACCTTCGACGTGCCCCAGGGCACGCATGTCGAAGGAGTGCCGGCGGTGATCGACGTCGACGAGACCTGGTACATCAAGCCGGAGTCCGGCCGCCTTCTCGGCAGCCCCGCCGACGAGACGCCGTCGGAGCCGTGCGATGCGCAGCCCGAGGAGCTCGACCTCGCGATCGCCATCGACCGCATCGAGCAGGCGATGTCCTTCGGCATCGGCCGGCTTCATTCCAAGTGGGCGGGGCTCCGTTCCTTCGTTGCCGACAAGACCATGGTCGCGGGGTTCGCCCGCAAGACGCCGGGCTTCTTCTGGCTCGCGGGGCAAGGCGGCTACGGCATCCAGACCTGCCCCGGCATGGCGAGGATCGCCGCGGACCTCGCGCGGGGCCGCGCGTTCCCGTCCGATGTTGCCGATCGGGGCGTCGACGCATCCGATCTCTCGCCCGACCGGCTCAGCCTCGAGGTCGCGTGATGGCGGCGGAGATGGACAACCTGGACATCGACAATCCCGCGCTTGATCCCGAGCTCCGCCGGATCGACGACACCTTCGTCCGCAGCTACTACGGCAAGGACCTGGGCACGCTGTGGACGAAGATCTTCGACCCGGGCTTCGTGTTCATGGACGGCAGCGACGGCCGCAAGGTCGAGCGCGCCGAGTTCGATCGCACGTGCCTGGCGCAGCCGCCCTATCGCAACCTCGTGCATGACCAGGTCGCGACCCGCATCGAAGGCGACACAGCGGTGGTCACCGCGCGCAATCGCTACGAGCGCGAGATCGAGGGGAAGTGGGTCGCGTTCAACACCAGGTATGTCGACGTCTTTCGTCGTGTGAACGGCGAGTGGCGGTGCTTTTTCGCGACGGTGTACAAGGTCGCTTAAGACCTCGCTTCGCTCGGAACTAACGACGCTCGCTTCTGCGGTTCGGCGAAGCGCAGCGAAGCCGGCTTACGACAGCGTTACGCCACCAAGCGAGCGTCCGCTAGTCGGTCTCTACCTCGAGCCCCCGCTTGATGGTCTTGATCGCGATCCTGCTCTGGTATCGCCTCACCAACGGCTGCTCCTCCATCATGCGATCGATGAACGCCGCATACGCATCGAGGTCGCGGACCACGACCAGCATCACGTAGTCGATGTCGCCGGTGACGCCCCAGCAGCATTGCACCTCGGGCTGCACCGCGACCCACTTGTAAAATCCGGCGAGCGCGGGGCGGCGTTCGTTGTCGACCTCGATCTCGACCACGACCGTGACGGTGCGGCCGACCGCCCTGGGATCGACCAGCGCCACCACCCGGTCGATCACGCCGTCCTTCTTCAGGCGCTGGATCCGCCGCTGCACCGCCGACGGCGAGAGGCCGACGGCATCCGCGATCGCCTCGCTGGTGCGCTCGGCGTCCTCCTGGACTTCCTTGAGGATCCGGCGATCGGCGCGATCGAGGCCTGGCATGCGGAACTCCCGCGTTCTGGAGACTGAGGCCGCACGATAGCGACCGCGGCATCCGAAAACACGCGGTTTCGCCGCGCCGGCCTTTGCTAGCCTCGCGGCGTCGAAAACCAGGAACGGGGAACCAGGCTCATGACCGCCCAACCCAAGACCGGCTGGCAGACCGTCGAGATGGTCAACCACGACCTCGACAATCCGGCCCTCGATCCCGAGCTTCGCCGGCTCGACGACTTCTTCATCCGCAGCTACTACGGCCGCGACATCGACGGGCTCAACAGCTTCTTCGCAGCCGACTTCGCGTATGTCGACGGCGCCACCGGCCGCGAGATGCCGAGGGACGAGTACGATCGCACCTGCCTGAACCAGGCGCCGTTCCGCAACCTGATCCACGATCAGGTGCACACCAAGATCAGCGGCGACACCGCGACGGTCTGCGCCCGCAATCGCTGCGAGCGGCAGATCGATGGTCGGTGGGTCGCGGTGGAATCGCGATACGCGGATGTCTACCGACGCATCGACGGCAAGTGGCGTTGCATTTTCGCGACTGTGTACAAGGTCGCGAGATGAGGTACCTAGGACGCGAGCGTAGCGAGCCGCATCAGGCTCGTGTCGGGAACTCTTCGCGGAGCGAAGTCGAAGTCATCCGCCGGACGACGCCGTTACGCTTGTCGTCTGCGACTGCACGTCGCCAGCCGGCAGTGCACGCCTCATCGCATCGGGCAGGTTGGTGACGGCGGGCGGCGCGGTCAGTTCCGGGGGCGGCGGCATGTCGTCGGCCTTGGGAGCCAGCAGGAAGCCGACGGCGACCGGGCTCGCCAGGACCATGATCAGGAGGACGCGAAGGGCCAGGCGGCCGAAACGGCCGCCGATGTCGTCAGCGCGATGTGCCAAGTCTGTCATTCGCGGCCTTGCCCTCCCCATTGGGCGTCGGTTCCGGAATGGGTCTCGCTCCCTCCGTCTTTCATACTCAGGTCGCGTTTCCGGTCAAGATGGTCGTCGACGCCTGTGAATGAATCCAAATGCATCAATATCTCTATGAGGTTATAGTTTCATTGTCATTCATTGCGTGAGGAATGAGCATTAATCTCAATAAATACAATTAGTTATGAGTTCATTCTCAGAAGTCACTCTGACGCCTGCAGGCTGTCGACGTAGCCTTGCGATTCGCTGCAACCGCGAAGATTCCCTCTCCGGCGCCTGGACGGGGTGACGGCGCCGCCGTTGCGCCGGCGAGGGTCTGGCGCAGTGCAGCATCGGCTTGTAGGGTGCCCGGCGCCCGGCCGATCGGGCCCATCAACCGGACAGATCATGGACCTGAAAGCCCATATCCGCGGCATCCCGGACTTCCCGAAGCCGGGGATCCTCTTCTACGACATCTCGACTCTCCTGAAGCACCCGCCGGCCTGGAAGGAGACGGTCGACCGCCTCGCCGCGCAGATCGCTCCGCACAAGCCGGACCTGCTGGCCGGCATCGAGTCCCGCGGATTCCTGGTCGCCGCACCGCTGGCGCTCAAGCTGGGATGCGGCTTCGTCATGGTGCGCAAGAGGGGGAAGCTTCCGGGCAAGACGAAGTCCTTCACCTACAAGCTCGAGTACGGCTCCGACACGATGGAGGTGCAGGCCGATGCGGTCTCGCCCGGCCAGCGCGTCGTCGTGCTCGACGACCTGCTGGCGACCGGCGGCACTCTGGCGGCGGCGATCGGGCTGGTACGCGACATGGGCGGCATCGTTCCGTCCGCGGCCTGCATCATCGAGCTCACCTTCCTCAACGGCAGGAAGCGTCTCGACGTGCCGTTCTCCGCGCTCGTCGCCTACGACAGCTGATTGATTGGCCCGGCGATACCGGCGATAACTCTCGCCTGAGAACCCCGCGACGGTGACCCACCCGCGCCGCGCGGTCATTACCCGACCCATGCTCCCCCATGGAGGCACTATGACCCGCTCGTTGATCGTCGCCGCGGCGCTCGCCGCGCTGTTCGCTTCTCCCGCGTCCGCGCAGGACAAGGTCACCAAGGCCACGAACTGGAAAGCCCAGGCCGAGCACGGCGGCTACTACCAGGCCGTCGCCACCGGCATCTATGCGAAGTATGGCCTCGACGTGACGATCCGCCAGGGCGGGCCGAACATCGACAACAACCTCCTGATGCTCGCCGGCCGCATCGACTTCAACATGGGCGGCAACTCCGACAGCGTCTTCGCCTTCGCCGAGAAGAACATCCCGTTCCGCGCCGTCGCCGCGATCTTCCAGAAGGATCCGCAGATCCTGATGTCGCATCCTGGCGTCGGCAACGACAGCCTGGCGGCGCTCAAGGGCAAGAAGATCCTGGTCTCTAAGGCCGGCCTCGTCAGCTACTACCCCTATCTCAAGAAGATGTTCGGCTTCACCGACGACATGGTGATCCCCTACACCTTCAACATGGCGCCGTTCCTCGCCGACAAGCAGCTGAGCCAGCAGGGCTACGCCACATCCGAGCCCTATGCGGCGATCAAGGCCGGCGTGAATCCGGTCGTGCACCTGCTCGCCGACAACGGCTATCGCACCTACTCCACCACGATCGAGGTCAGCCAGAAGCTGATCGACGAGAAGCCCGACCTGGTACAGCGCTTCGTCGACGCCTCGATCCTCGGATGGAAGGACTATCTCTACGGCAACCCGGCCCCGGGCAATGTCCTCATCAAGAAGGACAACCCGGACATGACCGACGACCAGATCGCGTTCTCGATCGAGGCGATGAAGAAGTACGGCATCGTCGACTCGGGCGACGCCAAGACGCTCGGCATCGGCGCCATGACCGACAAGCGCTGGAAGGAAGCCTTCGACGACGCCCAGGCGCTCGGCGTCTACGCACCGGGCACCGACTACACCAAGGCCTATACGACCAGATTCGTGAACAAGAAGGTCGGGATGTAGTCGCCCCGCGGCGACCCTGCCCTTCATAAGATGGATCCGCTCGTCCGTCTGACGGGCGTCGCCAAGCGTTTTCCGAACGGCACGCTGGCGCTCGACCGCGTCGACCTCGCGATCAGCCAAGGCAGCTTCGTCTCGCTGCTGGGCCCGTCCGGCTGCGGCAAGTCGACGATCCTCCGGATGATCGCAGGACTGGTGCAGCCGAGCGCGGGCCGTATCGACTGGCCGGGATTGCCGGAGGCGGCACGGACCGGCGCGCACCCGGAGCTGGGCTTCGTCTTCCAGGAACCGACGCTGATGCCCTGGGCATCGGTCGCCGACAACATCCGCCTGCCGCTCAAGGTCGCCGGCGTGGCGAAGGCCGACGCGGATGCGCGCATCGCCGAGGCGATCTCGATGGTCGGGCTCGAGGGCTTCGCGCAGGCCTTCCCGCGCGAGCTCTCCGGCGGCATGAAGATGCGCGTCTCGATCGCGCGCGCCCTGGTCACGCGGCCGAAGCTCCTCCTGATGGACGAGCCGTTCGCCGCGCTCGACGAGATCACCCGCTTCAAGCTCAACAACGACCTGCTCGAGCTCTGGCAGCGCTTCGGCTGGACGGTGATCTTCGTGACGCACAGCGTCTTCGAATCGGTCTACCTTTCGAACCGCATCCTGGTGATGTCGGCGCGTCCCGGCCGCGTCGTCGAGGACGTTGCGATCCCGGCGCCCTATCCGCGGGACGACAGCTTCCGCGTCTCCGACGCCTATGGCGATCTCTGCCGCGAGGTCTCCCGCAGCCTGCACCAGGCGATCGCCGCATGAGCGACGCGACTCCGAGACCTCGGCCGCGCCGGGACTCCTACTGGCTCAAGCTCGGCGCGCCGCTTGCGATCGGCATCCTCGTGCTGATCGGCTGGGAGGCGATGGTCCGGGTCAACGAGATCCCCTGGTACATCCTTCCCGGCCCGGTCTCGATCGGCCAGACCCTGGTGCGCGACTGGCACATGCTGTGGCCGTCGCTGGTGAACACGCTGCAGGTGACGGCACTCGCCTTGGCCGTCGCGGTGGTCGGCGGGTTCTCGCTCGCGGTCCTGTTCGCCTCCGCCCGCTGGATCGAGCTCAGCCTGTTTCCCTATGCCGTGATCCTGCAGGTGACGCCCATTGTCGCCATAGCCCCACTCATCATCGTCTATGTCGACAACCTGACCGTGGCGCTGCTGATCTGCGCCTGGATCGTCGCGTTCTTCCCGATCCTCTCGAACACGACGATCGGGCTCAACTCGGCCGACCACAACCTGCTCGACCTGATGCGTCTCTACGGTGCCAAGCGCTGGCAGGTGCTGTGGTTCATCCGCATTCCGGGCGCGCTGCCGTTCTTCCTGGGCGGCCTTCGGATCTCCGGCGGCCTCGCGCTGATCGGCGCGATCGTCGCCGAGTTCGTCGCCGGCGGCGCCGGATCGGGCTCCGGCCTCGCCTTCCGCATCCTGGAGGCCAGCTACCGCCTCGAGATCCCGCGCATGTACGCGGCGCTCTTCCTGATCTCGGGCACCGGGATCGTGATCTTCCTGTTCTTCACCGG
>CAZDGR010000044.1:2543-17017 GCA_964504845.1 uncultured Rhizobium sp. | reverse complement strand
GAAGCTGGTCGACTGGACCATCTCCAAGAAGGCGAACGAGCTCTACGGAAAGTACTACGCGATCGTCGCGATGCCTGGCATCAACGCCGCCCCGCCGAACTACCCGGCCGGCGCCGAACAGGCGATGGTCAAGAACGACCTGGGATGGATGGCGAAGGAGCGCGAGCGCATCCTCGCCGAATGGACCAAGCGCTACGACGGCAAATCCGCCCCGAAGTAAGCTAAGCTGGCCCCCGGGCGAACCCGCGAAGGCGGGTCGCCCGGGGAGGCCGGACGAGGGGGAGTTGTCTTCATGGGCGTCGCCGGCGATCCGCCGTACCTATCCATTCGTCGTCTCACCAAGCGGTTCGGCAGCTTCACCGCGCTCGACGACGTCTCGCTGGACGTCTTCGCCCGCGAGTTCGTGGTGTTCCTGGGCCCGTCCGGCTGTGGCAAGACCACGTTGCTCCGCGCCATCGCCGGCCTCGACATCCAGACCTCGGGCAGCATCCACCAGGCCGGCCGCGACGTCTCGATGCTGCCGCCGGCCGAGCGCGACTTCGGCATCGTCTTCCAGTCCTACGCGCTCTTCCCCAACCTTTCGGTGGTCGACAATGTCGGCTACGGGCTGGTCTCGCGCGGCGCTTCCAAGGCCGAGATCCGGACGAGAGTCGCCGAGCTGCTGACGCTCGTAGGCCTCCCCGATGCCGGGCCCAAGTATCCCTCGCAGCTCTCCGGCGGCCAGCAGCAGCGCGTGGCGCTGGCCCGCGCGCTGGCGATCTCGCCCGGCCTGCTGCTGCTCGACGAGCCGCTGTCCGCGCTGGACGCCCGCGTCCGCCAACATCTTCGCCAGGAGCTGAAGGAGCTGCAGCGGAAGCTGGGCATCACCACGATCATGGTGACGCACGACCAGGAAGAGGCGCTGGCGCTCGCCGACCGCATCGTGGTGATGAACCACGGCGTCATCGACCAGGTCGGATCGCCGACCGAGATCTACCGGAAACCGGCGAGCCCCTTCGTCGCCGATTTCGTCGGCACGATGAATTTCCTGAAAGGCGCGGTCTCGGAAGCGGGCATGGTCGCGATCGGCGGCCGCCGCTTCCGCGTCGACGGCCTGAACGGCATGACGCCCGGCACTGCGGCGCTCGTCTGCATCCGGCCCGAGGACGTGAAAACCCGTAACGTCGAACCGGGAACCGAGAACGCGCTCGAGGTCGAGGTGCGCTCGCTCGAGTTCCTGGGCTCGTTCGCCCGCGCCCGCCTCGCGCCGTCCGATGGGGCCGAGCTCGACCTTGTCGCCGACTTCTCGATCAACCTGCTGCGCGACCTCCGCGTCGAGCCGGGGACGAGGCTGCCGGTCGCCCTTCCGCCGGATCGTCTCCGCGCCTTCCCGCAATGACCACGGCGGCTGCACCGCTCGTCCGCCCCAAGGCATCGCGCGACGACCTGATCATGCGCGGCGGACTCGTGCTTTTCGCGGCCGTCCTGCTGGTCATCGTGGCGCTGCCGCTCTGGTCGCTGCTCTCCAAGAGCTTTCAGGACCACAACGGCAGCTTCATAGGACTCGCCAACTATCTCCGCTACGTCCAGACGCCGGCCCTCTTCCAGTCGTTCTGGAACAGCCTCTTCATCGCGGTCGTCACCACCTCGATCGTGGTGCCCCTGGCCTTCGTCTACGCCTATGCGCTGACCCGGAGCTGCATGCGCTTCAAGGCACTGTTCCAGGGCCTGGCGCTGATCCCGATCCTGGCACCGTCGCTGCTTCCGGCGCTCTCGCTGATCTACCTTTTCGGCAACCAGGGCCTGCTCAAGGGCTGGCTGTTCGGCCAGCCGGTCTACGGCCCGGTCGGCATCGTCGCCGCCCAGGTCTTCTACTGCTTCCCGCACGCGCTGATGATCCTGGTGACGGCGCTGTCGATGGCCGACCAGCGCCTCTACGAGTCGGCCGACGCTCTCGGCGCCTCGCGCCTTCGCAAATTCCTGACCGTGACCCTGCCCGGCGCCAAATACGGACTGATCTCGACGTCCTTCGTGATCTTCACGCTGGTGATCACCGATTTCGGCATCGCCAAGGTGGTCGGCGGCCGCTTCAACGTGCTCGCGACCGACATCTACAAGCAGGTGATCGGCCAGCAGAACTTCGAGATGGGCGCGGTCGTCGGCGTGATCCTGCTGGTCCCTGCCCTCTTGTCCTTCGCGGTCGACCGTATCGTCGCCCGCCGCCAGGTCGCGCAGCTCTCCGCCCGCGCCGTGCCGTTCGAGCCGAAGCCGCGGCGGGACCGCGACCTCGCGCTCACGATCTTCTGCCTCGTGATCGGCCTGATGATCTTCGCGGTCTTCGCAGTCGCGGTTTGGGCCTCGTTCATCACCTTCTGGCCCTACAACCTGACGCTCACGCTGAAGAACTACGAGTTCGGCAACTTCGATCCGCTGGGTTGGGGCGTGTACTGGAACTCGCTCCTGATGGCGTCGGCGACCGCGGTGTTCGGCACCGCGCTGGTCTTCCTCGGTGCCTATCTGGTCGAGAAATCGAACCGCTTCGGCATCGGCCGCGGGTTCGTTCACTTGCTGGCGATGATCCCGCTCGCTGTGCCCGGGCTGGTATTGGGACTCAGCTACATCTTCTTCTTCAACATGAAGGGGAATCCGCTGAACGTGCTCTACGGCACGATGGCGATCCTGGTCGTGAACACCGTGGCCCACTTCTACACGGTGAGCCATCTGACGGCGACGACGGCTCTCAAGCAGCTCGACGCCGAGTTCGAGGCCGTCTCGGCCTCGCTGAAGGTTCCGGTCTGGCGGACCTTCTTCCGCGTCACGGTGCCGATCTGCCTTCCGGCGATCCTGGACGTCGCGATCTACCTGTTCGTGAATGCGATGACGACCGTCTCGGCGGTGATCTTCCTCTATTCGAGCGAGACCAAGCTTGCCGCGCTCGCGATCGTCAACATGGACGAGTCGGGCTTCACGGCCGGGGCCGCGGGCATGGCGACGGTGATCGCCGTCACCTCCGCCGCGGTCAAGCTGGCGCAGCTCGGTCTCTCGCGGCTACTCTCGCGCACCCAGGCTTGGCGGAAGCGATGATGCGGACGATCCCGATACTGGCCGTTGCCCTGCTGATCTCCGGCTGCACCTCGTTCCAGGACGTCGCGATGAAGACGGCCGAGAACATCGCCCGCGCCGCCTGCAGCGCCGCGCGCAACTGCACCAATACCTGCCCGGACGGCTCGACCGCGAGCCCCCACACCTACAGCTGCCCCGGCCGGCCATGAGCGAGACCGTCCTCTATGCGGCCGAGGCCGGCGTCGCGACGCTAACGCTGAACCGGCCGGACAGCCTTAACGCGCTCAACCGCCGGCTCCATGCCGATCTTCGCCAGGCGCTGGATCGAGCCGCCGGCGATCCCACGATCCGCTGCCTGATCCTGACGGGCGCCGGCCGCGGCTTCTGCTCGGGCGCCGATCTCGTCGACTCCGCCGCGCTCAGCTCCGGCGGCGTGCCCGACCTCGCGAAGGCGCTCGATACCACCTACAACCCTTTGATCCGCGCGATGCGCGACCTGCCGAAGCCGATCGTCGCGGCGGTCAACGGCATCGCCGCGGGTGCGGGCGCCAGCATCGCGCTCGCCTGCGATCTGGTGATGGCGGCGAAGTCGGCGTCGTTCATCCAGGCTTTCTGCAAGATCGGTCTGATCCCGGATGCCGGCAGCACATGGCTCCTGCCGCGCCATGTCGGACGCGCCCGCGCCGCGGCGCTGGCGATGCTCGGCGACAAGCTGCCGGCCGATCAGGCCGAGAGCTGGGGGCTGATCTGGAGGACGGTCGACGACGACAAGCTGATGGACGAGGCGACGAAACTCGGCCGCCATCTCGCGACCCAGCCGACGAAGGCTCTCGGCCTCATCAAGAAGGCACTCGCCGCCGCCGAGACCAACACGCTGGACCAGCAGCTCGACCTCGAGCGCGACCTCCAGGGCGAGCTCGGCCGAACCGACGACTTCAAGGAAGGTGTGATCGCCTTCCGTGAGAAACGCCCGGCGAGATTCACCGGCCGCTAGGGTGATCACAGGTCATGGCATAGCGGCTGCCGTAGTAGACCAGCGCCGGCTTGTCCTCGGCCGAGCAGGTGTGCACCCGGCCGACGAAGATCAGGTGATCGCCGCCCTCGTACTGGTGATGGGTCACGCAGACAAAGCGGGCGACGCAGCCGTCGAGCAGCGGCACGCCGCCTTCGCCTTCGTGAAAGGGAATGCCCTTGAAGCGATCGGTGATCGGGCTCGAGAAGCGCTGCGCCACCCCGACCTGATCCCAGGCGAGCACGTTGACGCCGAAATGCGTCGCCGCCCGAAAGGCTTCCAGGCTCCGCGCGCGCTTCGAAAGGCTCCACAGGACCAGCGGCGGATCGAGCGAAACCGAGTTGAAGGAGTTGGCGGTAAGCCCGACCAGGACGCCCTCGGCCGACCGGCAGGTGATGACTGTGACGCCGGTCGCGAAGCGGCCGAGCGCCGAGCGCAGCGCCTCAGCGCCGAGCTCGCCCGACATCCCGCCCTGGTTGGCCGCTTCCGCACGCATGACCCTTCTTACATAGCGCATTTGCCGGCGGTTGCACCGCTTTCCGGCGGGCGGCGTTCAAGTGAGACGGGCGATCTGCTACGAATCGGACAGGACGCAGCACGAGGAAGACCGGAATGAAGGCCAAGGCGATTGCGACGTTCCTCGTGGCCGCGATTGCCGTCACCGCCTGCCAGCCGCAAACGGCGACCGTCGCCCCGCCTTCACCAGGCTGCACAGTGGCGCGGATCGCCGCCGCCTACGAACGGTTGCCCGCGCCCCGGCGTCCGGCCGACGTCCCGCCGCGCCCGAGCCTGCTGCCGTCGCCGGAGCTGACCGACCAGGAGGCGGCCTCCGTCGGCGACTGCATGCGGCCACGCCTCGTGGCGCTCGCGGACGCGAGCGGCGATCTCCGGCTCAAGGGTTCGGGCGAATGGCGGCGTTTCAGCAGCCAGTTCTATTCGTCCGAGCATGGCCGCTATCTGGAGGTGGCCGGCAACGCCGCCGCCGCGGGATTTCTCGAGTTCGAAGACGGGGCGCCGCTGCCGGTCGGCGCCGTGATCACCAAGCGGAGCTACCGCGTGCTGCAGTCGGGCGCGGTGGTCATCGACCCGCAGTTCGTGATCGAGCGGATGCCGAAGGGCTATGACGAGCGGGTCGGCGACTGGATGTTCACGCTGATCGCCCCCAATGGCGCGATCGTCGGTGAGAGTCGCGGGCGCGACGCCGACAAGGTCGAGTTCTGCGTCGAGTGCCACAAAAGCGCGTGGCGTCAGGACTTCCTGTTCTTCATCCCGCCGCCGTACCGGGCGAAGGGCTGACCTCGCCCCGCCGCTTCAGGAACTCGAGCTTCAACGGCAGCATCGAGCCCAGCCACATCGGGTGGGTCGCATGGTCCTCGTAGTCGTCGCCGGTCAGCGGATGGACGAGGACGGTGAGACCGCTCCGGTTCAGCATCAGCCACGGGACAAGCCTGGGGAAGTCCTCGACCGGGAAGGCCACCTGGTACATCGAGATCGGGTGCGGTCCGACCGGCTTGTCGTGCCAGCGACCCAGCAGCGTTTTCGGAAATCCCGCGCCGATCGACTCGCGCACCCGCTCGGCGACATGCCGAGTCTCGGGCGCGTAGTAGATGTGCGCGTGATAGCCCTCGATCGTCGCCGCGTCGATCACACCGAGACGACCTTGCCCGGGTTCATGATGTTGTCGGGGTCTAGCGCCATCTTGATCGAGCGCATCAGGCTGACGGCATCGCCGTGCTCGGCCTGCAGGAACGCCATCTTGCCGTAGCCCACGCCATGCTCGCCGGTGCAGGTACCGCCCATCGCCAGCGCACGCGCGATCATCCGGTCGTTGTGCGCGGAGGCCTTCTTCAGCTCCTCCGGATTCTCCGGATCGATCACGTAGACCAGGTGGAAGTTGCCGTCGCCGACATGGCCGACCATCGGCGCCAGCAGGCCCGACTCCTCGATGTCCTTCTTGGTCTCGATGATGCACTCGGCAAGCTTCGAGATCGGCACGCAGACATCGGTCGGCCAGCCCTTGGCGCCCGGGCGCAGCGCCAGGGCCGAGTAGTAGGCGCGATGCCGCGCCTCCCACAGCTTGGTGCGGTCCTCCTGACGGGTCGCCCATTTGAAGTCGGCGCCGCCATGCTCGGCCGAGATCGCCTGCACGGTCTCCGCCTGCTCCTTCACGCCGGCATTGCTGCCGTGGAACTCGAAGAACAGCGTCGGCGCGACCTTGTAGTCGAGCTTCGAGTGGGTGACGCAGGCGCCCATCTGCACCTCGTCGAGAAGCTCGATGCGCGCCACCGGCACGCCGGCCTGGATCGTCCGAATCACGGTGTTCACCGCGTCTTCGATCGAGGGATAAGCGCAGACCGCCGCGGACATCGCCTCCGGCACGCCGTAGAGCCGGAGCGTCACCTCGGTGATCACGCCGAGCGTGCCTTCGGAGCCGACGAAGAGGCGCGTCAGGTCGTAGCCCGCCGCCGATTTCCGCGAGCGCCGCGCGGTCTTGATGATGCGCCCGTCGGCCGCGACCACGGTCAGCGACAGCACGTTCTCGCGCATCGTGCCGTAGCGGACGGCGTTGGTGCCTGACGCGCGCGTCGCCGCCATGCCGCCAAGCGAGGCATCGGCGCCCGGATCGATCGGGAAGAAGAGGCCGGTGTCGCGGATGTACTCGTTCAGCTGCTTGCGCGTCACGCCCGCCTGCACGGTGACGTCGAGATCCTCGACATTGACCTGCAGCACCTTGTTCATCTGGCTGACGTCGATGCAAATGCCGCCGTGGAGGGCCGCGACGCCGCCCTCGAGCGAGGTACCGGTGCCGAAGGGGATCACCGGCGTCTTGAAGCGGGCGCAGACCTTGACGATCTCCGAGACTTCCTCGGTCGACTGCGCGAAGGCGACCGCCTCCGGAGCGTGCGGCGTGTGGTAGCTCTCGTCCTTGCCGTGCTGCTGACGGACGGCCATCGCCGTCGATAGACGATCGCCGAGCATCTGCTTCAGGATGTCGAGCGCGCCCGAACGCTGGGCGGGTTGCGCGGTCATGTCGGCTCCGGAAAAGGCTTGAACCAAAGGTAATCGCCGGAAGGCAGCCCGGCAAGGCGACTAGGGCGCCGGCTTGAACTTGGCGAGCAGCGCTTCGATGTCCGTCTCGGCCCGGGTGATACGGTCGCGCCGGCAGCCGCCCAGCCGCATCAGCTTCTTCCACTTGGTCTCGTCGGCCTCCGGGAAGGCCTTGGCCAGCGACACCGCGGCGAAGCGCGCGGTCGGCTCGATCGGGAATCCATAGGGCTTGCCCGAGCGGCCGAACGACTCGACCGAGGCCCCGTCGAGCGGCTTCAGGTCGGCGACGGCGACGAAGCCCTTGTCCTCCCGGTCCCAGAGCGCGACCGGGCCGCCGGCCTCGACCATCTCTTCGGCCTCGGTCTGGCCGTTGGCGGCGAACAGGATGCGGTCGGCCGAGGCGTCGAGCTTGTCGATGCAGCCGAGCACCTTGCACTCGCTCAGCAGCTTCGCCACCTCGCTTCGGTCCATGACATAACGTGCGGCCATCCCGACGCCCCTGCTCTTCATTTCGGACGGCGCCGATGGTACCCCTGGCGCCCGCTCCTGTCCCCCGCGAAAGACCCGCAGATGACCAACGTACACACCCTGGACGAGATCCGCCGGACCCGCGCCCTGATCGACCCGCATGTCCTGACCACGCCGATCCATACCTGGCGGGGCCGAGAGATCGGCGCGGCGCTGGGCTCCACCGAGGTGGTGCTTAAGCTCGAGCTTTTCCAGCACACCGGATCCTTCAAGGCGCGCGGCGCGGTCGCGGTGACGCTGAATCTCTCCAAGGAGCAGCTTGGCCGCGGCATCGTCACGATCTCCGCCGGCAACCACGCGATCGCGGCCGCCTATGCGGCGAAGACCGTCGGGACTTCGGCGAAGGTGGTGATGGCGAAGAACGCGAACGCCGCGCGCGTCGCCCGCGCCAGGGCCTACGGCGCCGAGGTCATTCCCGCCGAGAACGTGGTCGAGGGCTTCGAGCTGGTGAAGAGGATCGAGGCCGACGAGGGCCGCGCATTCGTCCATCCGTTCGAGGGCCCCTGGACGTCACGCGGCACTGGCACGCTCGGCCTCGAGTTCTCCGATCAGGCCGGCAGGCTCGACGCGGTGATCGTGCCGATCGGCGGCGGCGGCCTCGCCTCCGGCGTCTCGACCGCGATCAAGCTGGCGCAGCCGCACTGCGCCGTCTACGGCGTCGAGCCCGAGGGCGCGGATGCGATGAGCCGGAGCTTCAAGTCGGGCAAGCCCGAGCGGCTGGAGAAGATCAGCACGATCGCCGACTCGCTGGCACCGCCGTTCACCACGCCGCTCGCCTTCGAGCTCTGCCGCAAGCACATCGACGAGATCGTGCTGCTCGACGATCAGGCGATGCGCCGCGCAATGGGGCTGCTGTTCCGCGAGATGAAGCTGGCGGTCGAGCCGGCCGGTGCCGCGGCGACCGCGGCTCTGATGGGCCCGCTCAAGGATCGCCTCAAGGGCAAGCGCGTCGGGCTGATCGTCTGCGGCGCCAATATCGCGATCGAGGATTTCGCCGAGAACGTCCGCCTCGGCGAGCAGGGATAGCTAGTCGACCTTGAGCGCGAGGTCGATCAGGGGACCGGTTTCTGGGTTGTCCTTGCGGAAGTCGGCGATTGCCGTGTCGATCGCGAGCTGACGCCAGCGCTTCGCCTGGTCGGCGCTCATCGTCACGACGCGCACGCCCCGGCGCTCGAAGATCTCGACCATCGCCCGGTCGGCGCCGCGGGCGGCGTCGGCGGCCCATGTCTCGACCTTGTCGGCGGCCTTCTGCAGCACGCGACGCTGGCTCTGGCTCAGCTGCTCCCAGGTCGCCTTCGCGATCACGATCGGCTCGTAGATCATCATCGGCGGATGGTCGCCGGGGGCTGTCAGGCACTGCACCTGCTCGTAGAGCTTGAGCTGCACGAGGTTGTCGCTGGTCGCGGTCGCCACGTCGATCAGCCCGGCCGCGAGCGAGCCAGAGATCTCCGCCGGCGCCATCTCGGCCACCGCCGCTCCCATCTCCGTCGCCATCCGCTCGTAATACTTGTTCGAGGCGCGGACCGTCTTGCCCCGCAGGTCCTCGGGCTCGAGGATGCAGTCGCCGCGCGAGACGATGCCGCCCGCGACCCAGATGTCGGCAAGCACGACGACGCCGACATCCTCGGCGTGGTCCTGCAGGCTGCGAAGGAAGGACGACTCGTTGATCCGTGCCGCATGCGCGTGCGAGAGCGCGATGCCGGGCATGAAGGTGAGCTGAAGCAGGGGTTGCTTCAACGCGCCGTAATGGAAGGGCAGCAGCGAAAGCTCGAGCTGGCCCTTGCCGAGCGCGCTCCACTGGGCTCTCGGGCGCATCAGCTGGGATGCAGGGTACACCTTGACGTCGAGCCCGATGCGGGCCTGCGCTATCTCGCGCGCGAACATGCGCATGGCGACGTCGCGGAAGTCGATGCCGTCTCCCGGAAACTGATGCGACGCGCGCAGGGTCTGGGCACCGGCCGCAGCCGACCATGCCAGCGCCAGCCCCAGAACGAGGACGCGAACCACCCGGCGGCTCAATCTTTCCTCCTGGAAAGAGCACGCGTGCGGGAGTATCGCCGACCGCGCCCCAGGGTCAATCTCGCATCGACCGGTGTCGAAAGGTTGACGCGATCTTGGCACTGCGGCGACCATCGGGCATGGCCCTGTGGCACAAGATCCTGGCAGGGGCCGCCGGCTTCGCCGTCGGCGGCCCGATCGGCGCCCTGGTCGGCGGGCTTGCGGCATATGCGTACGAGGAGGAGATCAGCCGGGTGGTCGAGCGGCTCAAGCCCTCGCCCGATCCTACCCGGTCGACCGCCTTCACCGTCGGGGTCATCGCGCTCGGCGCCAAGATGGCCAGCGTCGACGGCGAGGTCACCGGCGACGAGATTCGCGCCTTCCGCCAGGTCTTCGAGATCGAGGACTCGGAAACGGCGAACTTCGAGCGGGTCTTCGAGATGGCCAAGCGCCAGCCGGATTCCTACGAGGCCTATGCCCGCCAGCTCGCCGGGCTGTTCGAGCCGGGCTCGACCGTCCTCGAGGAGCTGATGCACTGCCTCTTTCACGTGGCGACGGTCGATGGCGAGCTCAATCCGCGCGAGCATGCCTATTTGCGGCACGTCGCCGAGATCTTCGGCTTCGACGAGCAGGGATTCGAGCGGCTCTCGGCCCACCACATGGAGTTCATGGCCTGCGAGCCGTGCCTCTTCCTCGGCGTCCCGGCCGATGCCCCGGTCGAGGAGATCAAGGCCGCCTACCGTCGCCTGGTCCGGGAGCACCATCCGGACCGGCTGATCGGGCTCGGCATGCCGGAGGAGGCGATCCGGGTCGCCACCGACCGGCTGGCGACCATCACCCAGGCCTATGAGCGGCTGAAGGTCCAGCGTGGGTTCGCCTGACGAGAGCCCCGGTAGACACAGCCGAGGGCAATACGCCATCATTGGTTGCCAAGGGGGCCCCAAAATGGACGCCGAGACCTACCTAAAATCGGGCGGGTTCGACAAATCGCTTGGATCGATCGAGCTGCTGAAAGGCATCTCGTCCGATGCGGTCCGCCGTATCGAGCAGCGCTGTGCCTGGAAGTTCCACTCCAAGGGTGCCGTCATCCTGAACCAGGACGACGACAGCCATGAGGTGCTGTTCGTCCGCTGCGGCCGCCTCCGGGTGGTCCAGTTCACCTCGACGGGCCGCGAGATCGGGTTCGCGGAGATCACGCCTGGCGGCCATGTCGGCGAGATGGCCGCGATCGACGGGGGCCCGCGCTCGGCCAGCGTCATCGCCGTCACCGATACGGTGATCGCCAGCCTTCCGGGCCAGGATTTCATCGCTCTCCTGCGCGATACCCCATCGCTCGCCCTCAACCTGCTCAAGGCAATGGCGCGCGCGATTCGCGGCACCAATGTCCGCGTCCACGACCTCCGCAGCCTCACGGCCGCGGGTCGGATCGTGCACGAACTGCTCCGGATCGCCGGTCGCGGCCGGACCAGCGGAAACCTCGCCCGGATCAAGCTCCAGCCGGCCCCGACCCAGAGCGAGATCGCGGCCTCGGCCGGCACCACGCGCGAGACCGTCGCCCGCACCCTGGGCGAGCTCGAGAAACGCAAGCTGGTCGCGCGCGGCAGCCGCTCCCTCGAGCTGATCGACATCGAGGGCCTCGAAGACTTCATGGAAGACGACGCCCAGGCAGGCTGAACGAGGGGCCGGTTGACGGCGGTCCTTGACGGACCAGCCGCCGGGAACATATGGGACAGCCTGGGTCAGACGGCCGGACGGCCGCTGGGCGTCTTCGGGCGCCTGGAGGAAAGTCCGGGCTCCACGGGAATACGGTGCCGGGTAACGCCCGGCGGGGGCGACCCCAGGGAAAGTGCCACAGAGAACAGACCGCCGGCGTTCGCGCCGGCAAGGGTGAAACGGGGCGGTAAGAGCGCACCGCGGTTCCGGCAACGGAACCGGCACGGCAAACCCCACCGGGAGCAAGACCGAATAGGGGCGATCGCTCGGGGCCGAAAGGCCGCCGAGGGGCGCATTTCCGCGCCATCGCCCGGGTTGGTCGCGCGAGGCGTCCGGCAACGGACGTCCCAGATGAATGGCCGTCCCCCAGCCTCAAGGCTGGGGACAGAACCCGGCTTACAGGCCGTCTGACCCAGTTTCATTTCCGGTTTCACCGTTCCGTCCTGGCAATCTTGCCTGGAACATTTAAAGAACAAATAGGAAATTCTTAAGGAACTAATTCGAAGCTCTCGTTTCTTCTCCACCACCCCCCACAATCTCTGGGACGAGTCTGAAATTATTGGCTTCTCCCATGGAGTTACTAGGACATCCCATTGACGCCCATAATATCCCATGCTATCCCAATCCATCCCAGACGGGCCTCGACGCGGGGTCGGTCGGCCTGATCCGGGATGAAAGCCGGTCCGGCCGGATCGGCGGGGGTATCTATGGGACTCTTCCTGTCCCGGTTCGTGAACAAGATCGACAAGAAGGGCCGCATCTCGGTCCCCGCACCTTTCCGCGCGGCCCTTTCCGATCAATCCTTTGCCGGCATCGTCGTCTATCCGCACCCCAAGCTCCCCGCGCTTGAGGGCTGCGGCTTCGACCGCATGGCAAGGATGGTCGAGGGCCACGACCGCCTCGACCAGTTCTCGGACGAGCGCGACGATCTCGGCAGCATCTTCGCGGTCTCGCATCAGCTCGCTTTCGACCCCGAGGGGCGCGTGATGCTTCCGGAAGACCTGCTCGTCCACGCCGCCATCAGCGAACAGGCGGTGTTTTCCGGCGCCGGCGCCACGTTTCAAATCTGGGAACCGCGCGCTCTCGAACGGCATTTGTCGGAAGCCCGCGACCGCATCCGCATCCAGAGGACGACGTTGCCGACGCGGCCCGAGGGGAGCGGCAAGTGACCGGGCCTACGCACATCCCCGTGCTTCTCGATGAGGTCCTGGAGGTGCTGGCACCCCAGGACGGTGGCGTCTATGTCGACGGCTCCTACGGACTCGGCGGCTACTCGCGCGCGCTTCTCGAGTCGGCGGATTGTCGCGTTCTCGGCATCGATCGCGATCCCGACGCGGTTGCCCGCGGCGCCGATCTCGCCGCACGTTTCCCAGGCCGGCTGACGCTGCGCCAGGCGCGCTTCGGCGACATGGCCGAGGTCGCGCGCGCCGACGGCATCGATCAGGTCGACGGCGTGGCGCTCGATCTCGGCGTTTCCTCGCCGCAACTCGACCAGGCTGAGCGCGGCTTCTCCTTCCGCGCCGAGGGTCCGCTCGACATGCGGATGGACAAGGACGGACGCACCGCCGCCGATCTCGTCAACACGCTATCCGAAGGCGATCTCGCCGATCTCATCGCCGATCTCGGCGAGGAGCGTCATGCCCGCCGCGTCGCGCGCGCGATCGTCGCCGCGCGGCCGCTCTCCACCACCGGCGAGCTCGCCGCCGTGGTCCGCCGCGCCGTTCCCCGCTCCGGCGATGGCATCGATCCCGCGACCCGCACCTTCCAGGCGCTGCGCCTTGCCGTGAACGACGAGCTGGGCGAACTCGACCGAGGGCTTGCCGCCGCCGAGGCGCTGCTGGCACCGGGCGGTCGGCTTGCCGCCGTCTCGTTCCATTCGCTCGAAGACCGGCGGGTGAAGGCATTCCTCACCGAGCGTGCCGGCGCCGGCCCCAGGCCGTCGCGCCACCTGCCGGACACCGGCAGCGACGCCGCGCCGACCTTCCGACTCCTGTCGCGCAAGCCGGTGACCCCGTCGCCGGCCGAGATCGACCGCAATCCCCGGGCCCGTTCGGCCCGCCTTCGTGCCGCCGAGCGCACCGACGCTCCGGCGGCACATTCCCCGAGGTGACGCAATGATCCGTCGCTCAACCCTGCTCTGGCTGATCGCCGCCATCCTGATCGGCTGCGGCCTCTACCAGCTCAAATACGAGGTCCAGGCGAAAGAGGAGCGGCTCGCCCGCCTCAATCGCCAGATCCAGCAGGAGCAGGAAGCGATCCACGTCCTCAACGCGGAATGGGCCTTCCTCAACCGGCCGGACCGCCTCGCCGACCTCTCCAAGCGGCATCTCGAGCTGACTCCGGTCGAGCCGGCGCAGTTCAGCAAGGTCGCGGCGATCCCAGAGAAGTCGCCGGTCCAGGTCGCCGCCGAAGCCGAGGCTTCGGCCCCGGCGGCCAATCCGGTGGTCAAGGTCGCGGCGACCGCTCCTGCGAAGCCGGCCGCGAAGCCCCAGATGGCGCCGAAGCCGCAAGTCGTCGAGGCCAAGCGTTCTCTCGGCACCATCGATACCGCCCAGCTCCGCGAGGTGAAGTCCGGCGGACGCGATGTCGTCGTGATCGTCGACGGAGCACTTCTCGCCGCGCACGCACAGCGCTGAGCGGAGGGACATGACCACCCTCACCGCCTTCCGACCACGCGTTCCCCCGCCGGTGGCGCCGCCACCGAGCCGGGCCGTGCGCCTGGAGGGAGCGGCGAAGCAGGTGATCGAGTCGAGCCGCGGCCGGCTGACGCTTGCCGCCGGCGTTTTCGCCATCGCCTTCGCCGTCGTCGGCATGCGCCTGGTCGACCTCGCGCTCTCGAAGCCCGCGCACGGCGCGCGGGAGATCGAGCTGCCGCGCGCCAACGACTCCGCCGGCTATGCCGCCGATCGCGCCGACATCGTCGATCGCACCGGCGCGCTGGTCGCGACCAGTGTTCCGACTGCCTCGCTCTATGCCGATCCGCGCGACATCCTCGATCCGCACGAGGCGGTTGCCAAGCTCCAGTCCGTGCTGCCCGACATCAAGGGCGAGAACCTGGAAGCCCGGCTTTCGGTCGAGGGCCGCAGCTTCGTCTGGATCAAGCGCAACCTGACGCCGCGCCAGCAGTACGAGA
>CAZDGR010000044.1:0-2443 GCA_964504845.1 uncultured Rhizobium sp. | reverse complement strand
GGCCGCAGCTTCGTCTGGATCAAGCGCAACCTGACGCCGCGCCAGCAGTACGAGATCAACCGCCTCGGCATTCCCGGCTTCTATTTCCAGCGCGAGGACAAGCGAATCTATCCGCACGGCTCGCTGATGGCGCATGTCGTTGGCTTCGCCGACGTCGACGGCAAGGGCCTCGGCGGCGTCGAGCAGGCGATCGAATCCAGGATCAAGGGCAGCCAGACCGCCGTCGAGCTGTCGATCGACCTCCGCCTCCAGCACATCGTCCGCCAGGAGCTGCAGGCGGCGATCACCGAGTTCAGCGCCATCGGCGGCGGCGGCGTGATCATGGACGTTCGCACCGGCGAGCTTCTCGCGATGGTGTCGCTGCCCGATTTCGATCCGAACGCACCGGGGTCGGCGCCGGCAGACAACCGCTTCAACCGGAACACTCTCGGCCTCTACGAGATGGGGTCGACGTTCAAGACCTTCGCGATCGCGATGGCGCTCGACGCGGGTACCGCGACGATGCGGTCCTCGTACGATGCACGCGAGCCGATCAAGATCTCGCGCTTCGCCATCAACGACGATCACGCGCAGAAGCGCTGGCTGACCGTGCCGGAGGTGTTCAAGCACTCCTCCAACATCGGCGCGGCCAAGATCGCGCTCGAGGTCGGTGCCGAAGGCCAAAAGGCCTTCATGAGGAAGCTCGGCATGCTCGACCCCGTGCAGCTCGAGCTGCCGGAGCTCGGCAAACCCAAGTATCCGCGCGACTGGCGGCCGATCAACGTGATGACGATCTCGTTCGGCCACGGCCTGTCGGTGACGCCGATCCACCTCGTCTCCAGCGTCGCGACCGTGGTCAACGGAGGCATTCTCCATCCGCCGACGCTGCTGAAGCGCAAGGAAGGCGAGCCGATCCCCGGCCGCCAGGTCCTGAAGGCCTCGACCTCGGACAACATGCGCCGCCTGATGCGGCTCGTGGTCGAGGACGGCACCGGCAAGAAGTCCGAGGCGCCCGGCTACTGGATCGGCGGCAAAACCGGCACGGCCGAGAAGGTAAGCCGCGGCGGCTACAAGAAAAGCGCCCGCCTCTCCTCCTTCGTCGCCGCCTTCCCGATCCACGACCCGCGCTACGCCATCGTAATCATGGTCGACGAGCCGAAGGGCACGAAGAAGACCTTTGGATTCGCCACCGGCGGCTGGGTCGCGGCCCCGGTCGTTCAGCGCGTCGTCCAGCGCATGGGTCCGCTGGTCGGCCTCCCGCCGGTCGACGAGACGCCCGAAATCCGCCGCCTTCTCATGGTCGACTCCCAGCCGCAGCCAAAGGAGAAGAGCGTTGCGGCTCGTTGACCTCATCGGGCCGGATCCGGCCCTTGCCCGATTCGCCGAGATGCCGGTGATCGGCCTCTCGTCCGACTCCCGTTGCGTCGGCCCGGGATTCCTGTTCGCGGCGATCCCCGGTACGCGCCTCGACGGCCGCGCCTTCGTCGAGCAGGCGCTCGCGTCCGGCGCCGTCGCCGTGCTTGCGCCCGAAGGGACACAGCTTCCGAGCGGCGCCGATCGCGTGGCGCTGATCACCGACCCGGCGCCACGCCGACGGCTCGCCCATATCGCTGCCCGCTTCTACGGCCAGCAGCCGGAAACGGCGGCGGCGGTCACGGGCACCAACGGCAAATCATCGGTTGCCGATTTCACGCGTCAGCTCTGGACCCTGCTTGGATCCAAGGCTGCGTCGATCGGTACGCTCGGCGTCATCGTTCCCGGCCGGCCGACGCGGCCCTCGCTGACCACGCCCGATCCGATCAAGCTCCACGAGACGCTGTCCGAGCTGGTCGATGCCGGCGTCACGCATCTTGCCGTCGAAGCCTCGAGTCATGGCCTCGACCAGGGCCGACTTGACGGCCTCAGGATCAAGGCCGGCGCCTTCACCAACCTGACCCGCGACCATCTTGACTATCACGGCACGATGGAGGCCTATCTCGCCTCCAAGCGCATCCTGTTCGAGCGCATCCTGGTCGACGGCGGCACCGCGGTGCTGAACGCCGACGTCAAGGAATCCGCCGAGCTCGAGACCGCCGCCAAGAAGCGCGGGCTTCGCACGCTCAAGGTCGGCGCCGCCGCCTGTGCCGACATCCGCCTGCTTCTGCGCCTTCCCGATGCGACCGGACAGAAGCTCCGGATCGCCTTCGGCGGCGCCACCGTCGAGATCCGGCTGCCGCTGCTCGGCGCCTTCCAGGCGAGCAACGCGATCGTGGCGCTCGGCCTGGTCGTCGCCTGCGGCGCGCCTTTCGCCAGGGCCGCCGAGGCTCTGGCCCATCTCGAAGGCGTGCCCGGCCGTCTGCAGCTCGTCGCCGAACGGAAGAACGGCGCCAAGATCTTCGTCGACTACGCGCATGCGCCGGACGGCATCGACACGGTGCTGGCAGCGCTTCGCCCGCATGTGAGCGGCCGGCTCGCGGTCGTGTTC
>CAZDGR010000043.1:0-17470 GCA_964504845.1 uncultured Rhizobium sp. | reverse complement strand
TCAGCTCGCCGAGGCGAGCGCCTCGGGCAACGGGATCTTGAGGGCTTCCAGCAGCATCCGCACTTCCTGGCGGGCGGCGACGTGGCTCATCTTGAGCTGCTGGTCAGGCTCGGCCTCGGCCAGATCCATCAGCGTCAGGCCCTTGAGGAACAGCTCGCGGAAGATCACGCGCTCGGAGAAACCCTGGACGAAGCGGAATCCTATACGCTTCGACAGCTTCTCCAGCACGCGCCCCATCTCGCGCTTGTTGCGGGCGTCCAGCGCCGAGAGCCGGTTGCGCATGACGATCCAGTCGATCGAGCCGCGATCGCGGATCGCGCGCTGCTTGCGGCTCTCCCAGACCAGCTCCGAATAGGCGCCCGGCCGCTGGATCGCCAGCGTGTCGGGATCGAGGAGGGCAAGTACGTCGAGATCGACGAAGCTGTCGTTGAGCGGCGTCACCAGCGTGTCGGCATGGGCATGGCCGAGTCGGCCGAGGAAGTTGTCGGAGCCGGCGCAGTCGATCACCAGGTAGTCCTGGGTCGAGACCAGCTCGTCGAAGGCCGCCTCGAAGCGTCGGCGCTCGTCGACCGCGGCTTCGGCCTGGTCGCTCGCCTCCGAGCGCGCAATCGGCACATGCATCGGCAGCGGCAGCTTGTCGGCCCCGACGGTGATCGCGCGCGCCGAGCGGTTGGCGGCGTAGCGGGTCAGCGTGCCCTGGCGAGCGTCCAGGTCCATCGAGCCGACGCGGTAGCCCTGACGCAGCAGGGCCACGACCAGGTGCATCGCCGTGGTCGACTTGCCGGAGCCGCCCTTCTCGTTGCCGAGGACGATGACGTGGGCGCGCGTCATGGCTCGGCCCGCACCCAGACGGCGGTGTCGTGGAAGGCGGCGCCGCCGGCCGGAGGGGCGGCGTCCGAGCCGATCAGCACGTTGATGCCCTTGCCCTCGACATGGCGCGAGTTGGGCCAGATGCCTTCCGCGACGACGACGCCGGGGCGGAGTCCGTCGAACAGCTTGGCATGCAGCAGCACGTCACCGCGCCGGTTGCCGACGCGGACCTTGCCATCCTCGACGACGCCGAGCCTCGCGGCATCGTCCGGATGGAGCAGCAGGCTCGGGCGCACCTCGCGGGCGACGGAGGTCGGCATCTCGGTGAAGCTGGTGTTGAGGAACTGGCGCGCCGGCGAGGTCGTCATCCGGAACGGATGCTCCTCGGTCGCCTTCTCGATCGTATCCAGATGATCGGGCATCGTCGGCATCCCTTCGAAGGCCGGGCCGATCGCCTTCCAGTCGGGTCGGAAGTGGAAGCGCTTGTCCTTTGTCCCGAAGCCGTCGAGGAAGTGCGCCTTCTCGAACGGGATCGCGCAGTCGTGCCAGCGCTTCTCCTTCAGCGTCGCCGCATCGGGGAAGCCCGATGCCTTCAGCGTCCAGTCGGCGAGCTCCCAGGAGGTCATGTCGAAGGCCGGGTGCTCGGCGCCGAGGCGCTTGGCGAGCCCCTGCAGCACCTCGTGGTTGGATCGGCTCTGGGCGTGCGCCTCGATCACCTTGGCGCCCATCTGGATGAAGGTGTGGCCGCCGCCCTGGTAGATGTCGTCGTGCTCGAGGAAGGTGGTCGCCGGCAGCACCACGTCGGCGTACTTGACCGTATCGGTCGGCAGCTGTTCGTGCACGCAGAGGAACAGATCCTCGCGCATGAGCCCCTTGATCACCTTGTTCTGCTCGGGCGCCACCACCGCTGGGTTGGTGTTCTGCACCAGCATCGCCGTCACCGGCGGGCCGCCCTTGAGCGCGTCCGGTTCGCCCACCAGCACCGGCCCGATTCGGCTCTGGTCGAGAAGGCGGACCTTCGGGTCGATCCGGTCCTTCCCCTCGATCATCGTCTTGTTCCAGGGGTAGATCGCGCTGTTGGAGTAGAGCGCGCCGCCGCCCTTGTGCTGCCAGGCGCCCGTCAGCGCCGGCAGGCAGGTGGCGGCATGAAGCTGGGCCGCTCCGTTGCGCGAGCGGCTGAAGCCGTAGCCGATCCGCATGAAGGCGTTCTTGGTGCGGCCGTAGAGCCGGGCGAAGTCGATGATTTCCCGGGCCGGCACGCCGCAGATCTTCTCGGCCCATTCCGGCGTGCGGCTCGCGTAATGCGCCTCGACCTCGGGCGAGAAGTCGGTGTAGCGGGCGAGGTAGTCGCGGTCGGCGTAGCCCTCTTTCAGCAGCACGTGGCCGACCGCGGCGGCGAGCGCGCCATCGGTGCCCGGCCTGACCATGATGAAGATGTCGGCGGCCTCGGCGGTGCCGTTCCGGTAGACATCGACATGCACCAGCTTGGCGCCGCGCTGCTTTCTGGCAACGCTGACATGCGTCATCACGTTGACCTGGGTCGCGACCGGATTGCCGCCCCACATCACGATCAGGTCGGAATCGTGCATCTCGCGCGGGTCGAGGCCGCGCTTGACGCCATGGCCGGCGAGCCAGCCGGCATCGGTCAGCGCGATGCAGATCGTGCTGTCCTGGCCCGAATACTTCATCACATGGCGAAGGCGATGGATGCCGTCGCGCTGCACCAGGCCCATGGTGCCGGCGTAGAAGTAGGGCCACACGGTTTCGGGACCGTATTTGGCGGTCGCCGCCTTGAAGGCGTCGGCGACCCGGTCGAGGGCCTCGTCCCAGCCGATCTCCTTGAACTGCCCGGCGCCCTTGGGGCCCGTGCGAAGCAGCGGAACGGTCAGCCGGTCCTTGTGATGGACGCGCTCGGCATAGCGCGCGGTCTTGGCGCAGACGACGCCGGCCGTATACGAGTTGCCCCCGGCGCCGCGGACCCGGCCGATGGTGCGGGCGTCCAGACGCTCGACCTCGAGCGCGCAGGTGCTCGGACAGTCATGCGGGCAGACCGACGGGACGATGTCGAGAGGCATGGTCGAAAACGGGCCGGTTCGGGAACAGCCCCCACCATAACGAAATCCCGGCCGCTTTGACAGCTTGACCCCATCTTGGACCCGGCCCAAGAGTGCCGGCCATGACGGAGACGGTCGACGCGGTCGTGGTGGGTGCCGGCGTGGTCGGATTGGCGATCGCGCGCGCGCTGGCGCTGGCCGGGCGCGAGGTGATCGTGCTGGAGGCCGCCGACGCGATCGGCACCGAGACCTCGTCCCGCAACTCCGAAGTGATCCATGCCGGTATCTACTACCCGCCGGGTAGCCTGAAGGCGAAGTTCTGCGTAGAGGGACGCGACAAGCTCTACCGCTTCGCCGCCGAGCACGGCGTGCCGCACCGGCGCTGCGGCAAGCTGATCGTCGCGACCGACGAGTCGCAGCGCCCGGGCATGGCGAAGCTGAAGGAGATCGCGGCGAAGAACGGCGCCGGCGATCTCGCCTGGCTCTCGGCCGAGGCGGCCAAGGCGATGGAGCCCGAGCTCGCCTGCATCGGCGCGCTGCACTCGCCGATGACCGGAATCGTCGACAGCCACGCCTTCATGCTGGCGCTCCAGGGGGCGGCCGAGGATCGCGGCGCGATGCTGGCCTTTCTTTCGCCCGTAGTTGGCGGGCATGTCGGCCACAACTCGATCGAGATCGAGATCGGCGGCGCCGAGCCGATGCGGCTTCGCTGCCGGACGCTGGTGAACTCGGCCGGCCTGCACGCGCAGAAGCTCTCGCATGCGCTCGACGGCCTGAACCCCGAGACGGTGCCGCCGGCCTATCTCGCCAAGGGGAACTACTACGTGCTGACCGGCGTGAAGCCGCCGTTCTCGCGGCTGATCTATCCGGCGCCGGAGCAGGCCGGGCTCGGCATCCATGTGACCTTGGATCTCGCCGGCCAGATGCGCTTCGGCCCCGACGTCGAGTGGGTGAACGAGATCGCCTACGACGTCGATCCGAAGCGCGCCGAAGTCTTCTACGCGGCGATCCGCAACTACTGGCCCGGCCTTCCCGACGGCGCGCTGGCGCCCGGATACTCCGGCATGCGGCCCAAGCTGCAGAAGCCGGGCGAGTCGGCGAAGGATTTCCTGATCCAAGGTCCGCGCGAGACCGGCATTCCGGGACTGGTCAATCTCTACGGCATCGAGTCGCCGGGCCTCACTTCGGCGCTGGCCATCGCCGATCACGTGGTGGACCTGCTTAGGTGCTGAAGCGGGCGGCGACCTACGAGGCGCTGACCGGCGGCTTCCGCTGGGACATTCCGGCTCGCTACAATCTCGGCATCGACATCTGCGACAAGCATGCCGACGGCGCGCTGGCGCTGATCCACGAGCGCGAGGACGGGAAGGTCGAGCGCTGGCGTTTCGGCGACGTGCGCCGCCACGCCAACAAGCTCGCGAACCTGCTGACGAGCGCCGGCCTCGGCACCGGCGACCGCGTCGGCATCCTGCTTCCGCAGCGGCCCGAGACCGGGTTCGCCCATGTCGCCTGCTACAAGGCAGGGTTGATCGCGATCCCGCTGTTCACGCTGTTCGGCGAGGATGCACTGGCGTTCCGTCTCGGCGACGCCGGGGTGAAGGCCGTCATCACCGACGCGGCGAGCCTCGCCAAGCTGGCGCCGATCCGCGACCGGCTGCCGAATCTCAAGCTGGTGCTGGTGGTCGATGCGGCGAAGGACGGACAGGGGTTCACGGCGCTTGCTCCCGCGCTCGAGAAAGCGTCGGACTCCTTCCGCGCTTGTGACAGTGCAGCCGATGATCCGGCGCTGATCATCTACACCTCGGGGACCACCGGAAACCCGAAGGGTGCGTTGCATGCGCATCGCGTGCTGCTCGGCCATCTGCCGGGCGTCGAGTATCCGCACGAGTTCTTCCCCGCTGTCGGCGACCGTTTCTGGACGCCGGCGGACTGGGCCTGGATCGGCGGGCTGATCGACGTGCTGCTCCCTTCGTGGCATCACGGCGTGCCGGTGGTCTCGCGCCGCTTCGCCAAGTTCGACCCGGACGAAGCTCTTGCCTTCATGGCGCGGCACGAGGTCCGCAACGCCTTCCTGCCGCCGACCGCGCTCAAGTTGATGCGTCAGGTCGGGAACCCGACACGTCACGGCGCGAAGCTCCGCAGCATCGGCTCCGGCGGTGAGAGTCTCGGCGCGGAGCTGCTGGATTGGGGCCGCAATACCTTCGGGCTGACGATCAACGAGTTCTATGGCCAGACCGAATGCAATCTGGTCGTCGGCAACTGCGCCTCGCTGGTCGACGTGAGACCGGGTGCGATGGGGAAGCCGATTCCCGGCCACGATGTTCGCATCGTCGATGCGGAGGGCAGCGAGAAGCCGCGGGGCGAGGTCGGCGAGGTCGGGATTCGTCGCGGCGACCCGGTGATGTTCCTGAACTATTGGAACAACCCGCAGGCGACGGCCGCGAAGTACGCCGGCGGGTTCCTGCTGACCGGCGATCTCGCCCGTCAGGATGAGGACGGCTACATCTGGTTCGTCGGCCGCTCCGACGACCTGATCACGACGGCCGGGTATCGCGTCGGCCCGGTCGAGGTCGAGGAGTGCCTGCTGAAGCATCCGGCGGTGGCGCTCGCCGCGGTGATCGGCGTGCCCGACCCGATCCGCACCGAAAGCATCAAGGCTTTCCTGGTGCTGAAGCCCGGCCGTAGCGGCGACGGTGCGCTTGCCCGCGAGATCCAGGAGTTCGTGAAGACAAAGCTCGCCGCGCATGAGTACCCGCGCGCGGTCGAGTTCGTGGAGTCGCTGCCGATGACGACGACCGGCAAGATCATGCGCCGCGAGCTGCGCGCCCGCGAAGCCGCTAAGGCCTAGAGGAATGCGCGCGCCGCCAGGTGCAGGCCGAGCGCGAGCAGGCCCAGGAAGAAGCAGCGGCGGAAGACCTGGGCGCTCACCCGGGCGCGGACGATCTGGCCCAGCCACATGCCGCCGAGCGCCGGCAGCACCGCGAACAGCGAGGCGGTGGCATCGGACGTGCCGAACGCCCCTTCGTGAAACAGGCTCAAGGCGAGCGCGAAGGTCGAGACGGTGAAGGAGAGGCCGAGAGCCTGCACCAGATCGTCCTTGCCGAGGCCGAGCGCCTGCAGATAGGGCACCGCCGGGACCACGAACACGCCGGTCGCCGCGGTCACCACGCCGGTTGCGATGCCGACTGGCGGCCCGAGCCAGCGCTCATGCGCTGTCGGTACGCGCAGCTTCAGCGGCGTCAGGCCGACGATCGAGTAGATCACCAGCGCGACGCCGAGGGCGCTCGCTGAGATCTTCGCGTCGGCACCGGTCAGAAAGCCGCTGCCGAGCCAGGTCCCGACGCAGACGCCGAGCATCATCGGCCAGAACCGGAGCGCCAGCGCGGCAAAGCTCGGCCCGGCGAAGAGCTGCCACAGGTTGGTGACGATCGACGGAACGATCAGGATGGCGGCGGCCTCCGCCGGCGCCATCGCCAGGCTGAGCAGGCCGACCGCGACCGTAGGCAGGCCGAGGCCGATCACGCCTTTGACGGCGCCGGCGAGAAGGAAGACGAGGAGGATCGCCAGAATCCCGGGATCGAACATCGGCGGAGACTGGCGTCATCCGGCGATGGGCACAACGGCGCAGTCTAGGCCGCCTGCAGGGCCTTCAGCTTGTCGAGGAAGTTGTCGACCAGGAACTCGAGCGCGTCGATGATCTCGAGCGCGAGTCCGCGCGGGTTGCCCTTCACGTCGAAGCGGATCATCGCCCGGATCGAGTCGACCTCGATCTTGACGATCTCGAGGAAGCGCTGGTCGCGCTGTGCCTTGCAGTCCATCACCCGGCAGATCAGGTCGGCGCAGCGCGACACGGCGGGATAGCCGAAGCTGGCGCCCTCGCCCTTGAGGTCGTGGCAGAGCTCGTAGATCCGACGCCCGGTCTCGGCCTGGTTCGCGGGTTCGGACAGGAACTGCCGCATCAGGCCGTTCAGCTTGTCGAGCGACGCGCCGGCGATCTTCTTGTAGTCAATCCTGCCCTGGTGCTCCTTGACCGCCTCGTCGGCCTTCTTGATGAGGCGGTCGCCGGCCCCGGGGGTTCCCCGGCCCGTCTTGTCGGCGAGCATGCGCGGAGGCTTGACGAACTCAACCATGACTGTCGTTTATCTCATATTTTATTGATAGGCGGTTAATTTCTTTCGCGTAACGCGGATTTGACCACCTTTCCGTAATTGTTCTTCGGCAGTTCATGAACAAATTTATAAACCTTCGGTCGCTTGAATCGGGCGATTGCATCCAGGCACAACCGATCCAGTACTTCTTCTTCGACAGTACTGCCTGATCGGATCACTACAAATGCGACGACCTCCTCGCCCCAGTCCGGATGGGGTCGTCCAACCACGGCGACTTCCTGTACGTCTGGGTGGCGGAGCAGAACTTCTTCCACCTCGCGTGGGTAGATGTTCGAGCCGCCCGAGATGATCAGGTCCTTGGACCGGTCTTTCAGGGTGAGGAACCCCTCCTCGTCGATCACGCCGACGTCGCCGGTGTGCAGCCAGCCGCCGCGGAGAGCCTCGGCATTGGCCTCGGGCCGGTTCCAGTAGCCGGTCATCACCTGCGGCCCGCGGACAAGAATCTCGCCGATCTCGCCCGTCGGCAGCGGCCGGTCGTCGGCGTCGGCGATGCGCACCTCGGCCGTCGACTGCGGGATGCCGGCGGATCCGGCGCGCGCTTCCCATCTCGGGTGGCTGCGGTCGGCGATCATCGCCTTCGGCAGCGAGGTGATGCACATCGGGCTCTCGCCCTGGCCGTAGATCTGCGACAGGCGAGGCCCCAGCACGTCGATCGCGCGCTTGAGGTCGGCGACATACATCGGCCCGCCGCCATAGATGATGGTCTTGAGGCCGGGAATGCCCGCCGAAGCGACCGCCGGGTGCGCCACCAGGCGCGAGACCATCGTCGGCGCCGCGAACATCGCGGCACCGCCGTGATGGTTCATGAGCTCGGCGATCTCGGCGCCGTCGAAGCCGCCGGATTCCGGGATCACCTGCTTGGCCCCGGCATGCACGTTGGGGAGCGCGTAGAGGCCGGAGCCGTGCGAGAGCGGTGCCGCGTGGAGCTTGGAGTCGCCCGGCGAGACCGTATCGACGTCGGCGAAGTAGCAGAGCGTCATCGCCAGCAGGTTGGCGTGGGTCAGCATCGCGCCCTTCGGCCGGCCGGTGGTGCCGGAGGTGTAGAAGATCCAGGCGAGGTCGGAGGCGGCCCGCTCGACCGGCGATCCCGGCGCTTCCGATGCCAGGCGCTCCATCTCGGCCGAGCCGACCAGGATCTGCGCCGGCCGGGTGCCGGCCTCGGTGGCTGCGACGGCGACGGCGTCCGCCATGTCGTCGGTCGCGACCACGACCCGTGCCCCGCAGTCGGCGAGGATGTAGGCGATCTCCTTCGGGTGCAGCTTGGCATTGACCGGGACCGCGGCCAGCCCCGCCCACCAGCAGCCATAGAGCAGGGGCAGGTAGTCCAGGTGGTTCCTCATCGCGAGCGCGACCCGGTCGCCGGGGGCGAGGCCGAAACGGCGCATCAGCCCCTCGCCCAGCGATCCTGCCCGTCTGGCGAAGCCGGCATAGTCCAGGCGGGTGTCCTTCCCCAGTGCCAGCCCCGGTCGTTCGCCATGGGCGCGGGCGGCCCGGAGCAGGCTTTCGGCGAGGTTCATGGGGATTTCCGGGGTCGTGAGGGGGGAGGGCCGCAGATCATGCTTGATCGGCGCTCGACTTCTTGCGAATGATTATCAATAACCTAATCCCAAGTCTCGGAGGATCGAATGCGCAAACTGATTCCGGCCTTCGCCGCTCTCGCCATCGGCCTGATTCAGGCCCCGGCGATGGCCCAGGAGGTCAACCTCTACTCCTACCGCCAGGAAGGGCTGATCAAGCCGCTTCTCGATTCCTTCACCGCGAAGACCAAGATCAAGGTGAACCTGGTCTCGGGCGGCGAGGACGCGTTGATCGAGCGCCTGAAGGCCGAGGGCGACGCGAGCCCGGCCGACCTGATGATCACCGTCGATGCCGGCCGCCTGGTGCGCGCCAAGGAGCTCGGGCTCTTCCAGCCGATCAAGTCGGCGGTGGTCGAGTCCGTAGTTCCGGCCGCCTATCGCGATCCGGATGGCATGTGGACCGCGCTGTCGCTCCGCGGCCGCCCGATCATGTATTCGGTCGAGCGCGTGAAGCCGGCCGATCTCTCCACCTACGAGGACCTCGCCAACCCGAAGTGGAAGGGCAAGATCTGCGTCCGCTCCTCCGGGCACATCTATAACCAGTCGATGCTGGCGACGATGATCGAGTCCCAGGGCGCGGCGAAGGCGGAAGCATGGGCCAAGGGCGTCGGCGAGAACCTTGCCCGCAAGCCCGCGGGCGGCGACCGCGACCAGCTGAAGGCGATCGCCGTCGGCGAATGCGATCTGGCGCTCGCCAACACCTACTACCTCGCCGGCCTCTCCCAGTCGAAGGACCCGTCCGAGCAGGACACCGCGAAGAAGGTCAAGATCTTCTGGCCGAACCAGAACGACCGCGGTGCCCATGTGAACGTGTCGGGCATCGGCATCACCAGGAGCTCGAAGAACGTCGCCAACGCGGTGAAGTTCATCGAGTTCATGCTGTCCGACGAGGCGCAGAAGATCCATGCCGAGGTCGTCGGCGAATTTCCGGTGAAGGCCGGTATCCCGCGCTCGGAGGTCGTCGCCTCGTTCGGTACCTTCAAAGCCGACACGGTTCCGCTGGCGGCACTCGCCAAGAACAACGCCGAGGCGGTCCGCATCTTCGACCGCACCGGCTGGCGCTGACATAGAGATCGATACGGGGCCGGGACCAACCGCTCCTCCGGCCTTCCCCGTATCCGCCGCCCTCCCGTTCCCCCGGACGGGAGGGCACTCTATTTTGAGGACATGATCGTCGTCTTCGACATGGAGTGGACGTCGTGGCCCGGCTCCCAGGCCCGCGACTGGTCGGGGCCCGGGGAGCATCCGGAGATCATCCAGATCGGCGCGGTTCGCCTCGATGCCGATCTTCGCGAGATTGGGTCCTTGAATCGGCTGGTGAAGCCGAAGGTCAACCCCCTCCTGAGCGACTTCATCGTCGGGCTTACCGGGATCACCCAGGATCGCATTGATCGTGACGGCATCGACATCGCCGAGGCCCTGGCCGAGTTCGCCAGTTTCGCTTCAGGGGCTCGGGCCGTGCTCACCAACGGCCGCGACCACGACATCATCGCCCGCAATGTCGCTCTCCGCGGCATCGCGAATCCGATGGCCGGGATGACATTTGCCAGCGTGAGCGCGCATTTCCGCCATGCGGCCGGGAGAAGTACCCACGTGGTCTCGTCGACACTGCCCGAGGTGTTCGGCTTCGAGCTTTCCGGCCGGGCGCATGACGGCCTCGCCGATGCGCGCGCGATCGCCGAGGCATTGCGGCGGACGATCTCCCGCGGAGGCATCTCCGCTCTGATCGCCGCGTTGACCAGCATCGACGAAGTGCGCGCTTAAGCCTCTTGGCTGCTTCCTCGTTGCGCTATCCTCGCTGCGGGGATGTGAGGGAGTGCAATGAAGATCGCCATCATCGGCGCGGGCAGCGTCGGAACGGCGCTCGGCAAGGCGTGGTCGCGCGCCGGGCACGACATCGTCTTCGGCGTGCGCGATCCGAACTCGTCGAACGCAAGATCGGCAGCCGAGAGCGCCGGAGCGAAAGCAAGGTCGACTACCGTCGCCGAGGCCGGCGCCCTGGGCGATGTCGTCGTTCTCGCCACGCCATGGGAAGCGACCCAGAGCGCGATCGGGGCGGCGGGCGGTCTTGCCGGCAAGATCGTCGTCGACTGCACCAATCCGCTTGCCAATCGCGACGGCGAGCTCGGGCTCGCGGTCGGCTTCGATGGCTCCGGCGGCGAGCAGGTGGCGGCCTGGGCGCCGAAGGCGCATGTGTTCAAGGCCCTCAACCAGGTGGGCTACCTGGCGATGGAGGACGCCAAGTTTCCCGATGGCTTCCCGGTGATGTTCGATGCCGGTCCGCTCAAGATCTCCCGTCTGCTCGAGCCCTACGCGATGCTGTGGATCCACCTGGCCTACAACCAGGGCCTGGGCCGGGATTTCGCCTTCTCGCTGCTCCGCCGCTAGGGCCGGCATCTGCGGACCGTCGTCCGCGCGGTCTTTGCGACTTGAGGCCAGGTTGCGTATAGAGTGCGGCCTCGATGCGCACGCTCTATCACCTCTGGCTGTCGGCCGGATCGCGCAAGGTCCGGATCGCGATGGGCGAGAAGAACCTGCCGTTCGAGATGAAGGTCGAGAAGACCTGGGAACGCCGGCCCGAGTTCCTCGACATGAACCCGGCCGGCGACGTGCCGGTGCTGGTAGAGGAGTCCGGTGCCCGGATCGTCCATGCCGGGCCGATCTGCGAATACCTGGACGAGGTCTATCCCGAGCGGGCGCTGATCCTCGGCGACGCCGCCGAGCGTGCCGAGGTGCGCCGGCTGGTCTCCTGGTTCGATGACAAGTTCGACCGCGAGGTCTCGCGCGCCCTCATCGAGGAAAAGATGATGAAGCGCTTCCTCGGCCTCGGCACCCCCAACAGCCAGGCCATCCGCGAGGGGATGAAGGCGCTGCACGTCCATCTCGACTACGTCGGCTTCCTCGCCGAGCGACGGTCCTGGCTCGCCGGCGATCACCTGACCTTGGCCGACATCGCGGCGGCGGCGCATCTTTCGGCGCTCGACTACACCGGGGACGTTCCGTGGGAGGACCACCCGGAGGCGAAGGAATGGTACGCGCGCATGAAATCGCGTCCGTCGTTCCGCCCGATCCTTGCGGATCATATCCCGGGCGCGCCGCCGCCGAAGCACTACGCCGATCTGGATTTCTGAAGCCGGCGCACGAACCGGATAGGCGTGGCACCCTCGTGCGCGCACTATCGCCGCATGTCTCAGTCACTCCAGCGCACCGTCGCCGGCCTGTCCTGGCCGTCGATCGCCGACGAGCTTTCGGCCCACGGCCATGCCGTCACCGGCCCTCTGCTCGATCCTGCCGCCTGCCGCCGGATCGCCGCCTGGTACGCCGACGACGAGCGTTTCCGAAGCCGGGTCGTCATGGAACGGCACGCCTTCGGCAAGGGCGAGTACAAGTACTTCGCCTATCCGCTGCCGGCCGAGGTCGAGGATCTACGGCAGGCGCTCTACTCGAAGCTCGCGCCGGTCGCCAACGACTGGGCGGGTGCCTTGAAGACCGGCATCACCTTTCCGGATGCGCTCCCTGACTACACGCGGCGCTGCCATCGCGCCGGGCAGACGAAGCCGACGCCGCTTCTGCTCCGTTACGAGGAGGCCGGATACAACTGCCTGCACCAGGATCTCTATGGCGAGCTGTCGTTCCCTCTGCAGGCGACGATCCTGCTCAGCGATCCGGAAACCGATTTCGACGGCGGCGAGTTCGTGCTGGTCGAGCAGCGGCCGCGCCAGCAGTCGCGAGCCGAGGTGGTTCGCTTAAGGCAGGGCGAGGCGGTGATCTTCGCGGTGCGCGAGCGGCCGAGGCAGGGGCCCCGCGGCACGCATCGGGCGATTCTCCGTCACGGCGTCAGCCGGATCCGGCGCGGGCAACGCTTCGCCCTCGGCATCATCTTCCACGACGCGCGCTAGTCTCAGTTGGGGGCGTGGGCGTCGGCCGGACGGTCGAGGGCGTAGCCGGCCGAACGGACGGTGCGGATAAGATCCGGCTCGTCGTCGACGTTGACTGCCAGGCGCAGGCGCCGGATGTGGACGTCGACGGTACGCGGCTCGACATAGACCTCGCTGCCCCAGACGGCGTTGAGCAGCTGCTCGCGCGAGAAGACGCGGCCCGGATGCTCGATCAGGTGGCGCAGCAGGCGGAACTCGGTGGGCCCTAGATGGATGTCGCGTCCGCCGCGGCGGACGCGGTGGGCGGCCAGGTCCATCACCAGGTCGGCAAACTCGAGACGCTCGGCGGCCATCGCCGGACGCGAGCGGCGGAGCAGCGCCCGCACGCGACTCACCAGCTCGGTCGGGCTGAACGGTTTGGTCACGTAGTCGTCGGCGCCGCCGTCGAGGCCACGAATCTTGTCGTTCTCCTCGGCACGGGCGGTCAGCATGATGATCGGCGTGCCACGGGTATCCGGGCGGCGCCGGAGCCGCCGGCAGACCTCGAGGCCGGAGACGTGCGGGATCATCCAGTCGAGCAGGATCAGGTCGGGCTTGAGCTCGGCGGCCTGCAGCAGCGCTTCCTCGCCGTCGCGCGCTTCGGCGACGCGGAAGCCCTCGCGCTCGAGGTTGTAGCGGAGCAGGGTGACGAGGGCGCCTTCGTCCTCGACCACCAGCACCAACGGGCTCATCGATTCAGGACCTGCGGGCATCCGGGCCTACCACTGCAAAGCTGGTTTCGTCGCCCTTCGGCCGGCTTTCCGCGATGGTGCGGCCGACCACCTGGAAATGAATGGTCTCGGCGATGTTGGTCGCGTGATCGCCGATGCGCTCCAGGTTCTTGGCGATGAACAGCAGGTGCGTGCACGGCGTGATGTTGCGCGGGTCTTCCATCATGTAGGTCAGGAGTTCGCGGAAGAGGCTGGTGTACATCGCGTCCAGCTCCTCGTCGCGCTGCCAGACCTGGATCGCACGCGCGGTGTCGGAAGAGGCGAAGGCGTCCAGCACGTCCTTGACGACGAGGCGCGCGAGCTGGCCCAGGCGCACGACGCCGTTGACGCTCGGCACCGGCGGGAACTGGATCAGCGCCTGCACGCGCTTGCCGACATTGGCGGCGTAGTCGCCGATGCGCTCGAGGTCGGCGGCGATCTTGAGGGCGGAGAGGATGGTGCGGAGGTCGCTGGCCATCGGCTGGCGCAGCGCCAGCATCTTGACCACCGAGTCGTCGATCTGGAGCTCGAGCGCGTCGACCTTGGCATCGGAGGCGACGCAGCGCTGCCCGAGCTCGGCGTCGCGGCTGCTCACGGCCTGGATCGCCTGGCCCAGCTGGACCTCGACGAGGCCGCCCATCTCGCTGATCTCGGCCTTCAGCCGCTTCAGCTGCTCGTCATAAGCACGGACAATATGCTCGGAAGCCATGACGCTCCTTCGGGTCGCCCCGCAGTCTGTAAACACGTCACGCTAAGGTCATATGACCTTCATGTGACAGTTTGATGAATTACGGGGAAGGTAGCAGCCCGCCGCCGTCGCGGCTCAGGAGGCCCGAAAGCCCCGGAATCCCAGGAATATGCGGGCGCTTCATATACAGATAGACACGCCGCGCCAGGGGATAGCGTCCCGCCGCGATTTCAGGCCCCGAGGGCAAGATTCCTTCCACCTGGTCGCCGGGGGATCCGAGGGTGCGGATGACGAGCGGATCGGGACCGGCCGGGAGATCTTCCCGGAGGCCGTGGCAGAGCCTCTTGCGGTCGAGCTTGGCGTAGCCGGCGGCTCCCAGGCAGCCGGAGGTGAGGATCAAGGCGTCGACCAATGGCGCGGAAGCGGCAAGGCGAAGCGCGATCGGGCGGTCGGGCAGGGCGGGGTCGACCTCGCGCCAGCTTCGTACCCGGTTCGGCGCCAGCTTCCCGTCGACGGATACCTCGCGCGCCAGAGCCCGCCACAGATGGCGGCGGGTCACGCCGGGCGGCGCCCCCTCGAGCGCGAGGCCGACGATTCCGAGGACGCGTTCCGGGTCGGCCGAGATCGCCTCGGCCTCGCATGACTTCCGTTCGCGGTCGAGCAGCCGGCGCGTGATCAGCAGCGCGTCGGCGGCCTGAGCGCCGAGGCCCTTGCAATAGGCGGTGACCGCATCCTCGTCGTCGCCTCTGCTCTCGATCCGCGCCTGCGGCCCGGCGACGGCGGCACCGATCTCGGCGAGGGCCGGCGTCGCGATCACCCATGGCGCGTCGCGTGCCGCGGCCGGTGCGGCGATCCCGAGGGCGAGCAGTGTTGCGAGGCGGATCGCGATCATTCGGCGACCGGCAGGAAAATGGTGAAGGTGCTGCCGCGGCCGACGTCGGAATCGACGACCAGGGCGCCGCGGTGGCGGCTGACGATGTGCTTGACGATCGCCAGGCCCAGGCCGGTGCCGCCGAGGTCGCGCGACCTCCCCACATCGACTCGGTAGAAACGCTCGGTCAGCCGGCTCAGATGCTCGCGCGCGATGCCTTCGCCGGTGTCGGTGACCGAGACCGCGACCGCGCGCCGGCGCGGATCGGGGAAGGAGGGCGGCACCTGTGCCGCCTCGCCGGCCACGACGCGCACCTCGGTGCCGGTCTTTCCGTACTTGATCGCATTGTCGATCAGGTTCTGGAACACCTGCGTCAGCTCGTCGGAGTCGCCGACGATCTTCGGCAGGCCGGGCGCAAGATCGAGCACGATCGGCATGCGCCGGGCCTCGGCCTGGCGGTCGAGCGTGGCCTTGAGCGCGGGCAGCGCGACAGCGAGGTCGACCGAGGCAGTCGGCTGTGTGTGCTCCTTCAACTCGATCCGCGACAGCGACAGCAGGTCGTCGACCAGGCGGCCCATGCGCCGCGCCTGGTCATGCATGATGTCGAGAAACTTGGCCCGCGCCGCCGCATCGTCCTTGGCGGGACCGCGCAGCGTCTCGATGAACCCGACCAGCGAAGCGAGCGGCGTCCGGATCTCGTGGCTCGCATTGGCGACGAAGTCGGCGCGCATCTGCTCGAGCTTGGCGAGCTGGGTGGTGTCGTGGAGCAGGAGCAGCGCGCCGGCCTGTGCCAACGGCTCGATGCGGACGGCGAAGTGGCGTTCGGCGGTGCCGGCGAGCTGGATCTGGACTTCGCGGCCGGGGCCGCCGACCAGGACGGCCTCGGTCGATTCCAGCACGTCGGGCTGGCGCATCACATGCGCCAGGTCGCGATCCTCGAGTCCCGGGCCGAAGAGCCTATGCGCCGCACGGTTGGCGGCGAGCACGGTGCGGTCGGGTGCGACATGCAGCAGCGGATCGGGAATGTTGTCGAAGAGCAGAAGCTGCCCCTCGGTCAGGCGATCGGCGGAGCCGAGCGGATGGTCGGGCGTCGAAGCCGTGCCTGCACCCTGGGGAGGGGGGCGGAGGCCTTTCGCCGCGATCGCCGCGATCGCGATGGCGCCAAGCGCGGCAACGGCCGCAGCGACGCCCGCGACCGCGGTCCGGCCGGTCGCGATCGCGACGGCGGTAGCGATCGCCGCGAGGGCGGTCAATCCGGCGAGGACGACGGCGCTCCTGGTCATCTGCTCGGGCTCGCGCTGGCGAAGCGCCGACCCTACCAGCAAACTCGTGGCAGGGTTAAGACGTCAGGCGCGCGCGGCTGTCTCGGCGCGATCGGTGAGCGGCCGGTCGAGCTTCGCCATCATCTCCTTCGGCACCACCTGCCAGAACTTCGCCCGCTCGAGCCGCCAGTCGACCAGCAGCCGCTCGGCGAACTTCGACTGGGTCTCGCGCTGGTGCTCGGCGATCAGGTCCTTGAGCACGCCCTCCCAATGGGCCGAGGCGAGTCGCTGATAGACCAGCGTGTCCGGGTTGACCGCATAGGCGAAGGTATCGTCGGAGTCGTAGACGAAGGCCATGCCGCCGGTCATGCCGGCGCCGAAATTGTCGCCGACCGGACCCAGGATCGCGATCATGCCGCCGGTCATGTACTCGCAGGCGTTCGATCCGGCGCCCTCGACCACCGCCGTGGCACCAGAGTTGCGGACGGCGAAGCGCTGGCCGGCCTGGCCCGACGCGAACAGCCGCCCGGCCGTGGCGCCGTAGAGCACGGTATTGCCGATGATCGTGTTGTGGTTGGTGACGAGCGGGCTCGACGTCATGGTGCGGACGACGATCGTGCCGCCGGAGAGACCCTTGCCGACATAATCGTTGGCGTCGCCGAAGACCTCGAGCTTGAGGCCCTGCACGGCGAAGGCGCCGAGCGACTGTCCCGCTGACCCGCGGAGCCGCACGGTGATCTGGCCGGGCTGCAGGCCGGTCATGCCGAAGCGGCGGACCAGCCGGCTCGAGAACTTGGTACCGATCGCGCGGTGCGTGTTCCGGATATTGTAGGCGAGCTGCATCTTCTCGCCCTCCTCCAGCGCCGCCTTGGCGTCCTGGATCATCTGGGCGTCCAGGGTTTCCGGCACCTCGATGCGACCCTCGACCGTGCAGTGCCGCGCCTGTCCCCCGGCGTCGGCCTGGATCAGCAGCGAGTTGAGATCGAGGTCGTCGAGGTCGCGGCCGCCGCGGTCGATCTGCGAGAGGAGATCGGTGCGCCCGATCACCTCGGTCAGCGACTTGACGCCGAGCGAGGCCAGGATGTCGCGGGTCTCCTCGGCGATGAAGCTGAACAGGTTGACCACCTTCTCGGGCGTGCCTTCGAACTTGGCGCGCAGCTTCTCGTCCTGGGTGCAGACGCCGACCGGGCAGGTGTTGGAGTGGCACTGGCGCACCATGATGCAGCCCATCGCCACCAGCGAGGCCGTGCCGATGCCGAACTCCTCGGCGCCGAGGATCGCCGCCATCACCACGTCGCGGCCGGTCTTGATGCCGCCGTCGACGCGAAGACGCACGTTCTGGCGGAGCCGGTTCAGGGTGAGCACCTGGTGGACCTCGGAGAGGCCCATCTCCCACGGGATGCCGGCGTACT
>CAZDGR010000042.1:0-17595 GCA_964504845.1 uncultured Rhizobium sp. | reverse complement strand
TGCCGCCGAAGGACCGGGACATCGCGATGGTGTTCCAGAACTACGCGCTCTATCCACACATGACCGTCTACGACAACATGGCCTTCAGCCTGAAGCTCCGGAAGGCCGAGAAGGCGCTGATCGACCAGCGCGTGCGGCAAGCGGCCGACATTCTCGGCCTCAACCCGTACCTGGAGCGCTATCCGCGCCAGCTCTCCGGCGGCCAGCGCCAGCGCGTCGCCATGGGCCGAGCCATCGTCCGCGACCCCCAGGTCTTCCTGTTCGACGAACCGCTCTCGAACCTGGACGCCAAGCTCCGCGTGCAGATGCGCACCGAGATCAAGGCGCTGCACCAGCGCCTCAAGACCACCTCGATCTACGTGACGCACGACCAGGTCGAGGCGATGACGATGGCCGACCGCATCGTCGTCATGCATGACGGCATCGTCGAGCAGGTCGGATCGCCGCTGGAGCTCTACGACAATCCGGCCAACACCTTCGTCGCGGGCTTCATCGGCTCGCCGGCGATGAATTTCTTCCAGGGCACGCTGCGCCGGAACGGCGGCATCTGGGTCGAGGCCGAGGACGGCACCAAGCTGCCGGCGCCGGGCAATGTCGGCGGCTCCGACGGCCAGAAGGTCGTCTATGGCGTGCGCCCCGAGCACCTGACGCTGGCCGGCGGGTCCAGCGGGGTCCCTGCGAAGGTCGAAGTGGTCGAGCCGACCGGTGCCGATACACTGGTCTTCTCCAGGATCGCTGGCATCCACACCTGCGCGGTCTTCTCGGAGCGACACGATTTCCGGCCGGGCCAGGAGATCAAGCTGCAGCCAAGGCTCGACGTCGTGCATCTGTTCGACGCCGCGTCCGGCCAGCATCTGTAGGACCAAGATTCGGCGCTTAAGGAACAAGAAATAGAGGGCCGCTTACCCCGTCAAAACAGGAGGAAACACGATGTCTGACTTCAGCAGGCGCGACTTGGCGAAGCTCGGCGTAGGCCTCGTGGCCGGCACCGCCCTCGGCGGCCCGGCCCTGGCGCAGGCGCCCGAATGGAAGATCCAGCCGGAGAAGGGCGCGAGCCTCCGCGTCATGCGCCCGGCGAAGTTCGTCCAGGGCGACGAGACGCTGTTCCTCGAAAACACCGCCAAGTACGAGAAGATGACCGGCGTGAAGGTCCGCGTCGACTCGGAAGGCTGGGAGGACCTGGTGCCGAAGTCGGCGGTCGCGGCCAACGTCGGCAAGGGTCCGGACGTCGTCTACGGCTGGCACGACAACGTCCACCAGTACCCGGACAAGGTCGTCGTGCTGAACGACGTCGCCAACTACCTCGGCGCCAAGTACGGCGGCTGGTACGACCTCGCCCAGAAGTACGGGAAGAAAGGCAACAACTGGATCTCGATCCCGCTCGGTGCGGCGGGCTCGAAGATGGTCTATCGCAAGTCGATGCTGAAGGCCGCCGGCTACGACGCCGTGCCGAATGACTTTCCCGGCTTCCTCAAGATGGCCCGGGACCTCAAGGCGAAGGGCACGCCGATCGGCTTCGCGCTCGGCAACGCCATCGGCGACGCCAACGGCTGGTGCCACTGGGTTCTTTGGGGCCACGGCGCCAAGATGGTCAACGAGAAGGACCAGGTGACGCTGAACAGCCCGGAGACCATCGCCGCGCTGAACTACGTCAAGCAGCTCTACGACACCTTCATCCCGGGCACGCTCTCCTGGCTCGACCCGTCGAACAACAAGGCCTTCCTCGACGGCCAGCTCTCGCTGACCGCGAACGGCATCTCGGTCTACTACGCCGCCAAGACCTCGACCGACGCGCGGCTCAAGGAGATGACGGCCGACATCGAGCACGCGTCGTTCCCGATCGGCCCGGTCGGCAGGCCGTCGGAGTCGTGCAGCATGGTCCCGGCCTACGTGTTCAGGTATTCGCGCTACCCGAACGCAGCGAAGGACTACCTCCGCTTCATGATGGAGAAGGAGCAGTACGAGCCCTGGCTCGAGGCTTCGATCGGCTATTGGGGCCATCCGCTCAAGTTCTACGAGAACAACAAGATCTGGACGGTCGACCCCAAGCACACGCCGTACAACTCGGTGATCAAGAACGCGCTGTGGCTGGGCTATGCCGGGTCTCTCGGCTACGCCTCGGCCGGTGCGCTCGCCGACTACATCATCGTCACGATGTTCGCCTCGGTCGCTTCCGGCGCCAAGACGCCGGAACAGGCCGCGGCTGAAGCGCACAAGCGCGTCGAGCGCTATTACAAGATCTGATCGACCGGGATTTCTGACGGGCGCGGGGCTTCAGGCTCCGCGTCCCTTCCCGCTTCGGAAGGATCCTTGATGGCAACCGCCGCGCTCGACCGGACGGGCAGCATCGTCCGAAAGCCGCTTGTCGACCTGCTCGACAACCGAAATGTCCTTTCCGTCATCTGCATGGCGCCCGCGGCGATCCTGCTGCTGACGTTCCTGACGTACCCGCTCGGCCTCGGCGTCTGGCTGGGATTCACCGACACCAAGATCGGCCGTGCGGGCTTCTTCATCGGGCTCGAGAACTACATCTCGCTGTTCGACGACGGCGTCTTCTGGCTCGTCGTCTTCAACACGCTGCTCTACACCACGGTCGCGACGGCGCTGAAGTTCGGGCTCGGGCTCTACCTGGCCCTCCTGCTCAACAACCACCTGCCGTTCAAGGCGATCCTCCGCGCGATCATCCTGCTCCCATGGATCGTGCCGACGGTGCTGTCGGCCATCGCCTTCTGGTGGATCTACGACGCACAGTTCTCGATCCTCAGCTACATGATGCAGAAGTTGGGGCTGATCGACCAGTACATCGACTTCCTCGGCAAGCCCAACAACGCACGCGCCTCCCTGATCGCGGCCAACGTCTGGCGCGGCATTCCCTTCGTCGCGATCTGCCTGCTGGCGGGCCTGCAGACGATCTCGCCGTCGCTCTACGAAGCCGCGGCGCTGGATGGCGCAACGCCATGGCAACGCTTCCGGTACGTCACCATGCCGATGCTGATGCCGATCCTGTCGATCGTGCTGACCTTCTCGGTGCTGTTCACCTTCACCGACTTCCAGCTGATCTACGCGATCACGAGAGGCGGCCCGGTGAACTCCACCCACCTGATGGCGACGCTCGCCTTCCAGCGCGCAATCCCCGGCGGCCAGCTCGGCGAAGGCGCGGCGATCGCGACCGCGATGATCCCGTTCCTGGTGGCAGCGACGCTGTCGAGCTACTTCGGCCTGCAACGCCGGAAGTGGCAGCAGGGCGAATCCGATGGCTGAGACCACCGTCGACGCCCAGAAGGCCGCCGACTCGACCGGCATGGCCTACCTGAACACGCTGCCCCGCCGCGTGGTGACGCTCTACGTGCCGCTCTTCGTCTTCATGGTCGTGCTGCTGTTCCCGTTCTATTGGATGGCGGTCACGACCTTCAAGCCGAACGACGAGCTCTACAGCTACAAGGACAACAGTCCGTTCCTGATCAAGAACCCGACGCTGGCCAATGTCGAGAAACTGCTCTTCAACACCAACTATCCGGAGTGGCTGTTCAACACAATGCTGGTCGCGGTGGTGGCGACCGCGCTCTCGATCTTCGCCAGCGTGCTCGCGGCCTATGCGATCCAGCGGCTCCGCTTCAGGGGCTCGCAGACGATCGGGCTGATGATCTTCCTGGCATACCTGGTGCCTCCGTCGATCCTGTTCATCCCGCTCGCGACCATCATCTACGGGCTTGGCCTCTACGACACGAGCTGGGCCCTGATCCTGACGTATCCGACCTTCCTGATCCCGTTCTGCACCTGGCTGATGATGGGCTACTTCAAGTCCATCCCCTACGAGCTCGAGGAATGCGCGCTGATCGACGGCGCCACGCGCCTTCAGATCCTCTGGCGGATCACGCTGCCGCTGGCGGTACCGGGCCTGATCTCGGCTGGAATCTTCGCCTTCACGCTCTCGTGGAACGAGTTCATCTACGCGCTCGCCTTCATCTCCTCCTCGGAAGAGAAGACGGTGCCTGTCGGCGTGCTGACCCAGCTGGTCGAGGGCGACGTCTATCACTGGGGCGCCTTGATGGCCGGCGCGCTGTTCGGCTCGCTGCCGGTCGCGATCCTGTATTCGTTCTTCGTCGAGTACTACGTCTCGAGCCTGACCGGCGCGGTGAAGGAATAGCGGTTAACTAACCGCGCCTTTAGTTCGTTCCGGTACCGATCGCTCCACGGTCGTGCCCCGCCGCCGGTGTGCTATGAGGCTCCCGATGGCTGCCGAATTCGCCAATGTCAGGATCCTGCTGATCGAGGACCAGCTGTTCATCCGTTCGATGATGGCGCGGATGCTGAACGGCATCGGCTTCAAGCAGGTGCTGCAGGCTCGCGACGGCAAGGAGGCGCTCGACCTGATCGCCGCGGATCGCGAGTTCGTCGACGTCATCCTCTGCGATCTCAAGATGCCGAACATGGACGGTTTCGACTTCCTGGCCAAGCTCAGGGAGCTCCCGACCGGGAGCGCGCAAACCCCGGTGGTGATGCTGACGGCCTCCAACGATCCGGAGAGCGTGCACAAGCTCAAGGCCCTTGGCATCGCCGGATACATCGGCAGGCCGGCAGCGACCGAGACGGTGGTCGAGCGCGTCCGCGTCGCACTCAAGGCGGCGAAGCGCGGGACTAGCGGCTGAACTTCAGGATCACCGTTCCGACCAAGGTGGTCGCGATCGAAAGCAGCCGCGCCAGGTTCAGCCGCTCCTTCAGCACGACGACGCCGATCGCGACGGCGAAGATGATGCTGGTCTCGCGCAACGCCGAGACCAGCGGGATCGGCGCCGCCGTCATCGCCCAGATGATCATCCAGGCCGACGCGTAGCTCGTGACGCCGGATGCAACCCCTGCGATCCGGGTCCGCCGGCTGATCGGTGCCCATTCCTTCCGCTGGATCCAGCCGATCACCGAGACCATCAGGCAACCGCCGACGAGCGTCACCCAGGCCATGTAGCCGTGGGCGCCGCCGGCGGCGCGCGCGCCGAGCCCGTCCAGCAAAGTATAGACGGCGATGAAGACGCCGGTCCCCAGCGCGAACCCGACCATGCGGAGGTCCCTCAGTCCCTCGACACCGCGCGCGAGCGACAGGCTGGTGATGCCGAGGCCGATGAGCAGGACGGCGATCTGGCTGACGCGGCTCAGCTCATCGCCGAGGAGCCAGATCGATGCGCCGGCGACAAGGAGCGGCGCCATTCCCCGCGCCAGCGGATAGGCGTGGCTGAGGTCTCCCGACCGGTAGGCCTGATTGAGGAACATCATGTAGCCGATGTTCACGGCGGCGCTTGCGGCCAGATACGGCCACGACGCAGGCGCCGGAATCGGGACGAACGGAATCAGCAGCAGCGAGATGACCAGCTGGGTCGCCGACATCAGCCGGATCACGGTGAGGCGATCCCCATCCGCCTTGACCAGGGCATTCCAGGCCGCGTGGACGAAAGCGGCGAGAAGCACCAGCGCGAATACGTCGATTGGCATGGACCGATCCTACCCGGCTTTGCCCGTCACGATATCCCGGGTCGGCGCAAATTGACCCGGGCGGGTTCCACCGCGTAGCATCGCCCCCGGACGGTTCCCCGTAGGGGGATCAAAGGGAACGCGGTAGAAGCCATCGCTTCGATCCGCGGCTGCCCCCGCAACTGTGAGCGGCGAGTCTTCCGTCATGGTGCCACTGGGCTTCCTCGGCCCGGGAAGGCGACGGCAAGGCAAGGAGCCGCGAGCCAGGAAACCTGCCGTCCGACGTGGTCACTTAGCGAAGCCGACGGGCGGGGTGCCCTGACGGTAGCGGGCCGGTTGTCATGGGACCCGGCAAGCTCGTTCGCGGTGACGGCCACACCCACCGCGAGGATTCCATGCTCCGTTCGGTTTGTCGCAGAACATTCCTGGCCGCCTGTGCGGCCGTCGCCATGCACGCCCTTCCCGCCGCCGCCGCCCCGTTCGATGTCATCGACGTGCTGGGCCGCAAGGTAACCGTCGAGATGCCGGTCAAGCGCATCATGCTCGGCTTCTACTTCGAGGACTTTCTCGCCGTGGGCGGCGAGCAGGCGATGGACCGTGTCGTCGGCATCTCCAAAGCCGCCTGGAAGGACTGGCGCCCGCAGAACTGGGAGGTGCACCTGGCCAAACGGCCGTCGCTCGACCAGCTCGCCGATGTCGGCGAGGTCGAGGTGAATACGTTCTCGATCGAGAAGGTGGTCGCGCTGAAGCCAGATCTGGTGATCCTTGCCGACTGGCAGGTGAAGGGCATCGGCGCCGACTTCCACCGGCTGATCCAGCTCGGCATCCCGGTGATCGTGACCGATTATCACGCGCAGACGCTGGAGCGGCATCTCGCCAGCACCCGCGTGATGGGGCAGGTGCTCGGCACCGAGTCCCGCGCCGCGGCAATCAACAAGGAGTACGAGGACACGGTCACCCTGATCCGCGAGCGCATCGCCAAGGCCGGCAAGCCGGCGCCGCGCATCTATATCGAGCTTGGCAACAAGGGGCCGGCCGAGCAGGGCGTCAGCTACGGCGACCACATGTGGGGCGCCATCGCGCTCACCGCCGGCGGCGCCAACATCACCCGCGAGGTGGTGAAGACCTGGGCGCCGGTGGCGCCCGAGCAGGTACTAGCCGCCAAGCCCGACGTGATCCTGATCGCCGGCTCGGAGTGGCGGAAGCACGCAACCGCACAGCTGATGGGCGAAGGCGTGTCGCCGGACGAGGCGCGCACGCGCCTTGCCGCCTTCACCAGGCGGCCGGGCTGGTCCGACCTTCCGGCGGTCAAGACCAACCGCGTTCACGCCGTCTATCACGGCGCGTCGCGCACGATCCCTGACCACGCCTCGCTGCAGTACGTCGCCAAGGTTCTGTATCCCGAGCTGTTCGCGGACCTCGATCCGGAGGCGACCTATCAGAACTTCTATCGGAAGTACCTGCCGATCGAGCCCAAGGGCACGTTCATGATCAACCTCGCCGGCGGCAAGGTATGAGTATCAAGGCGTGAACCGGGCCGTCGAACATGCGATCGCCATGCACCGGCGAGTCGAGCGCCGGCGCATGGTCGCGTTCTTCTGCTTGCTGATCGCCCTGAGCGGCCTGCTGGTGCTCGATGTCGCCACCGGGCCGGCGCTGCTGAAGATCGAGGACGTGCTGGCGACGCTGGTCGGGCCGGCCGAGGCCGACCTGACCTTGCGCGCCATCGTCTGGGACCTCCGCCTGCCGATGGCGCTGATGGCGCTGACGGTCGGCGTGGCGTTGGGCACCAGCGGCGCCACGATGCAGACCTTGCTCGACAACCCTTTGGCGAGCCCCTACACGCTCGGCCTTGCGGCTGCGGCCGGTTTCGGAGCCTCGCTCTGCATCCAGAACGGCGGCTGGGGCCTCAACCCCAGCTTCATCGTGCCGTTCAGCGCCTTCGTCTTTGCCTGCCTTGCCTCGGCGACGATCTACGGCGTCGGCAACATCCGCGGCATGGGCACCGACACGATGGTGCTGGCCGGGATCGCGCTTCTCTTCCTGTTCCATTCGCTGCAGTCGCTGCTGCAGTTCAAGGCGACGCCCGAGGTCGGCCAGCAGATCGTGTTCTGGCTGTTCGGCAGCCTAGCCAAGGCAACCTGGACCAGCGTCCAGATCACCGCGGTCGCGTGCCTGATCGCGCTCCCCTTGCTGATGCGGGAGGCCTGGAAGATGACCGCGCTCAGGCTCGGCGAGCAGCGCGCGCGGGCGCTCGGCGTCAACGTGATGTGGCTGCGCTTCGTCACCATCGCGCTGATCTCGTTCATGACGGCGACCGCGATCAGCTTCGTCGGCACCATCGGCTTCATCGGGCTGGTCGCCCCTCACCTTTCGCGCCTCTTCGTCGGCGAGGATCAGCGCTTCCTCCTGCCGATGTCGGGCCTGGTCGGCGCCCTTCTCCTCTCCGCTGCTTCGGTGATCTCCAAGATCCTGATGCCGGGCGTGCTGGTGCCGGTCGGCATCGTCACCGCGGTGGTCGGCGTGCCGTTCTTCCTGCACCTGATCCTGTCGCGCCGGCGGATCGGCATCTGATGCTGCAGATCCGCGACCTGACGCTGGCCCATGGCGACCTCAAGGTGGTCGGCGATCTCAGCCTCGCATTCCGCGAGGGCGAGCTGACGGCGCTGGTCGGTCCCAACGGCGCAGGCAAGTCGACGCTGCTTCGCGCGCTGTTCGGCGAGCACCGGCCGAAGGCCGGCGAGATCCTTTTGGACGGGGCCAGCCTTGCTTCCACCGCGTTGCGCAGCTGGCAGAGCGCTATCGGCTACATGCCGCAGGAGAACCGCGGCCGCATGGGCCTCTCGGCGATGGAGACCGTGCTGCTTGGCTCGCTCGAGCGGCTCACCATGCACGTGCCGGACGAGGAGCTTCGCCGCGCCGCGGTCGCGCTCGACCAGTTCGGCCTCGCGGAGGTCTCGCACCGTTCCCTCGACGAGCTCAGCGGCGGCCAGAAGCAGCTCGTGTTCTTCGCCCAGGCGCTCTTGCGCGACCCGCGCGTGATGCTGCTCGACGAGCCGGTCAGCGCCCTCGACCTCCGCCATCAGCATCTCCTGATGGAGGACGTCCAGCGCCTCTGCCGCGAGCGGAAGATGATCACCGTGGTCGTGCTGCACGATCTCAACCTCGCGGCCCGCTTCGCCGACCGGCTGGTCATGCTGTGCTCGGACATGACCTGCGTCGACGGCTCCGCGCGCTCGGTGCTCGACGAGGCGCTGCTCAGCAAGGTGTACGGAGTCGAGACCCGCGTCGGTGTCGACGACGACGGCTATCCCTGGGTCCAGGTCCGCGGCGCCAAGCGCTAGACCGGCCCTTGACTTGGCTTAGGGGCCTCGACGCCGAGCTTCTCGCACCATGCCTTCAAGCCGGGAAGGATCGACGGGTGAAGGGCCACGCCCTTCGTCTTCTGCTCCGCCTTGCGCGCGAGGGCGCCGTCGCCTGGCACGCGCACAGGTCCGTCGCCGGCCTTAACCGATGTCGATCGACACGAGTCGGCGAGCCAGCCGGTCTCGCGCCTGAATGCGTCGCCACCACCGAACGCCTCTGGGTCGATCGCCTGCACGAACAGGGAGGCGCCCCAGCCGCTGGGATCGTCGGCGCGGCCGTGGCCGCCCAGGCCGGAGGTCAGCGCCTCGATCATCAGCGCCATCGCGAATCCCTTGTGGCCAGCATCCATGCCGCCCAATGGCAGCAGAGCGCCGGAAGGCTTCCGGAACATCACGCCGGGATCGTCGGTGGGCTCGCCCTCGGGCGACTTGAGCCAGGCGCCAGGAAGCTTCGCGCCTTGCTGGTTCAGCCGGCCGACCATGCCGTTGGTGGTGATCGAGGTCGAGACGTCCATGATCACCGGCCCCGACGCGGTCGGCCAGCCCGCCGCCATCGGGTTCGGCGTGAAGCGCGGCTCCAGGCCACCGTGAGGGGCTACGCTGGCGACGGTCGGGTCGCTCGAATAGAGGAGCCCGATCAGACCTTGCTCGGCGATCGCCGGTAGGTAGGCGGCAAGGCAGGCGATATGGCCCGAACGCCTGACCACGACGGTACCGGTGCCCTGCGTTCGGGCTCGCTCGGCCGCCAAAGCGAAGGCGCGGCGGACGACATAGGGGCCGAGCAGGCGCGCGCCGTCGGGGGCGCCCTCCCAGATCACCGCCGCCGGCTTGTCGGAAATTGCCTTCGGCGTCCCCGACTTCGCGTAGCGCCCGGCCTCCAGCTCGGCGAGATTCTGCGCCAGAAGCGCGAGCCCGTGGGTCGTATGCCCCATCAGGTCGCCCTCGACCAGAATCTCGGCGGTGACGCGCGCCGGCTCGGCCGCGACGCCGGCCTTGGTCAGGAGCGCGTAGGCGAAGCGGACGAGATCGTCGGCGGCATAGCGCATCAGTAGGTGGCGCGGCCGCCGGTGATGTCGAAGACCGCTCCTGTCGAGAACGAGCAGTCCTCGGACGACAGCCACGTCACCATCGCCGCGATCTCGTCGACCTCGACGAAGCGGCCCATCGGGATGCGCGAGAGCATGTAGTCGATATGCTCCTGCTTCATCTGCTTGAAGATGTCGGTCTTGGCCGCCGCCGGGGTCACGCAGTTCACCAGCACGCCGTTCTGCGCCAGCTCCTTGCCGAGCGACTTGGTCAGCGCGATCAAACCGGCCTTGGAGGCCGAATAGTGCGACGCGTTCGGGTTGCCTTCCTTGCCGGCGACCGAGGCGATGTTGACGATGCGGCCGTACTTGCGTGCGAGCATGCCTGGAACGACACCCCGGGCGCAGAGATAGGGGCCGATCAGGTTCACCTCGACGACCTGCTTCCAGACCTTGGGATCGAGTTCCCAGGTCTTGCCGTTGCCGCCGGTGATGCCGGCATTGTTGACCAGGATCGCGAGCGGCCCGAGCGCCGCCTCGGAGCCCTTCACCGCCGCCTCGATCGAGGCGAGATCGACCACGTCGACCTTCTGGGTGTCGACCCTGCCCTTCTTCGACAGGGCAGCCTTCGCCTCCTCCATCGCCTTCGGATCGACGTCCCAGAGGGCCACCGAGGCGCCGGAAGCTAGGAAACGCTCGGCAATCGCGTAGCCGATGCCGCGGGCGCCGCCGGTGATCGCCGCGACGCGGCCTTTCAGATCGATCTGGTTCATGGAGGGGTCCTGGATGATGTGAAGGCGGTAGAAAATAGGAAGTGCCCAGCCCGATCAAGCCGTTCGCGCCGCGCCCGAAAGCCCGCTCGATCCGGGTTCCGGGTGGCGATATCTTCCGCCTCGCAGGAGGGCCAATGCTAGGTAGGGGGCTGGGCAGAGGATTGTTCCTGGCGGGGCTGTTTCTGGCCGCATTCTCGGCCGAGGCCGCCGATCCGCGGCCGGTAACGCTGCGCTTCAAGGCGATGGTCGGAAGCGAGCCCTTCGCCTGCGGCAAGAGCTACGAGGGGATCGGCACGGCCAAGGCGCGGATCACGCCGCAGGACTTCCGCTTCTACGTCTCCGAGGTGCAGCTGATCGACCGCGCCGGCAAGGCGGTGCCGGTCGATCTCGTGCAGGACCGCAAGTGGCAGCACCGCGACGTGGCCCTCCTCGACTTCGAGGACAAGTCGGGTCCCTGCCTCAACGGCACCGCGGAGACCAACCTGATGGCGCGGGGATCGGTGCCGGCCGGCGACTATGCCGGCGTGCGCTTCACGCTCGGCGTGCCCTTCGGACTCAACCACGAGGACGCGCTGCTTGCCTACTCGCCGCTGAACCTCTCCGGCCTCTTCTGGAGCTGGCTTGCCGGATACAAGTTCCTCCGCCTCGACATGACGGTCGCCAAGGGTCCCGGCTTCGTCGTCCACCTGGGATCGACCGCCTGCCAGCCTCCCGGCGGCATCGCGGGCGGCCATAGCGCCCATGCTGGCCACCGCGGCGCCGGCGCCGCCGCCTCGCAGCGCCCGGCCAAATGCGACAAGCCGAACCGGCCGACGATCGCCTTTGCCGCCTTCGATCCGGACAAGGACGTGATCGTCGCCGACATCGCGGCATTGCTGGCAAGGACCGACGTCACGGTCAATCAGCCGAACACCGCGCTCGGCTGTCTTTCGGCGCCGGACGACAGCGATTGTCCTGGCGTGATGTCGGCGTTTGGCCTGATCGCCGGTCCCCAGTCCTTCTTCCGCATCGAAGCGGGTCGATGATCCGTCTCGTCGTCATCGCGGCTTTTCTGCTGGGCGTCGGCACCGCGCGCGCCGAGGACTACGATTGGCGGCTGCCGGCCTGGCTGCCGAAGCCGGCGGTCCCGCAGGGCAATGCGATGAGCCGAGCCAAGGTCGAGCTCGGCCGGCACCTCTTCTACGAGAAAAGGCTGTCGCTCGACGGGACCTTCTCCTGCGCCACCTGCCATCAGCAGGCACTCGCCTTCACCGACGGCAAGGCGCGCTCGGTCGGCGTCACCGGCGAGGTGCATCCGCGAAGCGCGATGTCCTTAGCCAATGTCGCCTACAATCCGGTGCTGACCTGGGCGAACCCGCTGCTCAAGCTGCTCGAGAACCAGGCTCTCGTCCCGATGTTCAACGAGCAGCCGGTCGAGATGGGCCTCACAGGCCGCGATCAGGACGTGCTCCGCGTGCTGAACTCAGATCCGCTCTACCGCGAGCTGACGCGCGCCGCCTTTCCCGAGGATGCGAGCGCCGAGGTCACGATCCCGAAGATCGCGATGGCGATCGCATCGTTCGAGCGCACGCTGATCTCGGTGAACTCGCCCTACGACCGGTACCGCTTCGGTCGCGACCAGGGCGCGATCTCGGAAGAGGCGAAGCGCGGCGAGGCGCTGTTCTTCTCGGAGAGGTTCGAGTGCCATCACTGCCACGGCAGCCTCAACCTCAACGACAACGTCGTCCACGAGCGGACCCAGTTCCTCGAGATCGCCTTCCACAACACCGGCCTCTACAATATCGCCGGCACCGGCAACTATCCGCCGTTCAATGCCGGCGTCGCCGAGGTCACTGGCAGGCCCGAGCATGTGGGACTGTTCCGGGCGCCGACGCTCCGCAACGTGGCGCTGACCGCTCCCTACATGCATGACGGCAGCATCGCGACGCTCGATGAGGTCATCGACCACTATGCCGCCGGCGGCCGCACCATCGCCTCCGGCCCCCTCGCCGGCATCGGCTCCCAGCACCCGAACAAGGACATGTTTGTCGCCGGCTTCACGATCACGCCGGAGGAGCGCTCGGACCTGATCGCCTTCCTTCGCGCGCTGACCGACGAGGACTTCGTCCGGGATCCGCGCTTCGCCGACCCGTTCGCGGCCGCGAGAAAGTAAGGATCAAGTGTCCAGCCATTTGCCGAGGAAGGCGACGTCGTCGTCCAAGTATCCGAGGCGTCGCCAGAAAGCGATGGCGTCGGGGTTATCGCGCTCGACAAGCAGGTTGAGCTTCTCACATCCCTGTGCGCGGAGCCGTGCTTCGAGTTCCTTTACCAGCCGGCGCCCCAGCCCCGCCTTGCGGGCTTTGGGATGCACCGCGAGCCGGTAAACCCACCCCCGGCGTCCATCGTCGGCGCCGTTGACAGTACCGACGATCAGGCCATTTTCGTTCTCCGCAACCAAGGCGAGGCCGGGATTTCGGGTTGCAACCTTCGCCATCGCCTCGTAGGTATCCGATCGGCTAGGCTTGAGCCCGGCCGCGACCCACAGGCTGCGGACCGCATCTGAGTCGGCGAAGGTGAATTCGCGGATACGGATGTCGGTCACGGTCATCTCGCTCAAGGATCGCAATAAAACAGGCCGGTCCCTCTAGCATGGATCGGCCCGGGAGGAATGTGTCGGATGCCGAAGCCTACGTCCAAGAAGCCTGCGAAGAACCTGAAGCCGAGCCGGGCCGAAGCCGAGGAGGCGATCCGCGTCCTCCTGCGCTGGACCGGAGACGATCCAGCCCGCGAAGGCCTTCACGACACCCCTGCCCGCGTCTGCCGCGCCTACGAGGCCTATGGCGCAGGATACGGCGCCGATCCGGAAGAGATCCTGTCGCGCACCTTCTCCGAGACCGAGGGCTACGACGAGATGGTCGTGCTCCGCGACATCCGCCTCGAGAGCCATTGCGAACATCACCTGGCGCCGATCATCGGCAAGGTGCACGTGGCCTACCTGCCGCGGAACCGCGTCGTCGGCATCTCCAAGCTCGCCCGCGTCGTCGACGCCTATGCGAAACGCCTGCAGATCCAGGAGAAGCTGACCTCGCAGATCGCGAGCGCGATCGAGAACGCGCTGAAGCCCCGCGGCGTCGCCGTCGTCATCGAGGCGATCCATCACTGCATGACCACCCGCGGCGTCCACAAGCCGGGCACCTCGATGGTCACCAGCAAGATGACCGGCGCCTTCCGCGACGATCCGTCGACCCGCCGCGAGTTCCTGTCGCTGATCGGCTCGGTCCAGCACACCTCGCGCGAGTAGACGGCCTGCGCCGTCAAGGCGCGGCGTCATACCTCACCTTGATGCCGACATAGATGCCGAGGCCCGGCCGCTCGAAGCCGGTCGGATCCTGGTATTGCTTGTCGGTCAGGTTCTCGACGCGACCGAACAGCGTCGTGGTCCGCGTGAGCTGGCGTGTGCCGGCGAGGTTGATCACCGTGTATGACGGCGCGGCCAGCCGCTGGATCGAGAAGTCGCGGTTGCCGTCGACGCGCGCGCCGACATGGAGCGCGCTCAAGGACAAGGTCGAGTCCTCGGTCGCCTGCCAGATCGCCGCCAAGCTAGCCTTGTGCTTCGGCCGGCGCAGCAGCGCGTTGCCGGTCTCGTTGTCGCGCGCCTCGGTATAGGTGTGGTCGCCGCGGATCGTCAGCGCGGGCGTCGCCGCGAAGGAGACGAAGGACTCGATGCCGAAGGTCGTCGCCGCCGGCCGGTTCTCGAGCGAGGTGAAACGAGCGTTGGTCGTGATCAGGTCGTCGATGTCGTTGTGGAAGTATGTGATGCCGAAGCGGAGCCGCTCGCGCATGAACGCCTGCTCGAAGCCGGCGTCGTAGCCGGCGCTACGCTCGGGCTTCAGGTTCGGGTTGGCGAAGAAGTTGAACGCCGGATAGCTGACGAACAGCTGCGACAGGCTCGGCGCCTTGAAGCCGGTCCCGTAGCTCGCCTTGAGCCGCGTATCGGTCGCCTCGATGCGATAGCTCGGCGCGATCCGCCAGGTGGTGACGCCGCCGAAACGGTCGTTGTCGTCGTGCCGGAGGCTGACACTATTGAATAGCCCGCCGCCGAAAGCGGAGTCGAGCTGGAGGAAGCCGGCGCGCGTATCGTTCTCGGCCTTTGTCGAACGATCGTCGAGGCGGTCGGCCGAGGCTTCCAGACCGCCCAAAAGCCCGTGGCCAGATGCGAGCTGATAGGTGCCAAGCCAGTCGACCTTGGTACGGTCTCCGGTATAGGCGGTGTCCGGGGTGAAGGCGTCGATGCCGCGGATCTCGCGGTCGTGCTCGGTGTAGGAGATGCCGAGACGCTGCTCGAAGGCGTCGAAGGTCCGATGCTTCGCCTCGAGCCGAGTCAGCGCCATCGTGTTCAGCGACCGGCTCTGCCTGGCCGCAGGCACCGCGGGAAATGCGGTGAAGTCGTCGCCGGTGAAGCGCAGCGTCACATCGACATAGCGCGCGACGAAGCCCAGGTCGAAATCGTCGCTGACTTTCGCGCCGAGCCGGGTCGAGAGCGTCAGGTTGCCGGCCTTGTCGCCGATCCGCCCGCGCCCCGCCGGCAGCAGCGACAGCGGCGTCACCGGCGTGTCGCCGGCATGGAGATGTGCGGCATCGACGGCATAGGTGAAGCGGCCGGTGCCGCCGCTCAGGGCCATCGCCTTGTTCAGCGTCTCGAACGACCCGCCCTCGATCGCCGCGGTCGCCCGCGCCGGGCCTCTGCCCTTGCGCGTCACGATGTTGATGACACCGCCGATCGCGTCCGACCCGTAGAGGCCGGACTGCGGTCCGCGCACCACCTCGATCCGCTCGACGTCGGATGTGAGCAGGTTGCCGAAGTCGAAGGCGCCGTTGGCGGTCGATGGATCGCCGACGTCGATGCCGTCGATCAGGACCTTGGCGTGGTTGGTGTTGGTGCCGCGGAGCGCGACCGTGGTCGAGCCGCCGGGGCCGCCGTTCTGGACCAGGCTCAAGCCCGGGATCGCGCGCAGCACGTCCGGCACCGTCCGATGCTGCTGGCGCTCGATGTCCTCGGAGGTCACGACGGTGACGGTGCTGCCGATCTGGTCGATCGGCACCTCGCGCCGGTTCGGCGTGACGGTGATGACGAGCGGCTCGGCGAGGGCCGAGGAAGCGGACAGGAGAAGTGCGGCCCTAAGTGCCGTCTGTCGGGGAAGGATACGCACGGGAATGACCTCGCGGCGAACGTGATCCGTCACCGCGAACCGAGGCAGGCGCCCTAACCTTAAAGGGCTCCGGTCTCCATCAGGGCACCCCGCCCGATGCGCTCGCGCATGACCACGGCGATGGCAGGTCTCCTGGCTCGCGGGTCCTTGCCTTCGCGTCGCCTTCCCGGTTTCCCAGTGGCCTCGTGACGCTCGGCTCGCCGCTCACAGTTGCGGGGGCAGCCGCGGCCAAGGGCCGAAGCCCCAACCCGCGTTCCCATTCAATCCCCGAAGGGAACCATCGGCGCGGAAGCTAACCGAACTCGGCGCGGATGCCTAGAAGAACACGTTGACGACGACGATCGCCGCGAGGATCGTCCCGCCGAGGATCGCCATGATCAGGTTCCAGGTCCCGGCCGAGGTCCGGTAGCTCGGCTGATATCTGACGGCGCGGCCGAGGTCGAGATTGGTCTGCAAGCGGCGGTTCAGCTCCTCGCGCGCCTTCGCGCCTTGCTGCGCGCGGACCTGATCGTCGGACGACCCGGTCATGTCTTCGCCTGCGCCGCCTGCACCAGCCCGAGGATTCCGCCGGGATTGAGGCTGTCGACCATCGCGGTCGGGATCAGCACTGTGGCGCCGCGGTCCTTGGTGGTCTCGTAGATGATATTCATCGCGCGGAGCTGGATAGCAGCCGGGTTCTGGCCATAGGTGGTCGCCGCCTCCAGGAACTTCTGTGCCACCTCCTTCTCGGCATCGCCCAGGATCAGGCGAGCGGCCTTCTCGCGCTCGGCCTGCGCCTGCATGCTCATCGCGTTCTGGAGGCCGGCCGGGATGGTCACGTCGCGGATCTCGACCGACATGACGGCGACGCCCCATTCGGCGATCTTGCGGCCGATCTCCTCCTTGAGGCGGTCGTCGAGCTTGCGGCGTTCGGACATCAGCGTGGTCAGCGCCGAGGCGCCGATCATCTCGCGCAAGGTCGTCTGCGAGACACGCGCGATGGCGCCAGCATAGTCGGCGATCTCGAGCGCCGCCTTCTCGACGTCATGCACCTGCCAGAAGACGATGGCGTCCACGTTCACCGGCACCGTGTCCTTGGTCAGCGCCTGCTCGGCGAAGAAGTCGCTGGTCTGGATGCGCTGGTCGATGCGGATCGGGATCTGGTCGACGAAGGGGATGATCAGGAAGTACCCCGGCCCGCGGATTCCCTTCAGACGGCCGAGCCTGAGCACGACCGCCTTCTCCCACTGGTCAGCGATCATCAGTGCGCGGGGAATCAGAAGCGCGATCGCCACGATGATCGCGGCCAGCCCGTAGAATAACGGTTCGGGGCGTGAATATCCGAGCCAGGCGACGCCGCCGGCCAGGACCAGCGTGATGCCGGCAAGGACGTTGGCCGGCTGGTTCGCGTTGTGCGGAAAGAGCGGCAATGCCATGTCAGTCCCCTCTGCGCTTGACGATCTTGAGAATGCGGCGAGCGACCGCCGCCGGTTCGACGCCGCGGGTCCGGGCATCCGCGACGGCGCGCAATGCCAGTTCCTCGGTCAGGTGCTCGCGATCCCGCGGATCGGTCGCCGGCGGGACATTCGCGACATAGGTTCCTTTGGCGCGCCTGATCACGATCGCCCCCAGGCGCTCAAGGTCGCCGTAGGCATGGCGGACGGTGTTGAGGTCGACCTTCAGGGCGACCGCGACCTGGCGCATCGTCGGCATCTGCTCGCCGGGCTTGAGCCGCCCGTCGCCGATCGCGCTCAGCATCTGGTCGCGAAGCTGCACGTAGATCGGCACCCCGTTGGCGTCG
>CAZDGR010000041.1:0-17886 GCA_964504845.1 uncultured Rhizobium sp. | reverse complement strand
GACATCTCGTAGTCGACGCCGAGCGCCACCCATCGCATCGCCCAGTCGCACTTCCATTGCAGCTTGCAGGCGCCGCCGGTGACCGGCACCTCGGTCAGCTGGTCGGTGTCGGGGTCGCGATAGCTGACCGTGCCGGCGCCGACGTCGCGGGCGACGATCGGTACCTGGAGCACCTTGCCGTTGCGCGGGCTGACGGGGAGGAACGGACTGTACGTGGCGCGCCGTTCCGGCCCCAGCGTCGGCAGCACGACGTTGATGACCTCGTCGTAGTGCTCGAGGATCTTCCGCAAGGTCGCGTCGAAGCGCCCGGAGCGATAGCACTCGGTCGCCGACAGGAATTCGTACTCGAAGCCGAAACTGTCGAGGAATGCCCGAAGGCGCGCGTTGTTGGCGGCGCCGAAGCTCTCGTTCGATCCGAACGGATCCGGCACCGAGGTCAGCGGCAGTCCCAGATACTCGGCGAGCTTCTTCGGGTTCGGCACGTTGTCGGGCACCTTGCGGAGCCCGTCCATGTCGTCGGAGAAGGCGAAGAGCTTGGTCGGGATGCCGGACAGGCGCTGAAACGCCTGGCGCACCCAGGTCGTGCGCGCGACCTCGCCGAAGGTGCCGATATGCGGCAATCCCGAGGGGCCGTAGCCGGTCTCGAACAGCACGTAGCCCTTCGCCGGAGGCGCCTTCTCGTAGCGCTGCACCACGCGCCGCGCCTCCTCGAAAGGCCAGGCGCGGGCGTGTATCGCGAGCGCGCGGTCGTCGGGGACGGTCATCGCATCACGACGAGCAGCACGAGCAGCACGATGACGACGATCAGCGATACCCAGGTCATCGGGCTCAAGCCCGAGCGCGGGGCGCCGACGCTGCCCAGCATCGTTCCCAGCGACGGCGTCTGCGGCGGCTCGGCAGGCGCCGCCGGAGCCGCGGCGTCGGCGACCGCAGGTGCGTCCCCGCCGGCCTTCGCCGAGACGATCCCGGAAAAACGGCCGAAGAAATCCTCGGCCATCTTCTTGGCGGTCGCGTCGATCAGGCGGGCGCCGATCTGGGCGAGCTTGCCGCCGACGCTGGCGGTGACCTCGTAACGGAGGACCGTGCCGTCGCCGTCCGGTGCCAACGTGACCTTGGCGCCGCCCTTGCCGAAACCGGCGACGCCGCCCTTGCCCTCACCGGAGATGGTGTAGCCGTTGGGCGGATCGAGGTCGCTCAAGGTGACCTGTCCGGTGAACTTGGCGGAGACCGGGCCGACCTTGACCGCGACCTTGGCGGTCATCTCGGTGTCGGAGAGCTTCTCGATCTCCTCGCAACCGGGAATGCACTGCTTCAGTACCTCAGGGTCGTTGAGCGCCGCCCACACCACCTCGCGCGGGGCAGGCAGGCGCTGCTCGCCGGTCATCTCCATGGCCAATCGCCTCTGAATGGAATCGGCGGCGACCGTAGCGGCGGCGGCCGGCCGGGGCAAGCGGCTTTCGCCGGAAGCGGCCGGTTGCTACAGTCGGGAAAACACCGTGCAAAGGGAGTGATTGATCATGGCGCGCACTCGCAACATCCTTCTCGCCGCGGCCCTCGCGGTCGGGCTCGCAGCACCGGCGGCGGCCCAGGACGTCAAGCTGTCGATCGTCACCGGCGGCACCGGCGGCGTCTACTACCCGCTCGGCGGCGGCATGGCGAACCTGCTCTCGAAGATCCCGGGCTACTCGGCGACGGCCGAGGTCACCGGCGGCTCGGTCGACAACCTGAAGCTCATCGGCGCCAAGAAGGCCGAGGTCGCGATGACCATGGCCGACGCGGCGCTCGACGCCATCAACGGCCAGGACAAGTTCAGCGGCGCGAAGGTCCCGGCCAAGGCCCTGATGGTCATGTATCCGAACCGCATGCATGTGGTGACGGTCGAGGGTATGGGCATCACCAAGATGGCCGACCTCAAGGGCAAGCGCGTCTCGACCGGCTCGCCCGGCAGCGCCACCGAGGTGATGGCCTTCCGCCTGATCGAGGCGGTCGGCCTCGACAGGGACAAGGACATGAAGCGCGAGCGGCTCGGCGTCGCCGAGTCGACCGCCGCCATGAAGGACAAGAAGATCGACGCCTACTTCTGGGTCGGCGGCCTGCCGACCTCGGCGGTGACCGATCTCGCCGCGACGCCGGGCACCAAGATCAAGATGGTCGACCACGCCGACGCGGTCGACGCGATGAACAAGAAGTACGGCCCGCTCTACGCCAAGGACGTGATCACCAAGGACATCTATCCGGGCATGGCCGGCGACAACCAGATCGCCAGCGTCTGGAACCTGCTGGTGGTCAACGAGAGCATGTCGGAGAAGGTCGCCTACGACATCGTCAAGCTGATGTTCGACAAGAAGCCCGACCTGATCGCGGTCCATGCCGAGGCCAAGAACTTCGACCTCAAGTACCAGAGGAACGAGAACACGCCGGTCAGCTTCCATCCGGGCGCGATCAAGTTCTTCGCCGAGAAGGGCATCACCGTCAAATAGACGGCGAAGCCTCGGGAATAGGAAGGACCGCGGCCCCGATCTGAGAGGATCGGGGCCGCGCCGTTTGAAAGGGGAGAGCGGATGTCGGAGGAGAAGGCGCCGAAGGACGCCGCGGTCAGCGAGGACGCGCTGAAGAAGGCGGCGGAATTCGTTGCGGCCGAGGAGGGCGTGGCCAACCGCCTGAAAGGAATGCTCGGCCCCGCCGTCACCGCGCTCGCCGTCGGCGTCTCGCTTTTCCACCTCTACGCCGCCTACGACATCGTCGCGACGCAGACGCTTCGGCCCGTGCATGTCGCCTGCATCCTGGTCCTGACGTTCCTCTTGTTCCCGATCGCCCGTGGCTTCCGCAACCGGGTCATGCCGTGGGACTGGGCGATGGCCGCCGCCGCCGTCGCCACGATCGTCTACATGCTGCAGGGCGGCGACGACTTCACCGACCGCTCCTCGTTGCCGAACGACATCGACGTGATCGTCGGCATCGTCTTCGTCGTCCTGGTGCTGGAGGCGGCACGGCGGACGTCGGGCCCGATCATGCCGGTGGTGGCGATCGCCTTCATTCTCTACGCACTGTTCGGGCCATCGCTGCCCGCCCCCTGGACCCATCGTGGCTATGGCATCGACCGGCTGGTCGGTCATCTCTACATGACGCTCGAAGGCATATTCGGCGCCGCCGTCGACGTGTCTTCGACCTTGATCATCCTGTTCACGATCTACGGCGCGTTTCTGCAGCAGTCCGGCGCCGGCAAGTTCTTCATCGACTTCTCCTTCGCGGCGATGGGCGGCAAGCCGAGCTCGTCGGGCCGCACCGTGGTCATGGCCTCGTTCCTGCTGGGCGGACCCTCGGGCTCCGGCGTCGCCACCACGGTGACTCTGGGATCGGTCGCCTGGCCGATGCTCCGCAAGATCGGCTATCCGGGCGACGCGGCCGGCGGGCTGCTCGCCGCGGGCGGTCTCGGCGCGATCCTGTCGCCGCCGGTGCTCGGCGCCGCCGCGTTCCTGATCGCCGAATTCCTGAAGATCTCCTACCTCGACGTGATCCGGATGGCGGTGATCCCGACCATCCTCTACTACCTGGCGCTGTTCGTGATGGTGGAGCTCGACGTCCGCCAATACGCGAACGACACCGGCGAACGCATGCAGACGCCGTCCGTCGGCGAGCTCAGCCGGCGCTACTGGTTCCACTTCCTGTCGCTGATCGCGATCATCGCCTTCATGCTCGCCGGGTTCTCGGCGACGCTGGCGGTGTTCTATTCCATCGTGATCGCCTACGGCGTCAGCTTCTTCCGCCGCGACACCGCGGTCGGACCGGCGAAGCTGGTGCGTGCCCTCGCGGACGGCTCGATCGGCGTGCTCAACGCCGCGACCACCTGCGCGGCCGCCGGCATCATCGTCGGCGTCGTGACCCTGACGGGACTCGGCCTCAAGTTCAGCTCGATCGCGATCGACCTCGCCGGCGGGAGCCTGGTGCTGACCGCGGTCTACACGGCGCTGATCGTCTGGATCGTCGGCCTCGCGGTGCCGGTGACGGCCTCCTACATCATCTGTGCGGTGATCGCCGCGCCCGCGCTGATCAAGCTCGGCGTGCCCGACTACGCCGCGCACATGTTCATCTTCTATTACGCGGTGCTTTCCGAGGTATCGCCGCCGACGGCGCTCTCGCCCTTCGCCGCCGCCGCGATCACCGGTGCCGATCCCTACCGGACGACGCTGCAGTCGTGGAAGTACACGATGCCGGCTTTCATCACGCCGTTCATGTTCGTGCTCGATCCGAACGGCGTCGGCCTGCTGCTCACGTTCCCCAAGGGCGGCGGCTGGACCGAGATCGTCTGGATCACGGTGGTCGCCGCCGCCGGCATCGCCGCCTTCGCCGGATCGCTCAAGTCCCGGTTCCTGACCGCGACGACCCGGCTCGAACGCTGGCTGCTGGCGCTCGCCGGTTTCCTGCTCTGCTTCCCGGCACCGCTCGACGCGGCGATGAACCTAGTCACTTCCTGGGACGTGCCCTATCCCCACGCCATCGGCCTGGGCCTGGCCGTGCTCGTCGCCGCGATGCAATGGCCACGACGGAAACGCGGGGAGCATCTGGCGGCCTAGCGGCCTCCGGCGACGTCGAGGATCGATCCCGAGACATAGGACGATGCGTCGTCGAGAAGCCAGACGATCGCCTCGCCGACCTCGTCGGCGGTGCCGGCTCGTCGGAGTGGCATCTGCCTGCCGAGCGTTACGGCGCGGTCCGGGCTGCCGGCGACGGCGTGAATCTCGGTATCGATCAAGCCCGGGCGGATCGCGTTGACGCGGATTCCTTCCGGCCCCAGCTCCTTCGACAGCCCGATCGTGAAGGTGTCGATGGCGCCCTTCGACCCGGCGTAGTCGACGAAGTCGTTGGGCGAGCCCAGGCGCGCTGCGGCCGAGGAGAGGTTGACGATGACCCCGCCCTTGCCGCCCCTCGAGAGCGACATCCGCCGAGCCGCCTCCCGCGCGCACAGGTATGAGCCGAGGATGTTGACCTCGAACAGGCGGCGCATCCGCTCGACCGTCATCTCGGCGAGCGGCATCGATGGCGCGATGATGCCGGCGTTATTGACGAGCCCCTCGACATAGCCGAAGGCCTTCGATGTGGCGTCGAACATCGCGGCCACGTCCTTCTCCGAGGCGACGTCGCCTTTGATTGCTATCGCCTTGCCGCCGGCGGCCTCGACCATCCCGACGGTTTCATCGGCTGCCCTGGCGTTGCCGGCGTAGTTGACACCGACCGACCAGCCGCGGGTTCCGGCGAGCCGGGCGGCGGCGCGGCCGATGCCGCGGCTACCTCCGGTGACGAGTACCACCCTGTTCATGATCGTCCTGCGGCTCCGCATGTGAGGTGGATCGGCGAAAGGCCGTCGCAGTCGGGATCAGCGCCCAAGGCTCAGGTATCCGACGATCAGGTAGATGGCGAGCGCTGAAATCGCCACCAGCGCCATCGTGCCGCTATCCTGGGGGCGGGCCAGGCGGCCGTCCCGAAAGGAGGCATCGAGCGCATCCCGGAGGCGGTCACGGATCGAAGCCAGGAGTGACTCGGTTCGTGCCCATGCGCCGGCGACGCACGGTACCAGCCAGGCCGAGAGCCTCGAGGCCCACCGGCGGTAGAGCCAGTCCGTATCCAGCGTGATCGTCTCCGTGCGTCTCAGCAGTCCGAGAAGAAGGAAGAACGCGAGGCCTGAGAACAGCAGGAGCTGAAGCTGCGTGACGACGTGGTCGCCGGAATAGGGCACGTAGGTGCCGCCATAGGGGAGGAAGGAGTAGAACGGTGACGGCGCGACGCCGATGCCGATGCAGAGAAGAGATGCCACGATCATCGCGGCCCGCATATGCCCCGGGGGGTCGGGCGGGCGCAGCCCGGAATCCTTTTGGAAGAACACGAACCACGGGAACTTGATCCCCGCATGCAGGAAGACGCCGGCGGATCCGGCGGCAAGGAGCGTCCACACCAGCGTCATGCCTTGGCTCGCAGCGGAACTCGAGACCATCGACTTGGTGACGAAACCCGAGGTGAGGGGGAAAGCCGAGATCGACAGGGCGCCGACGATGCCGCAGACGGTCGTAATCGGCATCGACTGGAAGAGACCGCCGAGCTCGGTGCACTTCGTCCGCCCGGTCATGGCTAGGACTGAGCCGGCGGACATCAGCAGCAGGGCCTTATAGAGAATGTGAGCGAAGGCGTGCGAGGCCGCTCCGTTGAGCGCGAGCTCGGTTCCGATTCCGATTCCGGCGACCATGAAGCCGACCTGGTTGACGATGCTGTAGGCGAGGATCCTCCGCATGTCGTTTTCCAGGATGGCGTAGACGATGCCGTAGAAGATCATGAAGAGCCCGATCCAGACCAGGATGGGTTCTCCCGGGAAGGCGCGCATCAGGAAGTAGACCGCTGTCTTCGTGGTGAAGGCCGACAGGACGACCATGCCGCTGTAGGAGGCGCGTGGATAGGCGTCCGGAAGCCAGGCCGAAAGCGGCGGTGCGCCGGCATTCAAGAGGACGCCGGCAAGGATCACCCAGCGGAAGGAGGCATCGGCGTCGATCGCGGCGAATTCGGCCTGACCCGTCACGGCGACGTGGCCGGCGATACCGGCCATCAGCACGGTGCCGCCGAGGAGGTGGATCAGCAGGTACCGGAAGCCCGCGGCCCGTGCGGGTTCGCCGGCGCTCCAGATCACGACGGTCGAAGCGACCGCCATGACCTCCCAGAAGACAAGTGCCGTCAGGAGGTCGCCGGCGAAGACCACGCCGAGCGCGGCGCCGGCGTAGACCTGGGAGGCGACGAGTTCTGCGCGACTCTGCTGACGAAGCGCGAATAGCCCGGCGAGAAACGCGGCGAGGGCAAAAACCGTTCCGAACCAGCGGCTGAGCGCGTCGGCTCGAACGAAGGTCAGGGGCAGACCCAGAAGCTCGGTCGCAACGTCGGCGCCGTCGGCGCGCCAAGTCAGCAAGAGAGAAGCGAGCGGAGCGCCGAGCACCACGGCATCTCGAAGCCGGCCGCGGGCCCCCGTGAGCAGACCGGCCCCGAGCAGGAGCGCCAGGGCCGGCGACAGGAAGGGATCAGCGATCATAGAAATCGTCCGAGCGCTTGAGCGCGAGGCCTATCAGGCGCGCGGCGACGACCAGCACGACGCACGCCACGAAGCCGTACCAGGCGTTGAAGGCGAACAGTGCGTCGATCCCGACCTCTGGATGGCGCTCTATCAGCGGCTCGGCGAGAATCGTGAGCGCCAGGATCGCCAGGAAGACGATCCAAAGCCGACGGATCGATTCGGGACGGACAAGCCAGTGCTGCTTCATGGTGATCCCGCGGCAACCCGCCATGCGAGATCGAGCAGAACGTGCGGCATGAAGAAGAGCACAACGCAGGCAGCGGCCGTCAGGCTCTGCGCGATGACGACCGGCAGCGGCGCCTCGCCGTGCTCCTGCCCGGAACTCGGCTCTCGCTCGGCGCGGAAGAAGGCTGCATAGACCGGAGGGAGGAGGTAGGCGACGTTGAGCAGAGTACTGAGTATCAGCACGCCGACAATGAGCGTGTGCCCGCCATCGGCAGCGGCGGCCAGGAGATACCATTTGCTGACGAACCCGGCCGTCGGCGGCAGCCCGATCATGCTGAGTGCGCCAATCCCGAATGCGACCATCGTCCACGGCATCCGGCGGCCGATGCCGTCGAGTTCGCTGACCTCGGTCTTGTGGGCGGCAGTGTAGATCGCGCCGGCGGCGAAGAAGAGCGTGATCTTGCCGAAGGCATGGGCGACGATATGCAGAACAGCGCCGACGATCGACAGCGGCGCGAGCAGGCTGGCGGCCAGCACGACATAAGAGAGCTGGCTCACAGTCGAATAGGCGAGGCGTCGCTTGAGGTTGTCCTGAAACAGCGCAATAGCCGACGCGACGAGGATCGTGACGCAGGCAGCCGCACCAAGCCAGCTGCCAAGGCCGGCGGCGGCGAGATGATCGGTGCCGAGCACGTATACCGTGATCTTGAGGAAGGCGAAGACGCCGGCCTTGACCACTGCGACCGCGTGAAGGAGTGCGCTGACCGGGGTTGGCGCGACCATGGCCGCGGGCAACCATCGATGCACCGGCATCACCGCTGACTTACCGATGCCGAATAGGAACAGAGCGAGCAGAGCCGAGGTCGTGGCGGGGCCGGCGATCCCGGCCAGGAGGCCGCCCGGCACGAACTCGCCCGTGCCCGTCAGCGTGTGCACCCAGACGACACCGGTCAGGAAGAGGACCAGGGAGCTGCCGAGAAGAATGCCGAGATACGTGCGGCCGGCGCGGATCGCCTCGGGGGTCCGCTTGTGCACGACGAGCGGGTAGGTGACGAGGGTCAGGGCCTCGTAGAAGAGGAACAGGGTCACCAGATTGCCGGAGAACGCGATGCCCATCGTGGCTGCCAGGGACGCAGCGAAGCAGACGTAGAACGATGTCTGCCGCGGCTCGCGGTTCGCACGCATGTAGCCTATCGAGTAGACCGAGTTGACGATCCAGAGGACCGAAGCGACCAGGGCGAACACGAGCCCGAGAGGCTCGACGGCAAGTCGAAGCTCGACCCCGGGCAGCATCTGCCAGGCCGAGGTTTCAGGCCAATAGCCTGCGAGGGCGGACGACAGGATCGCGGCAACCGTGGCGGCGAGGAGGCACGCGGCGGCGATGGTAAGGCTCTCTCGCAAGTTCGCACGCCCCGAGGAGAGCGACACCAGGACAGCGGCGAGTCCGGGGATGGCGATCGCCAGCAGAGGCAGGGTTCCGGCTTGCATCAGTGTGCGGCCCCTAGAAGCAGTCGGGCCGCACGCCCGGCGGTTTCGACGGTCAGCGCGGTGTCGAGTCCGAAATAGAGGCAGCCGGCGACCAGGACCCAGGCTGGTATCAGCATGGAAGCCGGCATTTCCGCGATCAGGGCGCCGGCGGGGGCCGGGCGAAAGCAGGCGGCCTCGACGATGCGCCAGACATAGATGACCGCGAGAGCCGAGCTGACCACGACGACGACCGCGAGCCAGATCAGGCCCTGCTCGATCGCCGCGGAGATGAGCAGCCACTTGCCGACGAAGCCGACCGTGCCGGGCACTCCGATGAGGCTCAGCCCGGCGACCAGGATGCCAGCGAAGGTCGCAGGCATCCGCCGCGCCAGCCCGGCAAGCGCATCCAGACTGGCGTCGCCCGTCTGGAAGATCGCGCCGCCGATCAGAAGGAAGAGTGCCCCTTTCATCACGGCATGATTGAACAGGTGCACGAGCGACCCCGTCAGGCCTGCCTCGGTGGCGAGACCAATCCCCAGGGTGATGTAGCCGATCTGTGCGATGCTCGAGTAGGCGAGCATTCGCTTGATCCCCTGCTGATGGATGGCGGCGATCGAAGCGAGGACCATCGCTCCGACCGAGAGACCGATCCAGAGCGGCGCGATCGGCAGGGTCGCCAGCGGCGCGGCCGATCCGAGAACCGTGAAGAAAAACCGAAGCAGCAGATAGGCGGCGACCTTGGTCGCCGTGGCGGCGAGGAAGGCGGTGCTGACGGAAGGAGCGTAGGCGTAGGCGTTGGGCAGCCAGGCGTGCAGCGGGAACATCGCAAGCTTGAGGCCCAGACCGACGGCGAGGAAGGCGACGCCGACGGCGACAGGACGGACATCCTCGACCCCGCGAAGCCGCGTGGCGAGATCGGCCATGTTCAAGGTGCCGGTAACGACGTAGAGGAGCCCGACGCCGATGATGAAGAAGGTCGCTCCGACCGTGCCAAGGATCAGGTACTGATACGCTGCCAAGAGGGCACGCCGGTCGCGACCCATGGCGATCAGGACATAGGACGACAGCGATGCTATCTCCATGAAAACGAACACGTTGAAGGCGTCGCCGGTCGCCGACATGCCGAGAAGGCCGGTGAGGCAGAGGAGATAGACGCTGTAGTAGGCGGGCTGGCTCTCGGGCGCGATCTCGCGGGCGACGCTCTCGCGCGCGTAGGGCATCACCACCGATCCGATTCCGGTGACGATCAGCAGCAGCAGGGCGCCGGCCGCATCGATGCGATACTCGATGCCCCATGGCGGCTCCCAGCTGCCGAGCCAGTAGGAGATCGTGCCTTCGACCGAAACGCGTGCCAGCAGCAGCGCTGCGATCGCGAGCGCTGCCCAGCTCGTCGCGGTCGACAGGGCCCAGGCCGCCGCAGGGCGCCGGAGCATCGCGCACAGCCCTGCCGCGATCAGCGGCACTACGACCTGGAGTGCTGGCAGGTGAGCGGCGATCATTTCCGCTCGTCCGTTCTGCCGATTTCGTCCTCTTCGATCGTTCCGTACTCTTCGTGAATGCGGACGACGAGGGAAAGGCCGAGTGCCAGGGTAGCGACGCCGACCACGATCGCGGTCAGGATCAGGACGTGAGGAAGCGGATTGGAATAGATCGTGACGCCTTCCGCGATGATGGGCGCGCTTCCGCCGGCGATCTTTCCCGGGGCGATGTAGAGAAGGTAGACCGACGTCTGGAACACGCCGAGGCCGATCAGCTTCTTGATCAGGTTGCCTCGCGCGATGACGACATAGAGGCCGATCATCATCAGCGCGACGGCGGCGCCGTGGATCGCATGGATCGGCTGCAGGAGTCCTGAGGTCTCCGTCAACGCCCGCGCCCTGAGAACGCGTAGTAGATCGCGATCATGGTGCTCGACACGGTCACCAGGACTCCGACCTCGACCCAGAAGATGCCGCGCTCCTGGCCGTGAACGGTGTCGCGGGCGAGCACGAAGTAGTCGAGATAGTTGCCTCCGGCGAGGAGCCCGGCGAGGCCCACGCCGGCATAGATGACGACGCCGAGCGGCACCAGAATCTCGACGACGGGCTGCGGCACCATCCGCTGCGCTTCGGCGAGGCCGAAGATCAGGCCGTACAGGATCACCGCCGCCGCGACGATCACGCCCGCCTGAAATCCTCCGCCCGGCCCCAGCTCTCCGTGGAACTGCACGTATAGCGCGTAGAGCAGCAGGAAGGGGATCAGAAGCTTGGCGACGACCCGTGGAATGACTTCGCGATGCATCATCCCTTGCTGCCCTCGGCCGAGGACGGATGACGACGCCGACGCTGCCTTAGCAGCATCACGACTCCGATGCCGGCGGTGAAGATCACGGTCGTCTCGCCCAGCGTATCGTAGCCGCGATAGCTCGCGAGAACGGCGGTGACCGCGTTGGGTACCCCCGTCTCGCGGACGACATCCTCGATATAGCGAGGCGCGACGTGGCGATGCATGGGATTCGAGGCGTCGCCGAATGGAGGCAGATAGACGACACCGTAGAAGAGCGCGGATCCGGTCAGCGCCGACGCGACGAGCGGCGTCATGGTGATCCGGACCGGAGTCGCCTCGTGGAGGCGGGTTAGATAAAGCGTGCCGAGCAGGAGAACGGTCGAGATCCCGGCGCCGACAGAGGCCTCGGTCATCGAGACGTCGACCGCATCGAGGACGAGCAGGACCAGCGCCATCAGGAAGCTGTAGATCCCGCCCAGCGCCACCACCGCGAACAGGTTCCGCACCCGCGCCATGCCGAGCGCGGTGACGATCAGAAGGACGATGAGCGCGCCGTAGATCAGGAGGTCGATGACACGTCCTCCTTGCCGGCGAGCAGAGGCTTGAGACCGCGATGGCGAGCCGAGCGCCCAAGCGCGTGGCATGCCACCGGACTGGTTAGACCGAGGAAGAGGATCAGCACTGCCAGTTTGACGGAAGCAAGACTGAATCCGGCCTGGACAATGAGGCCGGCGAGAATGAGCGACACCCCGAACGGGTCGAGCACGCCGGCGGCATGCATCCGCGTGTACAGGTCGGGGAACCTCAGAATGCCGAGCGCACCCACGATGCAGAGAGCGCCGCCCGCCAGGATCAGGATCCAGCTGCCGACGTCGACGAGCGCACTCACGGCCGATGCTCGGTCGGTGGCGGTTCGATGCCTTCGGGATCGCCGAGGCTGCCGAACCGGAAAAACTTGAGGATGGCGATCGTGCTGATGACGTTGAGCAGGGCGTAGACGAGCGCAATATCGAGGAACTCTGGTCGCCCGGTCAGGAAGCCGTGCGCGGCCATCAGCCCGACCGCCAAGGTGCCGATCGTGTTGGCTGCAAGGACGCGATCATAGACCGTCGGACCGAGCCAGCCCCTGGCGAGCACAAGCGCAATCGCGACAATCAGTGCGACGACGGCGGCGGCGAACATCACCGGTTCCGTTCCAGGCGAGTCACCCGACGATCCATGTCGCCCTCGGCGAGGCTGGCAGCGCCCTCTCGGGTCAGTGCGTGAACAACGATCGTGTCGTCGTTCACCTCCAGCGAAATGGTGCCCGGCGTCAGCGTGATGGAGTTCGCATAGATGACGCGTCCGACCGGCGTCGCTTGGCTCGCGGAGACCCGGACCAGAGTTGGGCTCAATCGGCGGGCAGGTCCAAGGATCAGCTTGGTAACGTCCCAGGATGACTTCGCAATCTCCCAGCCAAGCCATGCCCAGTAGCCGACCGCCCGCCAGCCGAGATGGATCGGCTGGCCTTCGCGATCGAGAACTCCCAGTCGCTCGCATGCAAGGACGACGGCGACCGAGCTCGCGAGCCCGGCCGCGACCAGGAAAGGTTCCAGATGGCCCGACAGCAACAGCCAAAATGCGAAGAGCACCACGGTGAGGCCGATCCTCTGAAGCAATGCTCGTTTCCTTTCCCAGCGGTGCGACAATACGTTTGCATGCAAGCTGCCACGCCTTCTCGGGAGGCAGCAACCTAACGGTCGTTCATCAACGAACAAGTATCTGGTGAGCGTAGCGGTCGCCGTCGCTGACCGTGAGTTGCTGGAATCCTAGCATCTTCAGGAGGTCCAGAAAGGTGAAGATCTCCTCGACCTTGAATGAGGTGAACAGCGGGCTCTCGCGCGAGACATGCGTCAGGAGCGCCAGGAACCCGCGCATCCGGTAGAGCGTGTCGGCATAGCCCGCGGTCATGCTGACGATGATCAGCTTCTCGGCTTCGTCGCCCTTGGCGAAGATCGCGAAGGAGGGCGGGTAGGGCCGCTCGAGCTGGCCCAGGGTCAGGGACTGGGTGAACTGCAGCCGCCGCGAGCGGTCGGCGTCGAGCATGGTCCGGGCGCGGGAGACGTACTCCTCCCGGCTCTGCGGTTCCGGATAGTAGTAGCCGGCATGCGCGCCTTCCTGCGCCGCGGCGGGATTCGCCAGCGCGGCGAACATGCCAAGGACGGCGAGCCAAAGCCTCATGTCATCGGTCCCCCTGCGCGGTAATTTACCAGGGCAAGCGCGGAGCGCTACTGTCGGTCTCCTCCAGCCGAGAACCCCGCATGCTGACGCTCAGCCCCGCCCAGATCGAACTTAGGGAAAAGGCCCGCGATCTCGCCCGCCGGGTGATCGCTCCGCGGGCGGCCGAGGTCGACCGAACCGAAGCCTATCCCTGGGACAACGTGAAGGCGCTGACGGAGGCGGGATTCATGGGCATGACCGTGCCCAGGGAGTATGGCGGCCCCGGGCGCTCCTATCTCGACGCAGTGCTGGTGATCGAGGAGATGGCGAAGGCCTGCGGCGTCACCGGCCGCATCGTCGTCGAAGGCAACATGGGCGCGATCGGGGCGATCCTTACCTACGGCTCCGAGGAGCAGCGCAGGCTCGCCGCTGGCCAGGTTCTGTCAGGCGACAAGCCTGCGATCTGCATCACCGAGCCGGAGGCGGGTTCGGCGGCAACCGAGATGACGACCCGTGCCGAGAAGCGCGGGGACCGCTGGGTGCTGAACGGCAAAAAGCACTGGATCACCGGCGGCGGCGTCTCGAAGCTGCACCTGATCTTCGCCCGCGTCGTCGAGGGCGGCCGCTCGCGCGGCATCGGCGGCTTCATCGCGATGCTCGGCGACAAGGGCCTGACGATCGGCAAGCGCGAGCCGGCGATGGGATTGAGGGGAATCCCCGAGACCGAGATCCTGCTCGAGAACCTGGAGGTGCCGGTGACGATGGCGCTGGTGCCGCCGGAGGGAATCCAGCGCGGGTTTGCCGGGCTCATGAACGCCTATAATGCCCAGCGCGCCGGTGCAGGCACGGTGGCGCTCGGCATCGCCCAGGGCGCGTTCGACCTCGCGCTCGACTTCGCCAAGACCCGCGAGCAGTTCGGCCGTCCGATCGCCGAGTTCCAGGGCCTGCAATGGATGCTAGCCGACATGTCGATGGGCCTGGAGGCGGCGCGGCTGATGATCTGGCGGGCGGCGTCGGGAGCGGGATTCCCCGATCCCGTCGAGGCGGCGCAGGCGAAGATCCTGGCGTCGGAGACCGCGATCAAGGTGGTTAACGACGCGCTTCAGATCCATGGCGCGCGGGGCTACTCGCGCAACCTGCCGCTCGAACGCATGGCCAGGGATGCGCGGATGTTCACCATCGGCGGCGGCACCGCCCAGATCCTCAGGACGTTGGTCGCCTCGAAGCTGCTGGGATGGAAGCTGCCGCAGACCCGCGACGGCCATGTCGATCGAAAGGACGAAGGCCGGCTGAGGCCTACAGGGGATTAGTTAACTATAAGTACGTAATTTTGGTTGCAGGAGCGGACCCCGCTGACCATTCTACGCCTCTCAATTCCGGCCGCCTGGGGGGAGGCATGGGGGAGACGCCGGCGAACGGCGACGCTCTGGGTCATCGCAATGCACGCATCCTCGTGGCCGCGGGTCTCGAGGCGCGTCGGCTTGCGCTGGTCGAGATGCTGACTCCCGACGGCTACTCCTTCGTGGCTCAGCCGGGTGACGGCAATGGCAACGCGCTGGTCGTCATCGCCGAATCCGGCGCTCTCGATCGCCGCTGGCTCGAAGGCGCCAACCGTCCGCGCGTGATCCTGCTCGACCGGACCGCGGCCGAGGGCGCCGCCGACGACTGGATTCCTTTCGGCACGTCCGAGGGAGAGCTTCGCCATCGCGTGAAGATGAACGCCGAGCTCGCCGTGCTTCGCCGTCACGTCGCCGGCCTCGGCCAGATGCCGGAGGCGGTCAAGAAGCGGATCGAGCGTCTCGAGCAAGGCCTCAACCTTCTCCAAGAGGCGCAGAAGCACCTCGAGCGCCAGCTTGCCGAGGCACGCGATCTCGCGGCCAAGCGCGAAGGCGGATTGCCGCCGGCATCCGTGCTGCACGAACTCAAGACGCCGCTGAACGCTATCTCGGGATTCGCCGAGGTGATGCGGATGGAGGCGTACGGGCCGCTCGGCGCCGACAAGTATCGCGAGTATGTCGAGACCATTCATCAGGCGAGCGTGCATCTGGTCGAGGTCGTCAACGACCTGATGGAGGTCTATGCGCTCGAGTCCGGCAGCATCCGCGTGGTGCCGACCAAGACCGATCTCCGCCGCACCGTGCTGACGGTCACGCGCCTTCTCTCCCGCCAGGCCGAGCAGGCCGGCATCCAGATCGTTGCCGACATCGACAACCGCATCCCGCCGGTCGAGACCGACGAGGGCCGCGTGCGACAGGTGCTGATCAACCTGATCGGCAACGCGATCAAGTTCACGCCCTCCGGTGGCCAGGTGACGGTGCATGCGGCGAACGAGCCCGCGACCCACGCGCTGAGCCTCAAGGTCAAGGACACCGGCGTCGGCATCGCGCCCGAACGCCTGCCCGACGTCGCCAAGCCGTACAGCCGCGGCCAGACCGGCCCCGGCGCACCGGAAGGAAGCGGGCTCGGCCTGTCGATCGCCAAGTTCATGGTCGAGAAGCTCGGCGGCCGGCTCGGCATCAACAGCGCGCTCGGCGCCGGCACCGAAGTGACAGTCACGCTCCCGCTTCGCTGGAACCATCGTCCCGAGGCTGCGGTTCACTGATCGGTCGGCGAGACCGCTCGCCCGAGTTGCCGGTTACAGATGCTTACAGATCCTGTTCGATAATTTACTGTCATTAATTTAATAAAATTTGCGATAAGTCCCCGTATATCATTGGAGCGTGTTGGTGTGGTTTCACTCTCAGTCGCGCGTCGCCCTTGGGCGGTCGCCGAGGTCGCTATGACCTCCCCGTTCCTGATCGACGATCCGCGGCTTCTGCTGCTGTGGAATCACTGGCGGTCGTCGCTCAAGCCTGGACGCCTGCCGCAGCGAGAAGACATCGACCCGATCGCGGTCAAGTCCGCGTTGCCGATCATCTGGATCTACCGCCTGGACGATTCCGGTCGCGACTTTTACTGCGCACTGGCTGGCGACGAGATCATGTCGGCCTGGGGAAGGCCGGGAATGATCGGCATGCCGATCTCGCAGCTTTTCCCGACGCCTGCCTACCACTCGCTGCGCAGCCGTTGGCTCGAATTGCTCGACCGGCCTGCCGTGATGCACGGCTCCGCACGCTACAACCAGCTCTGGGCGGAAACTCCGTTGAAAGACCGCCCGGAGCGTCTCAGCCTGCCGCTCGACGGCCCCGACGGCCGCCCCTACGGCGTGATCGGCGCCACCAGCTACCGTCAGCCGGAGGCCGCGGATACCGACGACAACGCGGCCCGGCTCCTGCCGCCGCGCGTGGTCGGGATCGGCGAACTGCTCCGCGAGTAGCGAGAACCGGCGGACGTTCGGTCGCGTTGCCCCTCCCGGGGCCCTCTGTTAGCTTCCGCGCCCGCTCTTTCTTACCGTCGAGGTCGCCCGTGGCAGCCCGTTCGCCGCTCATCAACGTCATGGTCAATGCCGCGTACAAGGCGGCCAAGGGGCTGGTCCGCGACTTCGGCGAGGTCGAGCACCTGCAGGTCAGCAAGAAGGGCCCGGCCGACTTCGTCTCCCAGGCCGACCTCAAGTCCGAGCAGATCCTCAAGCGCGAGCTGAGCAAGGCCCGTCCCGACTACGGCCTCCTGCTGGAGGAAGGCGGCGGCACGGCCGGCAAGGATTCGTCCAACCGCTGGGTGGTCGATCCCCTCGACGGCACGCATAACTTCCTGCACGGCATCCCGCACTTCGCGATCTCGATCGGCGTCGAGCGCGACGGCGAGCCCTATGCCGGCGTCATCTACAATCCGGTCGTCGACGAGCTCTATTGGGCCGAGAAGGGTCAGGGCGCGCACCTCAACGAGCGCCGGCTCCGCGTCTCGGCCCGCCGCAAGATGGAGGAGGCGCTGATCGGCACCGGCGCGCCGTTCATGGGCCATGGCGACCACCCGACCTTCCTTAAGCAGGCCCAGGCCGTGATGGGCAAGACCGCCGGCATCCGCCGCATGGGGGCGGCCGCGCTCGACCTCGCCTATGTCGCGGCCGGCCGCCTCGATGGCTTCTGGGAGGCGCCGCTCAACGCCTGGGACATCTGCGCCGGGATCGTCCTTGTCAGGGAAGCGGGCGGTTACGTCACGGAAATCGGCGGCGGCAACGGCATGATGTCGTCCGGCAGCGTCCTCGCCGCCAACGACCAGCTCCACCGCCCGCTCGGGGACCTTCTCCGGAGCGCCTGAGACCCCCGACCTAAGTCGTTGTTCCCGTAACGAGCCATAGGGTATCCTGACGCCTGGGCAACCAATGGCTGGTTGGGACGGGCGATGGCTGACACCCTCAGGGCGCGCTGCCTCGGCTTGGCGCTTACCGGACTGATCCTGGCAGGGGCTGACGCCTCGGCCCAGGTCGTGGTCGGCGGCGGCGGCGCCAGCGTCACTGTCGATCTTGGCGTGCTCGATTCGCTCGGGCCGGCGCCGACCCTTCCCGCCCTGCTCAAAGGCCGCAGTTCCCAGCGTATTTCGCTTCGCCCGCCCGTGCCGACCTCGCAGGCCCGGCCGGCAGCGGCCCGCCCGGCACCCGCCAGGGAAGAGCCGCCGAAGCCGGCCGCCCCGGCGCCGACGATGGCCGCCGTCCCGCCTCCCGCGCCTGCGGCACCGACGCCGATCGCGCCGCCTCCGGCGCCTGCCCCGGCCGCGGCCGCATCTCCGCCTCCTCCTCCGGCACC
>CAZDGR010000040.1:0-18420 GCA_964504845.1 uncultured Rhizobium sp. | reverse complement strand
GTTTCGAGCTCTATGACCTCAAGGTCGAGGTCGTGGCGCCGCCGGACGCGCGCGTCTATTGCGGCGCCAAGGCCGGCGACTACTTCGAGCTGAAGGGCGAGATGCTGCACCTGCCGCCGGGCCAGGGCTTCTCGATCTACTCGCTGGCGGCGCTCCTGCCGCTGCTGCCGGCGAAGCAGCGGTCGACCCATCCGAACGACTGGATGTCAACCGACGCCGAGGTCGCCTGCCCGGATCCGAACTGCCCGACGCGTTTCCGCATCACGCGCATGGGGAAGCGTGGCTTCTCGCATGCCGAGACCACGGCGGTTCCCTTGGACAAGAAGAGCTGAGTATGGCGGTCGAACGTCACGCCCTGGCACCGGGCTACGAGATCTCGCGCCTGCTCCGTGGCGGCTGGCAGCTGGCCGGCGGCCATGGCCCAGTCGACCGCGCGCGGGCGGTCGAGGACATGGCAAAGTTCGTCGACCAGGGCGTCACGACCTTCGACTGCGCCGACATCTATACCGGCGCCGAGGAGATGATCGGCGAGTTCCGCCAGCGCTTCGAGCGCGAGCGCGGCCGCGACGCCCTTCGGGCGCTCAAGGTTCACACCAAGTTCGTTCCCGACTGGGACAAGCTCGGCAGCGTCGAGCGGGGATATGTCGAGGGCATCATCGACCGATCGCTCAGCCGCCTGAAGATGGAGCGGCTCGACCTCGTCCAGTTCCACTGGTGGAACTATGCGGCACCGGGCGCTGCCGACACCGCGCTGATCCTCCGCGACCTGCAGAAGGCCGGAAAGATCGACAAGATCGGCGCCACCAACTTCGACACGCCAAACACCAAGGCGCTGATCGAGGCCGGTGTGCCGCTTACCTCGATGCAGATCCAGTATTCGCTGCTAGATCCCCGGGCCGAGAACGGCATGGTGCAGCTCGCGCGCGAGAAGGGCTTCGGTATCCTCTGCTACGGCACCCTCGGCGGCGGCTTCCTGACCGACACCTGGCTCAACAAGCCGGAGCCGGCCGAGGGCACGCTGACCAACCGCTCGCTGATCAAGTACAAGCTGATCATCGACGACTTCGGCGGCTGGTCCCTGTTCCAGGAGCTGCTCGCGGTGCTGGATGCGATCGCGCGTCGGCATGGCGCCAATATCGCCGCGGTCGCCGGCCGTTGGATGCTCGACCGGCCGGGCGTCGCCGGCATCATCGTCGGCGCGCGATACGCCGATCACCTCGCCGCCGATCTCAAGATCTTCGATGTCCCGCTCGACGCTGCCGACCGCACCGCGGTCGAGCAGGTGCTGGCGCGCCGCCAGGGGCCGCGGGGCGATACCTTCGAGCTCGAGCGCGACCGGAACGGCCGCCACGGCCGCATCATGAAGTACAACCTTAACGCGGCCTGAAGATGAAGACGCCCGAACGAACGACGCTGGCCCCCGGCCTCGAGATCAGCCGCATCGTCACCGGCCTCTGGCAGGTCGCCGACCAGGAACGCGACGGCAGGACGCTCGATCCGGCGGCTGCCGCGAAGTCGATGGCCGAGTACGCGGCGGCCGGCTTCGACACCTTCGACATGGCCGATCACTACGGCAGCGCCGAGGTGATCACCGGCCACTACCTCAAAGGCGCACCGAAGTCCTCGCGCGCCTTCACCAAATGGTGCCCGACGCCGGGACCAATGACCGCCGAGGTCGTCCGCGCCGGTGTCGATCGCTCGCTGAAGCGGATGCAGGTGGACGCCATCGACCTGCTGCAGTTCCACTGGTGGACCTTCCACCACCTGAATTATCTCGAAGCGCTGGAGGAGCTGGCCGCGCTCAGGCAGTCCGGCAAGATCCGCGCCCTCGGCCTCACAAATTTCGACACCGATCACCTGCGCGTCGCGGTCAAGCACGGTATCCCGATCGCCAGCAACCAGGTCTCGTTCTCGCTGCTCGATCGCCGCGCCGCCGGCGAGATGACCGCCTTCTGCCTGGAAAACGGCGTGCGCCTGCTGGCATACGGCACGCTCGGCGGCGGCTTTCTTGCCGATGCGTGGCTCGGCAAGCCCGAGCCGACCAGCATTCCCGACTGGAGCAAGTCCAAGTACAAGCGCTTCATCGACGTGATCGGCGGCTGGCCGGTGCTGCAGAAGCTGCTGCAGACGCTCTCGGCTATTGGCAGGAAGCACGGAGTCTCGATCTCGAACGTCGCCACCCGATGGGTGCTTCAGCAGCCGGTGGTCGCCGCGATCATCGTCGGCGCCCGCCTCGGCGAGCGCGAGCATCGCGCCGACAATCTCCGTCTCTTCTCTTTCGCGCTCGATGCCGACGACCTCAATCGGATCGACGAGACTCTTGCCGGCACCGCGTCGATCCCAGGCGACTGCGGCGACGAATACCGGAAGCCGCCGTTCCTGACCGCCTCCGGTGACCTGAGCCATCACCTGAGCAGCGTGCCCAAGATCTATACGGCGACCCCGGTGCCCGGCCGGCCGGACCGGATGCGGGTCTCCTCCGGCAGCAAGTGGGAGGCGATCGCGGGGCATTGTCGCGCCGTTCGCGTCGGCAAGCGGATCATGGTCAGCGGCACCACCGCGACCGCCGGTGCCGGCAAGATGGTCTGTCCCGGCGACGTCGCCGGCCAGACCGTGTTCATCCTCGACAAGATCGCGGCCAGCCTAGCGGCGCTCGGCGGCAGCCTGGATGACGTGGTGCGCACCCGCGTGTTCATGGCCGACGCCGACCAGTGGGAGCCGGCGTCGCGCGTGCACGGGCGCTACTTCAACGAGATCTGGCCGGCGAACACGCTGTTCGAGATCGGCCGCCTGGTCGGCGACTACCTGGTCGAGATCGAGGCCGAGGCGATCGTCGACTAGCGCTTCCCGTACCATCGCGGCGTATAGACCCAGGACGAGCCGTCGGCGCGCGGGACGGCGCGCGTGGTCGAGGAGCCGACCAGGATCACCGTCCGCATGTCGACCATCTCGGGTGTGAGCTCGCTAAGGGGCAGCTGCCGCACGGTCTCGTCCGGGCGGCCGACGTCGCGGCCGAGCACCACCGGCGTCGTCGGCGATCGGTGCTTGCGGACGATCTCGATGGCGCGGCCGAGCTGCGTCGGCCGGGCGCGCGAGATCGGGTTGTAGAGCGCGAGAACCAGGTCGGCGGACGCCGCGAGATTGAGCCGCCGCTCGATGGTCTCCCAGGGCTTGAGATTGTCCGACAGCGAGATCACGCAGAAGTCATGCCCGAGCGGCGCGCCGATGCGAGCGGATGCTGCTTGTGCGGCCGAGACGCCCGGCAGCACGCGCAGCTCGACGCCGTGCCACGCCGTCGCGTCGGCGTCGTCCAGCGCTTCCATCACCGCCGCCGCCATCGCGAAGACCCCGGGATCGCCGGACGAGACGACGGCGACCCGCCGGCCGCTCGCGGCCAGCGCGAAGGCATGGCGCGCCCGATCCAGCTCCTCCCTGTTGTCGGAGGCATGGACTGCCTGCCCCGGCCGGAACGGGCCGGCCATGTCGACATAGGTCTGGTATCCGACGATGTCGTCCGCCTCGGCCAGAGCGCGGCTTGCCTCCGGGGTTCTCGTGTCTTTCGATCCCGGTCCGAGCCCGACGACCGTCAGCCAGCCGCGGGAGCGGCCGATCGAGCCGACATCCAGGGGTGATGCGGCGACAGCGATCGCGACGGACTCGTCGCCCGATTGCTCGATCGCATCCGGTATCGCCGCGCGGGCAAGCGCCGACACGGGTCCGTCCGGCAGCAGCCGCAACGGACGAGCCAATGCGGCGGCGGCGGCGTGGATCTCCGGCCGGCCGACATCGCGCTCCAGGGCGACCAATGCGGCGACGGACTGCCGGGCGATATTTGCCTTAGCCAGAATCTCGAGAATACGGTCCGTGAGATCGCTGCCATCAGCGCCGACCGCCACGACCACGGATCGCGGGTGAAACACCAGCTCGCGCTCGCCGGGCTCCCCGTCGCGCACGGTGACGGTGATCGCAAGCCGGCCGGCAGGATCGAAGGGGAGGCGCGTGCTCGTCAACCACGGTGCATCGCCGGAGAGCCTGATCTTCTCGCCGGCGAGCACGTCCGACATGAAGCGCTTGCCGGAGCCGGGGTTGCGTACCTCGTAGCCGGCGGGCGGATGCTCCAGCGTCGCGCCGAAGCGGACCTCGCCGGTCGTCGTGATCGCAGGTGCGGTGCCGAGCGCCTCGCCGATGCGCCGCGCGAGGTCGTTGACCCCGCGCAGCCCGCCGAGCAATGGCACCACGGCGCTGCCGTCTTCCGCGCAGGCGACGACCGGGGGTTCGGCGCGCTTGTCCTGAAGGAGAGGGGCGAGGGCGCGAATCACGATGCCGGCAGCGCAGAAGGCGACGATCGGCACGTCGTCTCGGAAGAGCTGCCGGATCGTCTCTCCGAACTCGGCGAAGGTGTGATCCGCGCGCGTCGTGCGTCCGGCGAGACCATGGATCGCCGCACCTTCGATCCCGCCTCGGACGCGCCGCGCGGCTTCCAGGCTGCCTTCGCCGAGCACGAGGATCGCCGGCGGGCGGCTCACGCCTGCCACTTCTTGCCCGGGACGAGGATCATCGAGAAGTACGGGACGGTCTCGGGCGCGACCTCGGCCAGCGGCAGCGAACGCTGGTTCTCCATCGTCGCCCGCTCGATGTAGAGCGCGCGGTCGGCGAGCCCGAGCCTGGTGACGACGCGCCGCACCTTCTCGAAGTTGCGGCCGAGCTTCATCACCGCGGCGGCGTCGGCCTGGGCGAGGCGCCTGGCCAGTTCGTCCTCCGCCAGGACGCCGGAGAGCACCGAAAGGCTCTGGTTTCGATACGTCAGCGGGGCACCGAGCGCCGAGGCGCAGGCGACGATCGAGCAGACGCCCGGAACGACCTCGGTCGGGTAGCGGGCGGCGAGGCGGTCGTGCAGGTACATGAAGGAGCCGTAGAAGAACGGATCGCCCTCGCAGATCACCGCGACGTCGCGGCCCTGATCCAGGTGTGTGGCGAGGCCTGCCGCGGCCTCGTCATAGAACGCGGCGATGATCGCATCGTAGCTCTGCGGCGGCGGCAGGAACTCGGTCGTCACCGGATAGGTGAGGGGCACGATCGTCTGCTCGGGTCGGAGATGCTCCTCGATGATCGAGTAGGCGTTGCCTTTCTTTCCCTTGGCGACGAGGTAGGCGACGACCGGCGACGAGTACAGCAGGCGGAGCGCCTTGAGCGTGATCAGCTCCGGATCGCCGGGGCCGACGCCGAGGCCGAGAAGGCGTCCTTGGGCCATCTACTCGTTCTCCGTCGCCAGCGCGTTCACTGCCGCCGCTGCCATCGCGCTGCCGCCGCGGCGGCCGCGGAGGATCACGAACGGAACGCCGCGGCTGTCGGCGGCAAGCGCATCCTTGGATTCCGCCGCGCCGACGAAGCCGACCGGAAAGCCCAGGATCAGTGCCGGCTTCGGCGCACCCTGGTCCAGCATCTCGAGCAGGCGGAAGAGCGCGGTCGGGGCGTTGCCGATCGCAACCACCGATCCCCCGAGATGCGGCAGCCAGAGATCGAGCGCTGCGGCCGAGCGCGTGTTGCCGATCTTCTTGGCCAGGCTTGGCACCAGCGGATCGTCCAGCGTGCAGATCACGCGGTTCTCCGCTGGCAGGCGCGAGCGGGTGACGCCATCGGCGACCATCTTCGCATCGCAGAGGATCGGTGCGCCGGATGCCAGCGCTTTCTGTCCGCTCATCCCGGCGGCGGGGGAGAAGGCGAGGTCGCCGACCACATCCACCATGCCGGACGCATGCGCGACGCGGACCGCAAGCTTCTCGAGATCGGCCGGGATGCCGGAGAGGTCGGCTTCGGCACGGATGATCGAGAAGGAGCGGCGATAGATCTCCTGGCCGTCACGGATGTACTCGCTCATCGCGCCTGCCTCACGCGCTGGCGGGCCTGGTCGAGAGAGAGGCCGTCGGCAACGCGGCGGCCAAACCGATGGGTCGCGGTCGCGTCCCTGACGAACATGTCGTAGGTGCCGGGGGATACGGCCAGCAGGGTCACGTCGGTGACGCCAGCCGAGGCGCAGGAACGCTCGCAGCCGCTCAAGTGAAGCCAGCCGGTCTCGTGCGCGTCCGCCAGAAGGAGCGCGTCGGCCTTGGTGTCGCCTCGGCCCTTCACGCACCCGGCGGATCCCGCGCAGGCAATTGTCGTCGCCAGCGGATTCGTGGGCGTGCAGATGAAGCTCAGACTTTCCAGTGCTTCGATCACCTGTCCGGCCTTCTCCCGCCGGACATCCGGCACCATCACGCTCTGCCACGGCGTCAGCCGCAGCCCGCCACTCTGCTCGGCCGCAATCTCGCCGAGGCGGTTGAGATCGGCAGGCGAGAGACGTCCCAACGGCGGCACCGCGCCGATACTTGCGAGCCCCGCCTGCCGCTGGTCGCGGATACCGACATGCCCCATCGCGACCGGCGCCGGCCGTCGCCAGCGGCGCGCTTTGTCGCCGAGATTCGCGGTCAGGCCAAGCCGTTTCGACAAACGATCGAGGAAGCTATCCCGCGATGTGCGCGGCTGCAGATGGCGGATGCGCGTGACCTCGGGATCTCCGGCCGCCAGATCGATGAACATCGCCAGCGCGACGACGACGGCCCGGGCCGCGTCGGCCGCCGCGACCGCGATGAACGGTGCCGTCTCCTCCGGGGTCACCGGCGGGCATCCGGCGACGCCGAAGGCGAATGTCTCGCCGTCGATCGCGGCGAGCCAGAGATCGTGCGGATGGTCGACGACGGCGACATCCTCGCCGCCATCGACCAGCACGGAGAACTTCGGCGACAGCTTCCGGCAATCGGCGTCGGACTCGAGGTGGCGAAGGATCGCCGCGGCGACCGGACCGGCATCCAGATGCTGGCGCAGATCCAGGCCTGCCGTCGGCGAGATCAGGACGTTGCGGACATCGTCGCCCTCCGGATGCTCGGGCCCGAGCCCGGCGGCGAGCAGATCCGTGGCCAGGTCAGTGTCCGCCCCCTCGCGGATGCCGCGGAGCTGCAGGTTGGCGCGGTTCGTTACCTCGATGATGCCGTTGCCGTAGCGGGCGGCGGCGGCGGCGACCGCGCGCGCGCCGTCCGCCGAAAGTCGTCCGAGCGGAACCTTGAGCCGGCAGAGGCCGCCGTCTCTGGCCGCCACGATCCGGAAGAGACCGGGGCAGGCCGAGCGGCGGTCCGCTGTCGTGCTCGTGCTTTCGAGGCGTGTCGCGCGGGCCGTCATTGTCGTATTGATCATACCCTTCGGGCCGGCGACCGTCGCGGGCCCGGCATGACCGGACGACGAGAAAAATAGATGCCGCCCTGGCTGACGGTGGTCGGAATTGGCGAAGACGGCCTCGCTGGCCTCGGCGATGCCGCCCGGGCAGCGGTCTCGGGCGCGCGCACCCTGGTCGGTGGGCGGCGGCATCTCGACCTCGTGCCCGATGCGGGCCAGGAGCGCGTCGCGTGGCCGAGCCCGTTCTCGAAGGCCTACGACATGCTGTTGGCGCGGCGCGGAACGCCGGTCTGCGTGCTGGCGAGCGGCGATCCAATGTGGTTCGGCATCGGCGCGACGCTGACGCGGATGATGCCGGCCGACGAACTGCTCGTCTTCCCGGCACCGTCGTCCTTCCAGCTCGCGGCAGCACGGCTCGGGTGGCCGCTCCAGGATGTAGCGACCATGACCGTTCATGGCCGCCCTCTGGAGACCCTGCACCCGCATATCCATCCGGGTGTCCGCCTCTTGATCCTGAGCGAGAACGGCCGCACGCCGGCCGGCGTCGCCTCGATGCTCCGCGACCGCGGCTTCGGGGCGAGCCGCCTTTCGGTCCTCGAGCATCTTGGCGGGGTCAGGGAACGGCGGCTCGACGGCGAGGCACGAAGCTGGGGTTACACGGAGACGGCCGATCTCAACCTCGTCGCCGTCGAGTGCGTCGCCGATGGCGGCGCGGTCCGTCTGTCGACGCTCGCGGGCCTTCCGGACTCCGCCTTTCTCAACGACGGTCAGCTCACCAAGCGCGACGTGCGCGCGGCGACGCTGGCCAGGCTGGCGCCGTCGCCGGGCGAGTTCCTGTGGGACGTCGGCGCCGGCTGCGGCTCGATCGGCATCGAGTGGATGCGCGCCCATCCGTCCTGCCGCGCCGTCGCCGTCGAGGCGGACGTGGCGCGGTCGAGCCTCATCGAACAGAACAGCCGTCGGCTCGGCGTGCCGTCGCTGCTCGTGGTGAAAGGCCGGGCACCGGCGGCACTGGACGGCCTCGATGCGCCCGATGCGGTCTTCATCGGGGGCGGCGTCACCGAGGACGGCGTGATCGCGCGATGCTGGGAGGCGCTCAGGCCTGGGGGCCGGCTGGTCGCCAATGCGGTGACATTGCAGAGCGAGGCGCTGCTCGCCGAATGGCGGCAGCGGGCCGACGGCGAGCTGGTGCGGATCTCGGTCGCCCATGCCGGCACGATCGGCCGCTTCGACGCGCTGCGTCCGGCCCTGCCGGTGACGATCCTGGCCGCCGTGAAGGCGTCCGCCTGAGCAGATATTCCCGGCTGCGTCAGCGGTAACGGGGAACCGAAGCACCGGGCAGCCGGTTGTTCCTGGAAGGCGCTCGAGCCCCGGGGACGACCATTCAGACGACCTCGTCCATCCTGAAGTCCCTCGCGGAGCGAGACGAGGAGCGGCTCTCGTTCGGCGACGTGGTCAAGGCCATGGGATCGCGTGCCCACGGCGCGGGGCTGCTGTTCTTCGCTCTGCCCGAGACGATCCCGATACCTTTGCCGGGCGTCTCTGCCTTTCTCGCAGTCCCCATCGTCCTGATTGCGGCGCACCTGACCGCCTTCGGCGAGGGGCCGGGCCTGCCTAAAAGGGTGCTCCGCCAGACCCTGCCCGCCTCGGCGATCCGGAAGGTCTCGGACCGGGTCGGGCCTGTGCTCGCGTGGATCGAGCGCCTGTCGCGCCCGCGCCTCTCGATCATCGTCAAGAAGGAACGCTCGCTTGGGGTCCTGTGCCTGGCGCTCGGGCTGGTGCTGGGCGCGCCCATTCCCTTCGGCAACCTCGCGCCGGCGATCGGGATCGTTCTCATCGCGTTCGGCATGCTGCAGCGTGACGGCGCCCTGATCGTCCTCGGTGTCGTGCTCGCGTTCGTGCTTGGTGCCGGGCTGTACTTTGCGGCCGATGCCCTGGTCGGCGACTGACGATGGAACGCGCTTCGGCCGTCATCAGCGCGTCCATCGTCCTCGTCGCGGGCGTCGCCACGCTGTCTCTGGTCGAGACCGGGCACCTGGCGCGACAGATGGCGATCCACGTCGCGATCATGAATGTCGCAGCGCCTCTCGCCGCTGCGTGGAATCCGTCTCGATCCTCATGGGCATCGAGGCGATGGTTCCTGGTCGCCGCCGCACTTGTCCAGATGGCATTCCTCTGGGCGTGGCACCTGCCGGCGTTCCAGCACGCGGCATCGATACCAATCCACCTGCTGATGATGGGAGCCCTGGCGGCGTCGGCCGTGGGATTCTGGGTCTCGATCCTCGCTATGGCGTCGAAACGGCGATGGGCCGCGGTCGCGGCCTTGCTGCTGACCGGAAAGCTCGCCTGCCTGCTGGGGGCGCTGCTGATCTTCGCACCAAAGACGATTTACCGGCTGCCGCTCGACGACCAGCAACTCGCCGGGCTCTTCATGGTCACGGCATGTCCACTGAGCTACGTCGTCGCCGGCATCGTACTTGCGGCTCAGGCGCTTGCCGACCCGGATCGGGGCAGGCGATGCGCCGCCGGATGACGCTCAGGCGCGCGCTGGGCTGGGGAGCGATGCTGGCCGCGAGCGGTGCGGCCGCCCTGATGCTGATCGCGTGGTCGGGCATCTACAACGTCGCCGCCAGCCGCGGTCACTGGCCGATGGTCGAATGGCTGCTGCGTTTCGGCATGGAGAACTCGGTCGAGACGCACGCGCTCGGCATCGTGGCGCCGAGGCTGGACGATCCCGACCTGGTGCGGCTGGGCGCCGCGCATTTCCTTGGCGGCTGCGCCTCGTGCCACGGCGCGCCGGGTGCGCCGCCGGGCACCGCCGCCCGGCACATGCTGCCCCCGCCGCCGGACCTCAGGAGCCGGATTGGCCGATGGAGCGATCCGGAGCTGTTCTGGATCGTGAAGCACGGCATCAAGTACACCGGCATGCCGTCATGGCCGGCGCAGGAACGCGACGACGAGGTGTGGGCGGCCGTCGCTTTCCTCCGCGTGTTGCCGGGACTCGACGCGGCGAGGTACCGAACGCTTGCCTGGGGCGATGTATCCGACGAGCCCGAAGACGGCGCGGAAGTCGCGCTGGCGGGCGGCGGCGCCGGCGCCATTGTCGCCTGCGCGCGCTGCCATGGCGCCGAAGGTCGATCGCCGGAGAGCCGGCTGGTGCCGCGCCTGCACGGGCAGCCGGCCGAGATGCTGCTCCAGGCGCTCCGCGACTTCGCCGTCGGCGAGCGGTCCAGCGGAGTCATGCAGCCGGTTGCCTCGGCCCTGACCGATCGTGGGGCGATCGAGGTCGCCCGCTACTACGCCGGACTCCCGCCGCTGCCGCGCCAGGGTGTGCCGGTCGAGGCCGGGCGCGCGCTGGCGACGGAAGGCAATGCGACCGCCGAGATCCCGGCGTGTCGGTCTTGCCATGACCGGGACGCCCTATCGATCTATCCGCGCCTCGCTGGGCAAAGCGCGCGCTACCTTGAGAACCGTCTGCGAGTCATGCGCAGCGCCACGCGGGAGCGGACGGCGACCCAGCAGATCATGATGCCGATCGCCCGACGCCTGACCGATCGTCAGATCGTCGAGCTCTCGGCCCATTTCGCGAGCCTGCAGCCGTGAGCCCGCAGTCGGTGCTGTCGCCGATGGGCCCGGATGCCGCACGGATCGCCGAGATCGCCGCGATCCTCGTCGTCGGCGCCGCGATCGTCATGACCGTCGTGGTCGCCGCGCTCTGGCTGGCGATGCGCGGCTCGCCCGCGGTGCGTCGCCGTCTCCAGGAAAACCGGTTCGTGGCGATTGCGGGGGTCGCCTTTCCGGTCGTGATCCTGACGGCATTGCTCGCCTACGGTCTCTGGACGATGCGCGCCGTCATATCGCCGGCCGATGCCTCGAGCGCGATGCGGATCGAGGTGGTCGGCGAGCAGTGGTGGTGGCGTGTCGCCTATCGCGACGCGGGCGGACGCCGAGTCGCCAGCGCCAACGAGATCCGCATTCCGGCCGGGCGCGACGTGCTCTTTGAGCTGAGATCGGCCGATGTCATTCACAGCTTCTGGGTGCCCAACCTCGCAGGCAAGGTCGACATGATTCCTGGCCGCACCACGACGCTGCGCCTCAGGTCGGATCGCCCCGGCGCCTATCGTGGTCAGTGCGCCGAGTATTGCGGCGGCGCCCATGCGTTGATGGCGTTGGAGATCGTGGCTCTTCCGGAAGCGGAGTTCGATGCCTGGCTGGCTGCCGAGGCGAGGGGAGCGGCCGTGCCGGCGATTGAGGTCGAGCAGAAGGGCCGGCAGCTGTTTCTCGCGGGTGGCTGTGGCGGATGTCACGCGATCCGCGGCACGCCCGCGATCTCGTCGGTCGGACCGGATCTCACCCATGTCGGCAGCCGCCGCTTCATCGCCGCCGCGACCTTGCCGACGACCCGGGAGAACTTCGCCCGCTTCATCGTCGATGGCCAGCACCTGAAGCCCGGCAACGGCATGCCGCCGTTCCGGATCTTCGCGCTGGAAGAGGTCGATGCGATCGCCGCGTACCTGGCGAGCCTGAAATGACAGTCGCCGCGACGCCCACCGGCGAGTACCCGCACACCCTGCCGCGACCGCCTGACGAGCTCGACCGGCTCAAGGCGGCATGGGCGTTGCCGAAGGGCTGGCGCATCGTCAGCGCCGTCAACAATACGGTGATCGGCTACCTCTACGTCGCGACTGCCTTCGGCTTCTTCGTGCTCGCCGGCATCCTTGCGCTCCTGATGCGCACCCAGCTCGCGGTGCCGGACAACACCTTCATCGGCCCTGAGACCTACAGCCAGCTCTTCACGATGCACGGCACGGTGATGATGTTCCTGTTTGCGGTGCCGGCGGTCGAGGCGATGGGCGTGCTGCTGCTGCCGCAGATGCTGGGTGCGCGCGACCTGCCGTTCCCATGCCTCGGCGCCTTCGCCTTCTGGGCTTATCTGGTGGGCGGATTGGTGTTCTTCTGCACGCTGTTCGTCGGCATGGCGCCCATGGACGGCTGGTTCATGTACCCGCCGCTGTCGAGCGAGCGCTTCTCCCCCGGGGTCGGCGCCGACTTCTGGTTGCTCGGCATCGGCTTCATCGAGATCTCTGCGATCGCCGGCGCGATCGAGATCATCGTCGGCGTGCTGCGCACGCGCGCACCCGGCATGACGCTCGCCCGGATGCCGATCTTCGCCTGGACCATGCTGATCCTCGCCGGGATGATCGTCTTCGCCTTTCCAGCGATCATTCTCGCCACCATCCTGCTCGAGCTCGAACGCGCCTTCGGCTGGCCGTTCTTCATCGCCGAGCGCGGCGGCGACCCTCTGCTCTGGCAGCATCTTTTCTGGTTCTTCGGTCACCCGGAGGTCTACATCATCTTTCTGCCGGCGGCCGGCATGGTATCGATGATCGTGCCGGCGATGGCGAGGACCTCGCTCGTCGGCCATCGGCTGATCGTGGTGGCGCTGATCGCGACCGGCTTCTTCAGCTTCGGTCTCTGGGTCCACCACATGTTCACCACCGGGATTCCGGCGCGGTCGCTGGGGTTCTTCTCGGCCGCGAGCATGGCGGTGTCGGTGCCGAGCGGCATACAGGTCTTCGCCTGGATCGCCACGATCGCCGCCGGCCGGCTCAGGCTCACTGCCGCGTCGCTGTTCGTGCTCGGGTTCCTGATCGTCTTCACGCTCGGCGGCTTGACCGGCGTGATGCTGGCGATGGTGCCGTTCGACTGGCAGGCGCACGACACCTACTTCGTCGTGGCGCATTTCCATTACGTGCTGGTCGGCGGGATGGTCTTCCCCTTGCTGGCCGCCTTCTACTACTGGGCGCCGGCCTTCAGCGAGACCCCCCTGTCTGAGCGCCTCGGCAAGTGGGCGTTCGGGCTGATCTTCACCGGCTTCAACGTCGCCTTCTTTCCGATGCACGTCACCGGCCTGATCGGCATGCCGCGCCGCGTCTACACCTATCCTGCCGGCCTCGGCTGGGACTGGCTCAATCTCGTCTCGACGGTCGGCGCCTTCATGGTCGCGGCCGGAATCCTCGTCATCCTGGTCGACTTCGTGCGGAACCTGCGCCCGACGCTGACCGCCGCCGCCGGCAATATCTGGAAAGCGGGAACTCTGGAGTGGATGGAAAATCATAACTATGGCGCGCGCAGCGTCCCGCATGTCGACAGCCTGGAACCTCTCTGGGCGCACCCGACCATGGCGGACGACGTGCACCGGGGCCGCTACTACCTGCCGGGAACGATCACCGGAGGCCGCGAGACCATCGTCACTTCGGCCGTGGAGGCCGAGCCGCAATACCTGATGCGCCTGCCTGGTCCAGGCTGGGCGCATGTGCTGGCGGCGGTCTTCACCGCGGCGTTCTTCCTGCTGCTGACGGTCAAGGCGGTGACGATCGCGCTGGCCTGCGGCGCGCTCGCGGTCGTGATGATCGTCGCCTGGATGTGGAACAGCGATCCGGCCTCGGCCGGTCGGGCCGACATTGGCGGCGGCATCGCGCTGCCGACCTATGTGTCCGGCCCGGTGCATCCGGCATGGTGGGCGATGTGCGTCCTGGTCGCCGTCGCCGGTGCGCTCTATCTCTCCTACGTCTTCGGTTATCTCTACCTTTGGACCGTGGCGCCGCGGACTTGGCCAGCAGCGTCGGCACTTCCGGCGGCATCCTGGATCATCCTCGCCGCCGCTCTGCTGGTCGCCAGCGGCGTCGCCTTGTCGGCAGCGCAACGTATTCTCGGTCGCTCACGCCCGGCTTTCGCGATCCTCGTCGCGATAGGGGTGGCGAGCTTGGCCGCGGCCCTCGTCGTGGACATCCTGAGCCAGTGGCAGTCCGGATTAAGGCCGGAGGCAAGCGGGCACGGCGCGATGGTCTATGCGGGTGCCGTGCTCCAGGCACAGGTCTCGGCCGCTGTCGCGGTGATGGCTGCTTTCGCGCTGATGCGGCTCGCGCGCGGCCTCCTCGATGCCGAGCGCCGCGTCGTCTTCGACAATCTGCGGCTGATGTGGATCTACGCGGTCGGCCAGGGGCTTTTCGGCCTGCTGCTGACTCACGGGTTCCCGAGGGCGGTCGGCTGATGTGGCTCGCGGGACCGATCGTCTGGGCGCTCCACCTTGCCGCCGTCTACGGAGCCGAGTCGCTCGCCTGCAGTCGCGGAAGTGCGGTTGCCCCTTCGGTGCTCGGTGCGATGGCCACTCTCGTCGCCCTCGGCACGCTGGCCATCCTGGTGGCGCAGGTGCGCGGCCGGCGCCGGGTGGCGAATGGCGCGTCATTCATGGACCGGGTCGCTGTCTGGCTCGGCGTCGCGGGCATGGCCGGCGTGATCGCTTCGTATCTGCCGGTCCTGATGATCCCCGCCTGCCTGCCGCCCGCCTAACCGTTTCGCTATCGCCTGGAATCTGTCGCCCGAAGGCCGGGTCCGTGCACATTGCGGCCGTTGCGGCAGCGGAGGCGGAGATGCGGCTGGCGGTCATTCATATCGGTCAGGAGACCAACGACTTCAATCCCGTCCCGACGACGATGCGGGACTACGAGTCGTTCGGCCTTTACGAAGGCGCTGATGTCTTCGACAAGATGGGCAATACCGGCCAGATCGGAGGGTATCTCGCCGCGGTCGAGGCGGCCCAGCGCCAGATCCAGTCCGTGCCGATCATCCGCGCCTGGGCCACTGCCGGCGGGCGCATCACGGTCGAGTGCCGGCGCTTCTTCGAGGAGAAGATCAAGGCCGGGCTGAAGGCCGCCGGCAAGATCGACGGCCTGGCGCTTCAGGTCCATGGCGCCTGCGCCGCCGAGGACCAGGACGACGTCGAGGGGGCGCAGATCGCGCTCTGCCGGAAGATCCTGGGTCCGGACGTCCCGATCGTCGTCTCGCTCGATCACCATGCCAACGTCACCAGGCTGATGGTCGACAACGCGACTGCGATCGTCGCGCACCGGACCCAGCCGCACGATCCGTTCGACACCGGCAGGATCGGTGCCGAGATCCTGATCAAGACCGTCGCTGGCGAGGTCAGGCCGGTGATGGCTTGGCGGAAGCTGCCTCTGCTCTCGCACCAGGAGCAGTTCCTCACCTCCAAGGGGCCGATGAAGGTCTGGTTCGACCGGGCCCGGTCGATGGAGGCCGAAGACAGGCGCATCCTGCACGTCGCCAACTGCCCGATGCAGCCGTGGCTCGACGTGGCCGAGGGTGGCTGGGCCGCGATCGTCGTCGCCGATGGCGACAAGGGGGTTGCCGAGGCCCGCGCTGACGAGATCGCCGATCTCGCCTGGTCGATGCGAGCCGAGTTCCAGAAGAAGGACGCGGTCTCGATCGACGAGGCGGTCAGGATGGCCGACCGGGCGCCCAAGGGCGTCGTCTGCCTGAGCGACACCGGCGATACGGTATTCGGGGGCTCGTCGGGCGACTCGAACCTGATCATCGAGTCGATCCTGCGTCAGAAGATCCAGAGCACGGCGCTGATCCCGTTAATCGAGCCGATCACGGTTGCGCGACTGGTCGAGGCCGGCGCCGGCGCCACCGTGACGCTGCCGATCGGCGGCCATTACGCCACCGCCTTCTTCAAGCCGCTGGAAGTGACCGGCACCGTGCGGCGGATCGCCGACGGCCGCGTGCAGATGTCCGAGCACCGCTCGCCCAGCATCGACATGGGGCGCACGGTCATCTTCGAGGTCGGACCGGTAACCCTGATGATCAGCGAGCTTCGCGGCGTCGCCGGCAACGTGCCCGAGGTCTATCGCGCCTTCGGCGTCGAGCCTATCGGCTACAAGATGGCAGTGCTGAAGACCGCCTCCAACTTCCAGTATTTCGCCCCGATCACCTCTCAGCTGATCCGCGTCGACACCACCGGTCCGGGCCAGTCGGACGTGGCCAGCCTCCCCTGGAAGCGGGTGCCACGGCCAATCTATCCGCTGGAGGAAGTCGCCTCCTGGCGCTAGCCCGTCAGGCGAAACCGGCATTTCGGGATTCCTGCGGCAGTGTTTGACAGCCGGGAAGGCCCTTTGCCACTGTCTCGGGATGCTCAGGAGGGTCCTGGGAGGGCCCGCTGGGTGGGCTTTATCGTTATCGAGTAGGGGAGGTATCCGTCAGATGAAGATCAGTTTATCGCGCGCTTTCGGGCTCGTGAGGGCGCTGCTGCTGGCAGTCGCCGCCCTCTCGATCGCCGCGACCGGCGCCTCGGCTCAGGAGCTCAAGGGCGGCCGTCTCCGCGTCGCCATCCTCGCCGACATCCACAACTTCGATCCGATGCAGTTCTCCGGGATCAACTTCCCGCTGATCAAGAACATGTACGACAGCTTGATCGAGTACACGCCGGAAGGTCAGGCGGTGCCGAGCCTGGCGACCGCCTGGAAGATCGCGCCGGACAACAAGTCCGTGACGCTGACCCTGCGCACGGACGTGACCTTCCACTCGGGCCGTCCGCTGAATGCCGAGGCGGTTGCGGTCAGCCTGAAGAAGGCTGCCGATCCGCAGAAGGGCAAGAACGTCTACGCGACGATGTCGATCGTGAAGGACTGGAAGGTCGACAACGCCTCCACCATCACGCTGAACTTCAACAATCCGGTCCCCGATCGCCAGATCACCGACCTTCTGCAGTTCCTCTCGCCGATCGACCCGGTCGACATCGACGCGGTCGAGACCAAGGATGCCGGCACCGGTCCGTTCGTCCTGGCTGAGCGCGTGCTCGGCCAGCGCGTCCGCCTCGAGGCCAACAAGAAGTACTGGCGTCCGAAGGAGCCGATCGTCTCCGAGATCGTGCTGACGATCTTCAGCGACAACGACGCCGCTGCCGCGGCGCTCGAGTCCGGCGCCGTCGACCTCATCTATGGCGGCAACGCGCGCACCGCGGTGCGTCTGCGCAACGCCGGCTACCAGCTGATCCAGGGCCCCGGCCCGCTGGTGCAGGTGTTCCGCATCAACACCACGATGGGCCCTTTCAAGAACGAGAAGTTCCGCCAGGCCTTCAACTACCTGATGGACCGCGAAGCCATCCTTCGCGTGGGATATGCCGGCGTCGGCGAGGTGGTCGCGCTTCCCTGGGCGCCCGCCAGCCCGGCGTTCGACAAGTCCTACAACACCACCTACGCCTTCAACATCGACAAGGCGAAGGACCTGCTGAAGCAGTCGGGCCTGTCGCAGGCCGAGATGAACGACTGGAAGCTGGTCGTCAACGGCGGCGACCAGGACGCGGTGGCGATCAGCCAGATCGTGCAGAGCACGGTCGCCAAGGCCGGCATCACCATGCAGCTCGACATCAAGCAGGGTGCGGAGCTCACGGACGCGATGCTGACCGGCAAGTTCGCGGCGATCTTCGGCGGCATCGGCAACATCCAGAAGTTTCCGACCCGCGTGGGCACGAACAGCATCTATCGCACCACCAAGAACCCGGTCCTCGGCGATCCCAACCCGCACAAGCGCTATGTCGAGGCGATGGCCAAGGTCGACACGACGCTGGGCTCGGGTGCGCCGGTTAAGGCCGCCTATGACGAGCTGAACAAGGCGCTGGTCGAAGCCTCCTTCGGCATCCCGACCAACACCTTCGACATCGGTCTCATCGTCGCCGCCAAGAACGTCGGCGGCATCAGCCGAGAGATCGACAACATGCTCGTCGGTCGTACCATCGGGTTCAAATAAGCAAGAACGTCGTCGAGGCGGCGGCGACCACATCAGGTCGCCGCCGCCCTCGTTTTCGGGGGCTTCAAGCGTGATCGCGGGGCGTGATGTCTGAGCCGGTTCTGTCGGTACGTGGACTGTCGGTGACCTTCGTCGGCGCCGGGCGGCCGGTGCCGGCCGTCCGCGGAATCGATTTCGACGTCTATCCGAACGAAGTCCTCGGCATCGTCGGCGAGTCGGGCTCCGGCAAGAGCGTGACGTCGCTGGCGATCACCGGTCTCCTGCCGGACACCGCCCGTCTCGAAGGCTCGATCCAGCTCGGCAACGTCGAGGTGACGACGGCCGAGGCCGAGACGCTCCGTCAGATGCGCGGCCAGGACGTCGGGATGATCTTCCAGGACCCGACGACGACGTTGAATCCGGTCTTCCAGATCGGTCGCCAGGTGACCGAAGGCCAGGTCGCCCACGGCCAGATCCTGCAGTCCAAGGCGCGCGAGCGCGGCATCGAGCTGCTGCGCGAGGTCGACATCCCCGATCCTACGGGCCGCGTCGTCCAGTATCCGCACGAGTTCTCCGGCGGCATGCGCCAGCGCGCGGTGATCGCGATGGCGATGGCCGGCCGGC
>CAZDGR010000039.1:0-18657 GCA_964504845.1 uncultured Rhizobium sp. | reverse complement strand
GACGAGGTGGCGAAGCAGCGGTTCCCCAACGGCTGGAAGGCGCCGAAGCCTTATCTCCGCATCGTACCGCAGCCGAAAGGCTGAAGACGGAGCCGCCGGCTGCGGGATTCCATCTTCGCAGCCGGCGTTCCTTGCGACTCGACCTCCGCTCCGGTTCCGTATTCCTGGGCGGCTCGCCTGAACGTCCTGTAGGAAGCGGGCTTTCACCGGCTAAGCTCTGGGCCGCGCGGGAGCCTCTTGTGGGGAGCGGACCAGCTTGCGCGTCGATGCAGCTGACGTAGCAGCGACCGACGGGCAGCTGTGCCAAGTCTTCGACGGCGCCGATGCCGGCGTCTGTATCAAGCGATGGCGGCGAGGGGGCAGCGCGCTGCGGGCAGCCCGGACGAGCACGCGAGACGTATGCTCGAGGAATTGAAGAGCCGGACGCCGTCGATTTGCAAGGTCGCGACCGGGGCGGCCGGACCGTCTCGGTACATCACATACCGCTGGCCGATGGCGGCTCGTTCGCGGGTACGTGGATGTGACGGCCAGAACGGGTGAAGCACCGAGGGAACGCTGACGCGGCCCGGCTCCGGCGCTTTCGGGGCAAGCCGGAGCCGGTGACGTGACATCAACCCCAGTAGGGCGGGACCTTGTAGTAGGTGAATGACTTGCTGCGAATGTCGCCGTCCGAGCGAATGAGGTCGTCCAGGTCGTAGGCCGGCGCCTTCTGGAGAGTGTCCTTCGACATCGGTACGACATAACCGCCCTTGTCTTCGCTGTAGTCGAGCAGCGACCACGGCACCGGATGGTATTTCTCGCCCATGCCGAGGAAGCCGCCGAAGCCGAGCACGGCGTACATGATGTTGTTGGAGGTCTTGTCGAGCACGACGTCTTCGACGTGACCGATCTTCTCGCCCGAGGTGTTGTAGACCGAGGTGCCGGAGACCTTCGAACTCAGGATCGCCTTGGTGTGTCCGGTGGCAGTAGGCATGGGATAATCTCCTTAAGGAAAGCGCAGTGGCGACACGATCTTCTTCGTGGATCGTGCCGGTCGCATCTGGAACGCTTGGATCGAACGCGCCGTTCCCGGTTCAGGCTGCGACATCGTAGTCTCAAGCGCATGAAGCAGGCTCAGGACGTGATCGCGGTATCGACATCCGGCAAGGGGTTGGTCGAGATCACCGCCGAGATCGCCGGATGGCTGGCGAAGCAGCGAATCGCGACCGGCCTCCTGACCATCTTCTGCCGCCACACCTCTGCCTCGCTGCTGATCCAGGAGAACGCCGACCGTGACGTGCGGAAGGATCTGGAGGCCTATTTCGATCGGATTGCGCCGGAGGAGCCCGGGCGTTACGTGCACGACGTCGAGGGTCCCGACGACATGCCCTCGCATATCCGCACGGCGCTGACCCAGGTGCAGCTGACCATTCCGATCTCAGGCGGGCGGATGGCGCTCGGCACTTGGCAGGGCATCTATCTGTTCGAGCATCGCCGCGCCGCGCATCGGCGTGAGGTCGTGCTCCACCTGATCGGCGAGTGACGGCCTAGAGGTCGATGACGATGTTGCCGGCCGCATCCAGGCTGGCGCGGGCTCCGGGCGGCACCACGCAGGTCGCGTCGTATTCCTCGACGATCAGGGGCCCCGCCTTGCCGGCGGCGAGGTCAGAGCGCCGCAGGACCGGCGTCTCGACCCAGCCGGACTCCGGGCCGAAATAGGCCGGCCGCGGCAGCGGGGGCTTTGGCTCGGCACGAGTCGAGCGCATGCGTTCGGGCACGCCGGCGCCGTCGCGGAGCCCGAAACCTATCACCTGTATCGCCACCAGCTCGACCGGCTCCTCCGGCCCGGCGCGATGGCCGTAGGTCTTCTCGTGCTCACGCCCGAAGCCATCTTCCAGGTGAGCCACCATCGCCTGGTCTATCGGCCCGTCGGGCATCGGCACGACCAGCTCGTAGCTCTGGCCGTGATAGTGGAGCGATGCGGAGCGTCGGAGCCGCGCACGAGATCCGGCGAAGCCTTCGCTCGCAAGCTGGGCGAGGGCCTGGCGGGCAAGCTCGGTCCAGGCGTCTTCGATCTCGCCGAGGTCGGCCTTCCGCAGCAGCCGGCGGAAAGTCCGAGCGTAATGGTGCTCGACATCGGCATAGAGGAGCCCGAAGGACGAGAAGAGGCCGGCCGAGGGCGGGACCACGACGCGGGACATGCCGAGCGACTTGGCCATGCCGGCGGCGAACAGCGGCCCGTTCCCGCCGAAGGCGAAGAGCGCGAACTCGCGCGGGTCGCGGCCGCGCTCGGTCGATACCGCCTTGATGGCGCGGATCATGTTGGAAGCAGCGATCTGGTGCGCCCCGTAGGCAGCCTGCTCGATCGACATCTTCATCGGCGTCGCCACCGTCGCGGTGAAGACCTGCTTCGCCTTGGAGGCGTTCAGCTTGACCGCGCCGCCGACCAGATGCTGCGGATTGATGTACCCCAGGATGACGTTGGCGTCGGTGACGGTCGGCATCGCGCCGCCCTTGTCGTAGCAGACGGGGCCGGGCGTGGCCCCGGCGCTTTCCGGCCCGATCTGCAGCGAGCCCCCGGCATCGATCCAGACATGCGAGCCGCCGCCGGCCCCGACCTCGGCGAGGTCGATCGCCGGGACCTTGAGGGTGTAGCCGGCACCGGTCAAAAGGCGCGAGCCGATCATGATGCCGGCACCGACGGAGTACTCCGTCGCGCGCGTGACCTCGCCGTCCTCGACCATCGAGGCCTTGGCGGTGGTGCCGCCCATGTCGAAGGTCAGGATCTTCCTGAGACCTTTCGCACGCGCCAGCGCCTGCGCTCCCACCACGCCGCCGGCGGGGCCGGACTCGATGATGTTCATCGGCCGTTCGGCCGCGGCCTGGTCGGTGGTGAGCCCGCCATTCGACTGCATCAGCAACAGGCGCGCCGGGATTCCGGCAGCATCGAGTCCCTTGCGAAGCGCCCGCAGGTAGCCGGAGACGATCGGCATCACATAGGCATTTACGACCACGGTCGAGGTGCGCTCGTACTCCTTCACTTCGGGCAGCACTTCATAGGAGACGGAGAGGGGGAGCGACGGCGCCTTCCGCCGCACGATCTCGGCGATCGCGAGCTCATGTGCCGGATTGGTGAAGGAGTTGAGCAGGCAGACGGCGATGGCCTCGACCTTCTCGGCCAGCAGGACCGCGACCGCACGTTCGGCGTCAGCCGGATCGAGGGCGCGTTCGATCCGGCCGTAGGCGTCGACCCGTTCGTCGACGACCTGGCGAAGATAGCGCTCGACCAGCGGCGGCGGCTTGGTCCAAGTGAGGTCGTAGAGCCTCGGCATCCGGAGCGTGCGGATCTCCAGCACGTCGCGGAAGCCCTTGGTGGTGATCAGCCCGGTGCGGGCACCCTTGTGCTCGAGGATCGCATTGGAGGCGACCGTGGTGCCATGGCGGATCTCTTCCAGGACCTTGCCGTCAAGCCCGGTCTCGCGGAACAGCTGGGTCAACCCTTCGACGATCGCGGCGGCGTAGTTGCCGACACTCGAGGAGATCTTGGCCGTGTGGATCGTACCGTCCTGGCCTAAGAGCACGATGTCGGTGAAGGTGCCGCCGATGTCGACGCCGACGCGATAGGTGGTCACGCGCGGCGCCTCGCCGGTTCGGTGATGGGATCCTGTCGCTGAACCTTGGGCGCCTCGCGCCAGCCCCGCGCCTGACGAAGCGCCGCGCGTCGCGCGTCGGTCGCCTTGGCGTCGACGGCCCAGATCTTCGTGTCGACGACCACGCCATAATCGGCCTCGGCCTTAGCCGGCGACAGCAGCTCGTTCCTAATGTCCTTGAGCACGGCGGCCGGATCGCGCTCGAGCGGGTCGCCCCAGCCGCCGGCGCCGGCCAGCACATGGCGGAACACGTCGCCCTTCTTCACCGTCATGGTCAGCTTGCCGGGCAGCACGCGGTTCTCGCCGTCCGGGTTGAGGTAGTTCTCGGAGGCCTTGCCCGGGCTGCCGCCATAGAGGCCGAACGGACGGTGGTCCCGGCGATCGGAGCGGACCTGCAGCGTCCCTTCCTCTTCGAGGAAGCGGTAGTCGCGAAGGAACGGAACGCCGCCGCGGTGCTTGCCGGCGCCGGCCTTGTCGGCGACGAACTCGTAGGCCAACAGCTGGATCGGATGCTCGGCCTCGGTCACCTCGATCGAGTGCGAGGCCATGTTGGCGAACATGTGCGAGTTCCCGTCGAGTCCGTCGGCCCAAGGGCGCGCGCCCCAGGCGCCGCAGGTGAAATCGACATAGATGAAGGGCGAGCGGTCGGCGTGATAGCCGCCGATCGAGATGCCGGTATTGCCGCCGTCGCCCGCCGCCTTGACCTTGTCCGGCAGCATCATCGCGAGCGCCCCGAACATGCAGTCGGTCATGCGGAAGCCGGTCAGGCCGCGCGCGGCGCAGGCGGCCGGCAGCACGCCGTTGCCGACGGTGCCCGGCGGGCAGATCACGTCGATGGCGCGGAACACGCCCTCGTTGTTGGGAATGCCCTGCGGCAGCACCGAGCGGACGCCGCAATACGAGGCCGCCTTGGTGAAGGAAAGCGTGTTGTTGATCGCGCCCTTCACCTGCGGGCTCGTGCCGGTCCAGTCGACCGTCATCTGGTCGCCGGCCTTCTTGATGGTGACGAACAGCCGGATCGGCTTGCCGTAGTCGACGCCGTCGTCGTCGATCCAGTCCTCGAAGCTCCATTCGCCGTCCGGCAGCTTCCTGAGCTCCGCCCGGGTCAAGCGCTCGGCGTAGTCGATCGTCTCCTTCATGTAGAGGCGGGTGCCGTCGGCCCCGTACTTGGCGACCAGCTCGGCGAACTGCTTCTCGGCGATATGGCAGGCGGCGAGCTGGGCGCGGAGGTCGCCGAATACCTTCACCGGCAGACGGACGTTCTTCTCGATGAAGGTCATGATCGTCTTGTTGATCTTGCCGGCCTCGTAGAGCTTGAGCGGCGCGATGCGAAGGCCTTCGGCATAGATCTCGGTCGAGTCCGATGCGTTCGACCCGGCAACGCGGCCGCCGACGTCGGTGTGATGGCAGACCGTGGCGGCAAAGGCGAGCCGCTGACCCTGATGGTAGAGCGGCTTGAAGACGAAGATGTCCGGCAGGTGCATGCCGCCGTCGAAGGGATCGTTCATGATGAACACGTCGCCTTCGACCATGTCGTCGCCGTAGTGCTTCATGATCGAGGCGAGCGCGGTCGGCACCGACCCCAGATGTCCCGGCAGGGTGAGACCCTGCGCCACCAGCTTGCCGTCGGCATCGGCGAGGCCGGTCGAGTAGTCCATGTTGTCCTTGAGCACGCCGGAATAGGTCGTGCGGAACACCGTCAGCGCCATCTCGTCGGCGATCGAGAAGACGGCATTCTTGAACAGCTCGAAGGCGATCGGGTCGACGGTCGCTGCCATTGCGCTCCCCCTTCAGCGACAACCAGCTTGGCGGCGAGTCGATGGCCGAGCAAGCGAAAGGCTCAGACCACGATCGGGGCGACCGCGCCGTCCATCGAGACGATCACGCCGGTGACGTAGCTGGCCTTGGACGAGGCGAGGAACAGCACCAGGCTGGCGATCTCCTCGGGCTCGGCCATGCGGCCAATCGGGATTCGCTGGACAGCGCGCCTCAGCGCTTCGTCCTCGGTGATGGCATTCAGCTTGGCGTCTGACCTGAGCCCTTCGGCCACCCGGTCGGTGTTGGTCAGGCCCGGGTTGATGCCGACGACGCGCACGCCCTTGCCGGCGTAGGCATTGGCGAGCCCGGCCGTGGCCAGCATCAGCGCTGCGTTGGCGGCACCGCCCGGAAGATGCGTCGGGCTCGCGATCTTGCCGCCATTGCCGATCACGTTGACGATCACGCCTTTCCCGCGCTTCGCCATCCGCTTCACGACCGGATCGAAGACGTTCACATACGAGAAGTACTTGGCGTCCATCGCCGCCCGCCAGGCGGCCGGCGTCAGGTCGTCGGGAGGCGTCCGCTTCGCCGCACCGGCGGAGTTGACCAGCACGTCGACCGGGCCGAGCTCGCGCTCGGCAGTATCGACCATGCGTTGCGCCTGATCGGCCTCGATCAGGTCGGCGGCATAGCCCTTGGCACCGGCGAGGTCCTTCAGAGCCCGGTCGATGTTGGCCTGGGCGCGGGACGCGATCGCGATCTTGGCGCCGTCGGCGAGGAACGCCTTGGCGCAGGCGAGCCCGATCCCCTTCGATCCGCCGGTAACGAGAACCGTCTTGCCTTTGAGATCGAGATCCATCGCTTACACTCCGTGATAGAGGCCGCCATTGACGTGGATCGCCTGGCCGGTGACGTAACGCCCCTGAGGTCCGGCAAGCCAGCGGACGGCCGAGGCGATCTCGTCCGGCCGGCCGCGGCGGCCGACCAGGGGCTTGTGGGTCGCGTGGTGGCTCGGCTGCTTGGAGCCTGCGCGGGACGTGTCGATCTGTCCGGGCACGACGCAGTTGGCGGTGATGCCGTCGGACGCGAGGTCGTGCGCAAGCCCGCGGGTGAAGCCGACCAGACCCATCTTCGCGGCCAGCACATGAACGCGGTCGGCCGCGCCGAGATGGGCGCTGACGCCGCCGATGTTGATGACCGCGCCCTGGCCGCTCGCCTTGAGCGCCATGTGAGCCGCCTTGGTGCAGTGAAACGCGCCGTCGAGGCAGACCGCGTGCACGGCGCGCCACTTGGCGAAATCGAGCTCGGCGAAAGGCACCTCGGCACGAACCGCTGCGTTGTTGACCAGGATGTCGAGCCGGCCGAAGTGGGCGATCGCGGCCGTCACCATGCGCATCACCGCCTCGGCGTCGGTCACGTCGGCGAGCTCGGCGATCGCCTTGCCGCCGGCATCGGTGATCTCCTTCGCCACCGCGTCGGCCTCGGCGCGGTTGGAGCGCGCGTTGACCACGATCGCGGCGCCGGCCTTCGCCAGGTCGAGCGCGATGGCGCGTCCGATGTTGCGTCCGGCGCCGGTGACCAGCGCCACGCGTCCGTCGAGATCCATGGAGCTACTCCCTGAACGGGGTGAGGTCGATGCGCGGCGCTGTGAACGCTTGGCGCACGAAGGCGAGGAAGGATTGGGCCTTGGCGTCGCTCCAGCCGCCATAGCGGGCGTTGGAGACGAACTTGGCGTCGATCTCGGCGCGGGTCAGCGGCTCGGACGCGCCGCCGCGGAAATGCGGCTGGCGCAGCTCGATCACCCGGCCGTCCTCGAGCGTCGCCCTGATGTGGCCGGTGAAGCGCTTGGGGTACGGATCGTTCGGGTCGATGCGGTAGCGCACTTTCGCCGCCACCGCCCTAAGGCGCGGGTCCTGTGATCGTTCGTCGCTGAAGGCATCCAGGCCTGCGTCGCCGAGCACCAGTCCGGCGGCGATGCAGTAGGGGATCGAGAACTTGCCGGCATAGCCGTTGGGCACGCGCTGCTTGTCGGCGAGCGGCTCCCACAGGCGATGGACATAGCCGTCGGCGGTATCGCAGAGGATGTCCGTAATCTGCTCCGGCTTGATCCCTTGCTCCGCCAGCCGCCGCGCACAGTCGATGTAAGGGTGGGTCATCGTTCCACAGGCGTAGGGCTTGAAGGCGATCGTCTCGGTGACCCAGCGCTTCCCGAACGTATCGAGCAGGGCCGCCCAATCGCCGCTTGCCGCACGGGCGAAGCCGTGGAACAGACCGTGCTTGCCCTCGAAGACGGTGCGAGGGCCGGCGAAGCCGGACTTCGCCAGCATCGCCGCGCGATAGCCACTCTGCGCCGCCCAGCCCGGATGCAGACGCTTGGTCCAGGTGCCTTCGGTCAGGTACTCGATGATGCCCGACGCCATGCTGCCGGCGACCCCGAGGGCGGAAGCGATGTCCTTGGGCGAGAGGCGCAGGGCGGCCGCGACGCCCGCGGCGGCGCCCAGCGCGCCGAACACCGCCGTCGGATGGAACCCGGCCTTATGCACGGCCTTCGGGATCACCATGGAGAGCCGGCAGGTGACCTCGAGGCCGACCGCGATGCCGCGGAGCGTGTCGGCGCCGGAGAGCCGGTGCCGTTCGGCCGTCGCCAGGATCGCCGGCAGGATGACGACGCCGGCATGTACCGGGCCGCCTTCGAAGGTGTCGTCGAAGTCCTCGCCATGGGAGGCGGTGCCGTTGACGATCGCCGCACCGGCGGGATCGAAGCCGCCCGCATGGCCGATGATGGTGCAGGGACCGCCTGGATCGATCGCCGCCTTTGCCGATGCCACGTAGTCGAGGCCGCGCGCCGCGACGCAGAGGCCAGAAAACTCGGTCAGCAGCGCTTCGCACATGGCGCGAAGCGCGGGCGGAAACTTGGTGACGTCGAGCGAGACGATACGCTCGGCAAGGCGTTCGGCGACGGCAAGTTCAGGCATTCTTGAGCTTTCGTGCGGGCTTGATGAATTCGGACCAGACCGAATAGGCGGTCAGTGCGACGGCGGCGAGCAGCAGTCCCAGCGACACCGGGTCCTGGATGAAGATCGAATGGTCGCCACGCGCAAGGACCAGGCTGCGGCGATAGTTGGACTCGACCAGGAAACCCAGCACCGCACCCAGCACCATCGGCAAGGTGGGAATGCCGAGCCAGCGCATGCCGTATCCCGCGACGCCCATGATCAGCACGAGCCAGAGGTCGGAGAGCGAGGTGTGGGTCGCATAGACGCCCGAGACCACGATCGCGAGGATGACGGCGATCAGGTAGGGCTTCGGCCGGTTCACCAGCCAGATGCAGGGCGTCAGGATCACGAGGCCGACCAGCACCATCAGGATGTTGGCGGCGAACAGCCCGCCATAGAGCCCGTAGACGACATCGGGTGCCTTCTGGAACAGCATCGGCCCCGGTATCAGGCCATGCAGCAGGAATCCGGCGAGCAGCACCGCGGCCGAGTTCGATCCGGGAATGCCGAAGCTCAGCATCGGGATCAGCGCGGTCGCGGTGACGACGTTGTTGGCACACTCGGGCGCGGCGACTCCCTCGACCGAGCCCTTGCCGAACTCCTCGGGATGCGATGACCAGCGCCTTGCCTCGTTGTAGGAGAGGAATGCGGCGATGCTGCCGCCGCCGCCGGGCGTGAGACCCTCGAAGGTGCCGATGGTGCAGCCGATCACCTGGCTCTTCCAGAGGCGCTTCCACATCCTGAAGCTCGGCAGCTTGAGCCGCGTGTCGCGGCTGCTCGCCTTGTCCCAGGCCGGCGTCGAGATCTGTGCCAGCATCTCGGTCACGGCGAAAAGGCCGACCATCACCAGGATCGGCCGGATGCCGCCGAGCAGGTCGGGGCTGCCGCCGGTGAAACGCGAGACGCCGGAAACCGGATCGGTGCCGACCGTCGCGATCATCAGGCCCAGGATGCCGGAGATCAAACCCTTGATGAGCGACTTGCCCGACAGGCTGGCGATCACCGACAGGCCGAGGATGCCGAGCGCGCAATAGGCGGGCGGGGTGAAGGCGAGCGCCACCGCCGCCATCGGCTCGGTCGCGATCGTCAGGAGGATCAGGCCGAAGAGGCCGCCGACGAATCCCGCCATCAGCGAGATGCCGAGCGCCTCGCCGGCACGGCCCTGGCGCGCGAGTTCGTAGCCATCGATCGTCGTCGCGGCCGCGGCATTGGTACCGGGCGTGCGGATCAGGATCGCCGGGATCGAGCCGCCATACTCGGCGCCGACATAGACGGCGGCGAGCATCGTCAGCGCCGCGGTCGGATCCATGCCGTAAGTGAGGGGCAGCAGCAGCGCCATCGCCACCGACGGCGAAAGGCCGGGAAGCGCGCCGCCGAGGATGCCCCAGACGACGCCGGCAAGCGCCGCGGGCAAGGTCCAGCCGCCGAGCAAGGCGCCGACGGCCGATGAGAGGATATCCATCGGTCTTAAGGCATCCAGATGCCGAGCGGCAGCAGCACGCCCAGGAATTTCGAGAAGAACAGCCAGAAGGCGAGGCCGCCCGTGGCCGCGATCGCGACGAGCGTCGGCGACAAGCGCGCGCCGCCATAGACCGCCGCCCCGCCGATCAGCAGGGCCAGCGCCAGCGGGTATCCGAGGATAGGCAGGAGCAAGGCGTAGGCGCCGAGACCGGCGATCAGTCCGGCCGCGCGCAGATGTGCCCGCCGGCGCTCGGCCGGATCGGCCTCGTCCTCGCCGTCTCCGGCGGGTACCGGCTTCAGGCGTGTCGCGACGACGAGGAGCGCACCGCAGACGGCGAGCGCGATGGCCAGCATCTTCGGCGCGCCATCCGCGCCGACCGCATCCGACAGGAGGCTTACCGGAATCTGGTCGGCGGCGGCCCAATAGGCCGCCGCCAGCACCATCACGCCGAGACCGACAACGTCGTCCCGGCTCAACGTCACTTGATCACTCCGAGCTCGGTCAGCGACGCCTTCACCTCGTCGGCGAACTTCGCCGTGAAGGCGCGGGCCTGCTCGCGTCCCAGGGCCACGGGCTCGAGGGCTTCCTTGGAATAGACGTCCTTGTAGGCCGGACTCGCGAGGGCCTTCTTGACCGCGTCCTCCCACATCTTCGCGACGTCGTCGGGCACACCCTTCGGGCCGGCGAGGCCGCGGAACTTGCTGACGACCAGATCGACGCCCTGTTCTTTCGCCGTCGGCAGGTCCGGGAGCTCTGTCAGGCGCTTGTCTCCGAGCACGGCGAGCAGGCGGACCTTCTTCGCCTCGAGCTGGGCACGCAGCTCCTGGACTTCGCCGACGCCGATATCGAGCGTGCCATTCAGCACGTTGATCATCAGGTCGCCGCCGCCCTCGTGGCTGACGATCGCGGCCTTGGCGCCGATGATCTTGTTCAGCTTCTCGAAGGCGATGCGCTCGAGCGAGGCCGGGTTGGCGGCGCCCCACTTCTGCTTGCCGACGTTCTTCTTGGCATCCGCCACCACGTCGGCGAAGGTCTTATGCGGCGACTCGGTGCGGGTGTAGATGATCGTCGGATCGAAGAAGACGATCATCATCGGGTCGAGCTGGTCGTATCCCACCGCCGGCTTCGAGAGCAGCGTGGTCTGGATATAGGTCGGCGTCGTCGCATAGAAGATGCTGCCGTTTGCCGGTGACTTCGCCAGTTCCGCCATCGCGCGGGCGCCGCTGCCGCCGGTGATATTGCTGACAGCGAGGTTGGCGCCGATGATCGGCTGGACGTGCTTGACCAGCTCGCGCAGGAACACGTCGCTGCCGCCGCCGGCGCTGGAGTGGGTGGCCAGGGTCACCGTCGGAACCGGATACTTGGCCTGGGCCATCGAGGCTGCCGGGGACAGCGCCAGCCCCACGGCGAATGCCGTGGCAATCAATCGCATCATGATCGTCTCCTCCTTCATTGTCAGGGTTATCCCCCTCTGAGCCGGACGCCGGAGCCGACGCCGGAAATCCAGTTGGCGAAGCCGACCACCGCGAATGTGATCAGCAGCATCGCGGTGCCGAGCACGGCGATGGCGCCGAGGTCGCCGCTTTCATTGAGGTCGTAGATCACCACCGAGAGCACCTTGGTGTCGGATGTGAACAGCATGATCGCCGCCGACAGCTCGCGGACCACGCCGATGAAGACGAAGCACCAGGCGGCGACGACGCCGCTCTTGAGCAGCGGCGCGGTGATGCGGGCGAGCGTCTTCAGCCGACCGGCGCCGAGGATGCGGCTTGCTTCCTCCAGCTCCGGATGGACCGCGCGGAAGGACGAGCGCAGTTGCTGGAACGCCGCGGGCAGCTCGATGGTCAGGAAGGCCAGCAGCAGGATCCACAGCGTGCCGTAGAGCGCCAGCGGCGGCCGCGCATAGGCGAGGAACAGGCCGACGCCGAGCACGATGCCGGGGATCGCCACCGGCGCGGTCGCGAGAAATTCGAGGACCTTCGATCCGGGGATCGCCCGCCTGGCCGTCAGGTAGGCGATGACCAGCGCCAGCAGGGTGCCGAGCGTCGCCGTGGAGAGCGCGAGCACTAACGTGTTCCAGAAGGCCTTCTGGGTCTGTGAGAACTCGAGGAAGACGAAGCGCAGATGCTTCAACGTCATCGCTTCCGGCACGAAGGGTGCGCCGGGATAGGTGCTGATCGCCGCCTTGAGCAGTGCCGCGTAGGGCAGGAACAGCGGCAGCGCCAGGATCGCGAGCACCAGGAGCAGGGCCGGAATCCGGAAGGCCCCGAGGCGGATCAGCCGCGGATCGCCCGACTTGCCGCCGACAACGGTGTAGCCGCGCCGACCGAGAAGTCGGCTCTGCACCATCAGCAGCACCACGGTGACGACGAGCAGCGGCAGCGCCGCGGCGGCGGCGAGCTGCGGCTTCGGCGGGAACTGGAACAACGCGAAGATCTTGGTCGTGATCGTGTGGAAGCCGGCCGGCAGCGCCAGGATCGCGGGGGAGCCGAACAAAGTCATCGCCTGCAGAAATGCGATCAACGCGCCGGCCAGGATCGCCGGCACGACCAGCGGCACGGTGATCGTCAGCACCGTCCGCCAGCGTCCGGCGCCGAGGATGCCGGCGGCGTCCTCGAGGTCAGCCGGGATGCGGTCGAGCGCGTTGCTGACCAGCACGAAGGCGAAGGGTGCCGTATAGCAGGAGATGACGAACACCAGCCCCGGGAGCGAGTAGATGTCGAGCAGCGGGTCGGACGAGCCGGTGAGGCCGCGCCAAAGCTGGTTCAGGATGCCGCTGTTCGGCGCCGCCAGGATCTCCCAGGCGATGGCGCCGAGGAAGGGTGGGGTGACGAAGCTGGCGGTCATCAGCGCGCGGATGGTTCGCCGCGCCGGAAGGTCGGTGCGCGCCACCAGCCAGGCGAGCGGCGATGCGACGGCGGGGGCGGCGATGGCGACGCAGAAGCAGAGCGTCAGCGTCGTCAGCATGGGCTCGCGGAGCGCCGGGTCGGAGGCCAGTGCGACGAAATTGGCCAGGGTCGGCGCCCCGGCCCGGTCGGTGAGCGCGTAGTAGAACAGCCAGCCTACCGGCAGGCCGATCAGCAGGACGAGCAGTACCGCCGCCGCCGACAGCACCAATAGCGAGGCGTCGAAGCCGCCGAGGATGCGGGCCCGACGCGCTGGCGATGGTGTGACGATGGTTTCCGCGGTCATTCAGGTGGAGGCGGAGGCGGCGACCGGCCGCCTCCGTCCCTGTCCTTCAGGCTCAGGTCTTGAACAGGCGTGTGTAGCGGGCCTTGATGTCCTCGGCCTGCTTGTCGACGGCTTCGGCGTCGTCTTTCATCAGCTTGATCTCGGACAGCGGCTTTTGGCCGGCCGGCACCTTGATGCCGGGATGGGCCGAACGCAGCGAGCCGATGTCGATGAGATATTGCTGCCCTTCGACGGTGAAGAGCCACGTGTAGAACAGCTTCGCCGCATTCTGGTTGGGCGCGCGCTTCATGACACCGGCGGGGCCGATGACCAGGGGCGTTCCCTCGGCCGGGTAGACCAGCTCGATCGGCGCTTTCTGCGCCTTGAGCAGCGCCACGTTGTATTCGTTGCCATCGGCCATGACGGCGCGCTCGCCGGAGGCCACCTTGTTCGGCGGGTCCACGGACGACTGCACCTGCATGATCCGCTGCTGCGCCAGCTTCTCGAAAAATGTCCAGCCGATGTCGCGCGAGATCTGGAAGGTTGAGGTCAGGATCGTGCCGCTATAGCCGGGATGGGCCTTGACGATCTTGCCGGCCCATTTCGGGTCGAGCAGGTCGGCGAAGCTCTTCGGCGCTTCTTCGGGCTTCACCTGCTGGGTGTTGTAGGCGATGACGCTGAGATTGATGCGCCAGGCCGCGAACAGGCCGCCCGGATCCTTGTAGGCCGGCGCATAGTGCTTGGCGACGTCCTCCGGCACGACCGGCTGCAGCCAGCCTTCGCGCTTCCAGTAGACGAAGTGCGCCGCGTCGGAGCTGTCCACGACGTCGACTGCATGGATATTGCTCGAGTATTCCTGGCCGATGCGCTGGAACACGCGCTCGGCACCGGAGCGCTCGACCTGGACCTTGACGCCCGGGAATTTGCCCTCGAACGCCTTGGCCAGCTGCTCGGCCACCTTGACGTCGACGGCGGTGTACCAGACGACCTTGCCTTCCTTCTTCGCCGCCTCGATCAGCGCGGGCGTGATCGTGGTGGGTGCTGGTTGGGCCGCGGCCGGCGCAGCCAGCGTCAGCATGGCTCCCAGTCTCAGCAGGAGATTGCGCAACCTGATCTTCATCGTCTCCTCCTTGTCTTTGGTTGTTGCCGTTTCTTGCTCTTGGCCGTCGTTGCGACGGCGTCTCTACGATGGCAATGGCCGGCAGCGCTCCGTCGGCAGGTCGATCCAGACGCGGGTGTCGGCCGGGATCGCGAGATCGGGCGGTGCCGAGGCGCGGATGACGGTGCCGTCGGTGAGTTCGAGGGCGAGGTCACGAAGCGAGCCTAGGAAGGTCTGGCGCAACACGCGGGCCTCGAGCCGATTGTCGCCGCCGCTGCCGCCGTTCGCATGCACGCGCACCTCGTGGAAGCGGATCGACAGCGATGCCTCCGAGCCGGCGACGAAGGCGGACTCGGCGCACCGAAGAACCGCGGCTCCGACGTCGAGACGTATCGCGTCGACGGCGCGGCCCTTGAGGATATTGGCACCGCCGAGGAATCCGGCGACGAAGGCCGATCGGGGGCGGGAGTAGATCTCTTCCGCCGCGCCGGCCTGCTCGATCCGCCCGTGGTTCATCACGACGATCAGGTCGGCGGTGGTCATCGCCTCGGCCTGGTCGTGGGTGACGTAGACGGTCGTGTAGCGGAAGGCATCGTGGAGGCGCCGGATCTCGAAGCGCATCTCCTCGCGGAGCGCGGCATCGAGGTTCGACAGCGGCTCGTCGAGCAGAAGGATATTCGGCTCGATCACCAGTGCGCGGGCAAGCGCCGCCCGCTGCTGCTGACCGCCGGAGAGCTCTCCCGGATAGCGGTCTGCCAGGGCCCCGAGCTTGACCGCGGCCAGCATCTCGCTGACACGTCGGGAGATATCCGCCTTCGGCAGGCGACGGAGCGTCAGTCCATAGGCGACGTTGTCCGCGACCGTCATGTGCGGCCAGAGCGCGTAGCTCTGGAAGATCATCGACATGCCGCGCTGCTCCGGCGGCGTGGCGAAGCCGGTTGCCGACAGCACCTTGCCGTCGACGTGGATCTCGCCTCCGGTCGGCTCGACGAATCCGGCAATCAGGCGAAGCGTCGTCGTCTTGCCGCAGCCCGACGGACCCAGCAGGCAGACGAGATTGCCGGCCGGCACCGCAAGGTCGATGCGGTCGACGACGGCGTTGCCGTCGTAGTGCTTGCTCAAGCCACGGAGATCGAGATGGGCCATCAGGCGGCCGTTCGAGGCGTCGCGGCGTCGGCCGCCGCCATCATCCGGTTGCGTCCCGACCTGACGTGATCGCGCATGGCGGCGGCGGCGGCTTCTGCGTCGCGACTGGCGAGCGCTGCGACGATGGCCCGGTGCTCGTCGTTGGAGACAAGAAGTCCGCCGCCGCGCAGCAGGCCGCGCCGGCGCAGCAGGTGCATCTCGTTGATCAGGCGACGGTACATGACGAGCAGCTTGCCGTTGCCGGTCATCTCCACGATGCGGTCGTGGAAACGGAGGTTGAGAGGAAAGTAGGTCGCGAAGTTCTCTGGCGCGAGCAGCGCTTCCAGGTCGTCGACGAGACGCTTCAGCTCGTCCACCTGGCCTGCTGTGATGTGCGGGGCGAGAAGACGTCCGGCCAGCTCGTCGAGCCCGGCGCGGACGGCGTACATCTCCTCGGCCTCGTCGTCGCCGATCTCGCGAACGAAGACGCCGCGGTTCTTCTCGAGCCGCACCAGGCCGGCCTCCTCGAGTGCGCGGAACGCCTCGCGGACGCTGGACCGGCCGACGCCGAGCCGGTCAGCGATCGCGAATTCCTTGACCTGGGCACCCGCGTCGAGTTCGCCGGAGAGGATCATCCGGACGATCTCCTCCTGCACCAGGCTGGTCAGCGACGTCGAGCGGAGGAAGCCGATCGCGGACTGTGCGCTGTCGCCGTTGCTCCGGAACTCGGTCATCGCCTCGCTCCTCTAGCTTCCGGTGAAGGCGGGCTTCCGCTTCTCGAGGAAGGCCTTCCGGCCTTCGACATAGTCGCTGCTGGCGAAGCAGGCCTTGACCATCTCCTCGACCTTCCCGAGGTCGCGCTTGTCCGGATCCTTGTGGACCTCGTTCAGGCTCGCCTTGATCGTGGCGACGGTCAGCGGCGCGTTGCCGGCGATGGTCTCGGCCATGTCCATCACGGTCTTCTCCAGGTCGCCGTCGGCAACGACCTGGTGGAGCATGCCGCGCGCATAGGCTTCGGCGGCGTTGTACTGGCGGGCGGTGAAGAAGATCTCCTTGGTCACCGGCGTGCCGATGGTCTCGGAATAGCGGCGCAGGCCCGGATAGCCGTACCCCAAACCCAGCTTCGCCGCCGGCAGCGCGAAGCGCGAGCCCTCTGTCGCGATACGGATGTCGCAGCAGATCGCGAGGTTGAGCCCGCCGCCGATGCAGTGTCCGCGGATCATCGCGATGGTCGGTTTCGGGAACGCGTAGATGTGGCTGTAGAGGCGCTCGACCAGCGCGTTGTAGCGCTGCACGGCTTCCTCGGACTGGCGCTCGTCGGCGAACTTCGAGATGTCGGCGCCGGAGACGAAGGCCTTCCCGCCGGCGCCCGTGAGCACGACGACGCGTACTTCCCTGTCGGTGAGAAAGCCGGCGAGGATCTCCTCGGCCTTCGCCCACATCTCGAAGGAAACGGCGTTGTGCTTCTCCGGATTGTTGAAGGTCATGATGCCGACCTTGCCTTCCGTCCGGGACAGCATCTTGTCGGTCAGGGGCGTATCCATCGCTCGACCCTCAGATCGTGTTGGCGGCGCGGAGCCGGGCGATTTCGTCCTTGGCCAGGCCGAGCCCGGCCAGGATCTCGTCGGTGTGCTGGCCGCGGGCCGGAGGCGGGGAGGCCAGCTTGCTCGGCGTCCGCGACAGCTTCACCGGCTGGCCCACCAGCGACAGCGGCTTGGCAGCGCCTTCGACCTTCGCCGCCATGCCAAGGTGCTGCACCTGCGGATCGGCGAAGACCTGGCCGATATCGTTGATCGGGCCGCAGGGAACACCGGCTGCGTTCAGCTTGGCGATCCAGTTGGCCGTCGTGTCGGTCTTCAGGACCTTGGCGATCTCGGCGTTCAGCTTGTCGCGGTTCTTGGAGCGGAGCTGGCCGGTGGCGTAGTCCGGATTGCTCAGCAGGCTGTCCTGCTCCGTGCACTTGGCGAAGCGGGTCCAGATCGCGCCGCCGGTGGCGGCGAGGTTGATCAGCCCGTCGGAGGTCTCGAACACGCCGGTCGGGATGCTGGTCGGGTGGTTATTGCCGGCCTGCTTGGCGACCTCGCCGTTCACCAGGTAGCGTGCCGCCTGGAAGTCGAGCATGAAGATCTGCGCCTGCAGAAGCGAGGTCTGCACCCACTGTCCTTCGCCGGACTTGGTGCGCTCCATCAGCGCCACCAGGATGCCGAGCGCGCAGAAGAGTCCGGCCGAGAGATCCGCAAGAGGAATGCCGACCCGCACCGGGCCCTGGCCCGGAAGCCCGGTGATCGACATCAGCCCGCCCATGCCCTGCGCGATCTGGTCGAAGCCCGGACGTGCGCCGTAAGGCCCGTCCTGGCCGAAGCCCGAGATGCTGGCATAGACGATCCGCTTGTTGACCTTCCTCAGGTCTTCGTAAGCGATGCCGAGACGGTCCTTCACGTCGGCGCGGAAATTCTCGACGACGACGTCGGCCTTCTCGACCAGGCGCTTCAGCAGCGCCACGCCTTCGGGCGACTTCAGGTTCAACGTCATCGCCCGCTTGTTGCGATGAAGGTTCATGAAGTCCGGGCCTTCGCGCGGACCGCCCATGCCTTCGCCCTCTTCGAGGCTCTCGGGCATCTCGATCTTGATGACGTCGGCGCCCCAGTCGGCGAGCTGACGGACCGCGGTAGGTCCGGAGCGAACCCGCGTCAGATCGAGGACAGTGAGACCGGAAAGTGCAGCCGATGCCTGCGGCCGGCCAGAATTCGGCACGTCGATCCTCCCTGAATGCGCTCGTTGTCGCCTCGGCGCGTTGGCCGGACGCTAGGGTGAGGATTGACGATTGTCAACAATTCGGCCCACGATCGCGACATGGCGAACTTCGGCGACAAGACTATCAGTCGGGCGGCGTTTCTCGGCCTCGTAGCCGGCTCCGCGGTTGCATCGTTGATCGGTTCGGCCGGCGCACAAACGGCGGACGGGAAAATGCAGACTCGATCCATTCCTTCCAGCGGCGAGGCGCTGCCGGTGATCGGCGTCGGCACATGGCGCACCTTCGATGTCGGCACCGGCGCCAAGGAACGAGCCCCGCTGACCGAGGTGCTGAAGACCTTGTTCGGGGCCGGTGGCTCGGTGATCGATTCCTCGCCGATGTATGGTGCGTCGGAACGAGTGGTCGGCGATCTGCTGGCCGCGATGGGTGCGCACGACAAGGCATTCCTCGCGACCAAGGTGTGGACGCAGGGCAGGGACGCCGGCATCCGCCAGATGCAGGACTCGATGCGGCTGCTGAAAGACGAGCGTCTCGACCTGATGCAGGTCCACAACCTCGTCGACTGGCGCGTGCATCTGGCGACCCTGCGCGCGTGGAAGAACGAAGGACGCATCCGCTATCTCGGCATCACACACTACACGCCGGGCGCCCACGACCAGCTC
>CAZDGR010000038.1:0-18786 GCA_964504845.1 uncultured Rhizobium sp. | reverse complement strand
GATGGGCGTGCCGGTGGTGACGTTTCCGGGCGACCGCGTCGCCGGCCGGCATTCGACCGCGCATCTCCGCACCGTCGGCCTGGACGACCTGGTCGCACTCGATGTCGATGGCTACGTCCGGCGCGCGATCGATCTCGCCCGCGATCCGGCCGGGCTCTCGGCACTGCGGCGCGAGATTCGGCCGCGCATGGCGGCCTCGCCGCTGGTCGACGGCCCCGCCTTCGCCCGCGACTTCGAGGCGCTGCTGCGCCGGATCGGTTGACGGCGAAGGCGGTCTGGCCGACGCTTCGGGAAGATCCTGGGAGTGGTTCGATGAAAGTCTCGCTGATCCAGATGAACTCGACCAACGACAAGCCCCGCAACCTCAGCCAAGCGCGCGAGCTGATGGAGAAGGCGATCCGCGAGGACGGGCCGGACTTGCTGGTGCTTCCCGAGGTCTTCGACTTCCTCGGCGGCACCGGCAAGGAGAAGCGGGAGGCGGCCGAGACGATTCCCGACGGCCCGGCCTGGACGCTCTGCCGCGACGTCGCCAAGGAGCACAAGGTCTTCGTCCATGCCGGCTCGATCCTGGAGAGGGTCCCGGGCGAGGATCGCCTCCACAACACCACGGTCGTCTTCGACCGCGGCGGCAAGCAGATCGCCCGGTATCGCAAGATCCACCTGTTCGACATCGTGACGCCCGACGGCATGGCCTACAAGGAATCGGCCAGCATCAAGCCGGGCGACGAGGTGGTGACATACGACCTGGACGGCGTCACCGTCGGCTGCTCGATCTGCTACGACCTCCGCTTCTCGGAGCTGTTCATCCAGCTCGCCAGGAAGGGCGCGCAGGTGATCGCGCTTCCTGCCGCCTTCACGCTGCAGACCGGCAAGGATCACTGGGAGGTGCTCTGCCGGGCGCGGGCGATCGAGACCGAGACCTATTTCCTCGCCGCCGCCCAGCACGGACCGCACACCCAGGGCAACGAGACGCGCCACACTTACGGCCACTCGATGGTCGTCGATCCGTGGGGGCAGGTGACGGCGATGGCTTCCGACGGCGTCGGCGTGGTCTCGGCCAGGATCGATCCGAAGCGGGTCGAGAAGGTGCGCCAGATGATCCCGGTGGCGCAGCACCGGGTCTTGTAACCGACGGTCGCTAGACGGGAACACCATGCTGACGCTCGTCCAGTTCAGGCATTCGCCCTACAACGAGAAGGTCCGCTGGGCGCTCGACCTCAAGGGCGTGCCGCATGAGCGGCGGAGCCTGCTTCCCGGGCCGCATATTGCGAAGGTCAAGGCGCTTACCGGCCGCACTGCTACTCCGGTGATCGTCGCAGACGGCGTGGTGCTCGATGGATCCGCCGCGATAGTCAGGTGGCTGGAGGAACGCTTCTCGGAGCCGCGGCTCATTCCGTCCGACAGCGGCCAGCGGGCCGAGGCGCTTGAGATCGAGCGGCGCTTCGACGAAGACCTTACTCCTCGGATCAGGCGGCCGGTGCTCGATGCCCTGTTGCGGACGCCGAGGTACTTCGCCGCGGTCTTCGGCGACGGGGCGTCCGCGCCGGTACGCTTCGGCTATGCGTGCCTCGTTCCTCTCGCCCGCCCGCTGGTCCGGAAGGGAAACGGCATCGGTGGCGAGGCGTCGATCGAGGACGGTCACCGAGCGGCGGCCGACGCGCTGGACCTCGTCGCGGAACGCAGCGCGCGAAACGGCTATCTGGTCGGCGACGCGTTCTCCGTCGCCGACATCGCCGCGGCCTCGACGTTGGCGATGCTGGTCAGGCCGGAAGACTCGCCGATGTCTGCGCCTCGGCCGGTCTCGGCTCCTTTCCGCGCCTTGATGGACCGCTACGCCGCCCATCCCGGAGCCGACTGGGTACGGCGGATCTACAGAGCGCACCGGGTGCGCCGATCGGATTTCGACGGCCGCAGCGACAGCACGCCTCGCTGACGCCGGTCAGAGCGCCGGCAGTCCCGGCGGCATGCGCCTGGCCTTGGTGCCCTGCTCGAAGGCGTAGGCGAAGCGGAGCAGCTTGGCCTCGCTCCAGGCGCGGCCGGCGAAGGTGGCGCCGAGCGGGTAGTCGGGCGTGTCCTTGTCGCCGATGCCGGAGATCATCCCGGCCGGCACCTGCACGCTCGGATAGCCCGGCTTGGCTGCGATGCCGGCGCCGGCATTGGCCGGGAACAGCACCGCATCCAGCTTGTGCCTCTCCATGTAGGCGTCCATGCCGAGCGTCTTCGCGTGGCGAAGGTCCATGCGACGCGCCGACTTGTACTCGGCCTCGCTCAGGTCGCCCTTGGTCGCGGATGCTGCGAGGAACAGGTCCTGGCCGAATCGAAGCGCCTCGACCGGATGCTCCCTGTTGAAGGCGATGATGTCGTCGATCGTCTTCATCGCCGTGCCCTTCGCCCACTTCTTCAGATAGGCCTCGAGCCCGTTCTTGAGCTCGTAGACGAAGACGATCGGCGCACGCTGGACCTGGTTGTAGGTCGGGCTGAAGTGGTTGCGGTTGAGAACGGAGATCTCGGTGCCGGCGCCGGGGATCCAGCCGGCCGTGGCGATATTGGCGCGCACGATGACGGCGCCGAGGTCCTGCAGCGCCTCGATCGTCCGCCGCATGACCTCCTTCGACTGAGGCGACAGCGGGGCATAGTAGACGTCGTTGCCGGGATCGGCCGGATCGCTCGGCACGCCAATGCGCGCTCCCTTGAGCCCGTCCTTGTCCAGATAGTCCAGATAGTCGTCCGGCCGCTTCTGCTTCTTCGTCGCCGGATCGAGCGGATCGACGGCGGCGAGCACGTTCAGCAGCAGCGCCGAGTCGCGCACGGTCCGTGTCATCGGCCCGGCTGTGTCCTGGCTGTGCGAGATCGGCAGGATGCCGGCGCGGCTGATCAGGCCAACGGTCGGCTTCACGGTGACGACGCCGCTCTGGGTCGCGGGCGAAAGCAGCGAGCCCGAGGTCTCGGTCCCGATCGTGGCGGCCGCCATGCCGGCGGCGACGGCGACGCCGGAGCCGGCACTGGAACCGCCGGGATGGACGATCGGGATGCCGTTCTCGTCCTGCGCCGGCGCGAAGGCGTTCTTCACCTGGCCGGCGATCGAGCTGTATCCGGCCGGCATGCCGACCGCGAGGATGTTGGCGAACTCGGTCAGGTTGGCCTTGCCGAGGATGACCGCACCGGCCTTCCGAAGCCGCGCGGTCACGGTCGCATCTCGCTTCGCCTGCGCGTCGGCCAACGCCAGCGATCCGGCGGTCGTGTGCATCCGGTCGCCGCTCGCGATGTTGTCCTTGATCAGGATTGGCAACCCTAGGAGCGGCCGCTTCCTGTCCGCCTTCACGCCATCGAGCTTGCCGGCGATCTCGAGCGCGTCGGGATTCACCTCGCGGACCGAGTTGATCTTGGGGCCCCCCTGGTCGTAGGCCTTGATGCGCGCGAGATAGGCCTTGGTCAGCTGGGTCGCGGTGGTCTTGCCTGAGGCGAGGTCGTCCAGCAGCTCGCCTAACGACGCGGCTTCGATCGACATGCTGCCTTCTCCCTGAGTGTGCCCCGATCGAGTCTCAGCATCGCAAGGAACTCTGATCAGATGGCCCGAGGCGCAGCAGACTGCGACTGAGATCAGTCCCGGCTCAAGAGATCCCGATGCTGAAGGCCACAGTAGAATGGTTCCGCTCCGTCGAGGAATACGTTGATCTTCATGTTGAAGCAGCGATGTGGAAATCCGTGCTTGTCGACGACTTCTATGCCGTCGGCACGAAATTCACCCGAGTCTTCGTGGAGGCCGGTGAGGTATACGGCGATGCGGTCGATGAGCGAGCCCGTGAGGTTCAGCCCACGAAGCGAAGCCATGTTGGCAGAGGCACGCTCCAAGAACTCCGTCGGGTCGAGAGAGCGGCCATCTTGCTCTTGTCGTCGGAAATCTCCGATCAGAACCTGATGCGGCCGTGCTGCCTCGATCAGTCTGGCGAGCTCAATCGTAACGGCTCCAACGATAAACTCCCTGTCGGCGGTTCCGTCGGGCTTTGGCTGGTGATAGGTGTAGTGGCTGCCCACGGAGAAGCAGGATCGAAGAACGGGCGCGCTCTCGGCGGCCGGCGATCGGCGCAAGAAGGTGAGAACCGACAGCGCCACCGTAAGGACCGTAAGCAGCGACAGGTCCGCGTCCACGCCCTTCTCCGCTGCCCAGACATAGAATCCATCGCCTGTGGTTGTTCTGAGGAACTCCGCCTCGGGGCGTCTTTTCGATGCCGCGGCACAAGCCAGGTTGAGAGCGAACTCGAGCGTGCTGACCTGCAAGGCCTGTTGAGTCGGCGACAGCAGCGAGAAGCCGACTATGTCGACCAGGAAGACCGCCCTTTGGTCGGTTGCCTGGATCGAGAATGGCGCGATCGCGGCTTCGATCGCGTCCTGCGAAAGCTCATCCGGCGCGTCGCCCACCGCAACCTCGAGGCGTATCTCTATCGGCTGAACACAGAGTTGAGTGGCGATCTCGTGAAACGTTCTCGCGCCCATCATGCGTCGCCCGGAAAGCAGTCGCCGATGTCGGCCCGCATGCTCGAGCACACGCACGACCGGTGCGATCAGAATTTCGACGCCGCTAGGGCTCGGTGCCCAACCGACAAGCGCGACGCTGCCGAAACGCCACAGCGCGAGCATCGATCGCTTCAGCGCGTACAGTGCCGAAGATGCTGAGGTACGTCCGCTGATGTTGTTCTCCTGCGTGTTCCGAGGGCGGCGCCTTCAGGAGCTTTGCGGGCGTCATCTTGCGTTTTGGTAACCAGTACCGCAACGTTTCCCGATGGCTGAGCAGGACTCCGGGGCCTCGCGACTCGACGATGACATCCGCGAGCTCTTCGCTGCGCTTCGGCTGGGCGAATCGCGACCATTGCCGGATCTGTCCCGTCGCGACTTTTCGGGGTTGGATCTCGCGAGGATGTCCTTCCGCCGGGCTCGTTTGGTCGGCGCCAACCTCCGCGAGACCCGGTTCTTTCGCGCCAATCTTAGGGAAGCCGATCTGTTCGGCGCCGACCTCACCGGGGCCGATCTTTCTGGAGCAGACCTGACAAAGGCCGTTCTCCGCGGCGCCCGATTGCGCGGCGCCAATCTTAACAACTGCCTGCTCGCCGGGGCCGACCTACGCGGCGGCGTCATGGCCGACAAGTCGCAGAGCGGTACCGTCGGCAATCAGGTTACCGACCTGTCGAACTGCCTGCTCGACTACGCCAATGCCAGTTTCGCCAACATGTCCGGCGTCGACTTGCGCGGCGCCAGTCTTGTAGGTGCCGATCTCTCCGGTACGATCCTCTTCGGTGCCGACCTGAGCGGCTCCGATCTCTCCCATGCCGACCTGCGCGGCGCGAACCTGGTGGAGGTACAGTTAAGCGGGGCTCAGCTGGTCGGTTCGGATCTGCGCGGCGCCACGCTTCGCAATGCCAAGGGAACGGACGCGAAATTCGTCGGCGTCAAGCTCGACGGTGCCGCGCTCGATCAAGCGCCGCGCGGCTGGCACATTGAGGATTCCATCCCGATCGTCCCGCCGTCCCACTTCGCCGCGGAGCTCTCGGAAGCGCTGCGGCAGCACGCTGCTTGGATTGCCTCGGGTGGCTCGCAAGGAACTCGCGCCAGCCTGCGTGCCGCTAACCTAAGCTACCACGACCTCTCGGACGCGGAACTCTCGGGCATTGACCTGTCGGATGCCCGGCTGATCGGATCCAAGCTATGTCGATCCCGGCTCATTCTGGCGAAGCTCTCAGGCGCCAATCTCACGGCGGCCGATCTAAGCGCGGCTGATCTTACCGGAACACAATTCGTTCGCGCGGTGTTGCGCGGCGCCGTGCTCTCAGGCGCGCAGGTCGGCGCTGTGCGCCTGATGGACGCAACGGGAGCCGACAGCAGGCGGGACCAGCGCACGTCGATGGTCGAGGCCGATCTGAAGAATGCAGAGATGGATGGAGTCGATCTAGGCGAGTGCGTCTTGGACCCCAGTAGGTCTTGAAGACGCCCGCCGTTGCTCGGAGACGGCCTCGCGATCGCGATCCGCACCACTCACGCTTCGCCCGGCATCGACGATCGCCCCCGGCCATGTTGGCTAGGCTCTATCCGGCCGCCTTGATCAGCCTTTGCGCGATTTCGTCGCCGTCGCTGGCGAGCCAGGTCTCGTTGACGCGGATCGGCAGCATGTCGGCGGCGATCTCCGGCATCTTCAATCCGGCCGCTTCCGCCTTGGCGCGGAAGGCCTTGATGTCGCCGCCGCCGGCAAGCCGCAGCTTCGCGATGTTGCTGCCGTCGGGAATCCGCTCGATCGTGAAGCGGCCGGAGGCTTCGAGCTTCTTCAGCGCCGGCTCCCACATCGCCTTGGCCTTGGCCCAGCGCGCCGTCATGCCGTCGAGGAAGTGATCGGCGACGACCGCCATCTGCCAGACCTGCGAGAGCCCGCCGCCATGGCGCCGCCGGTCATGATAGAGCCCGTCGATGAGGTCGGCGGGCCCCGCCAGCACCGCGCCGAACGGCGTGCCGAAATACTTGTAGAGCGACATGTAGACCGTATCGAAAGGCCGGCAGAACGTCGTCACGTCGCGTCCGGTCCACGCCGCCGCCAGATAGACCCGCGCGCCGTCGAGATGGCACTTGAGCCCGGCTTCCTTGGCGTAGGCGACGGCCGCGTCCATGTCGGTCAACGGAAACATCTGGGCGAAGCGCCGGCGCACCGGCGTCTCGACCACCATCGCCGAGAACGGGATCGAGACGCGCGCGCCGGCGGCGCGGTCGATCTCGGCCTTCATCGCCTTAGGCGTGTAGGCCGCTTCCTTGTCCTGGATTCCCACCAGCACGACGCCACCGAGGCGCTGGGCCGAGTCGCCGGTGTCGTTCAGCATGTGGCCGTCGGACTGGACCAGCACGCGGCGGCGATTGCGGTCCGAGAGAAGCTCGAGCGCCAGGTTGTTGGCGAGCGTGCCGGTCGGCATCAGGATCGCGCGCTCCTTGCCGAGCTCGGCCGCGATCTTCTTCTCGAACTCGGCGACATAGCCGCCGAGCCCGTAGCTGTCGGCGGCGACCTCGGCCTTCTCGGTCAGCTCGTGCAGCAGCCGTGCATAGGCGCGTGGGCTGAGGTCCGGCCCGTCACCGGCCAGGTTGATGCGCGGCAAGCTCATGCAGATCCCCCGTTAACCTCCTTCGCGTATCATCGAGCGATGCCGGGAACAAGCCGGCGCTTGAATGCAGGGGAGATGCCGATGTGCCGCTGGCTGACCTATTCCGGACGGCCGATCTATCTCGACGCGCTGATTTTCGAGCCCGAGAACTCGCTGATCCAGCAGAGCCTGCATGCAAGGAAAACCCAGGTCACCACCAACGGCGACGGCTTCGGGGTCGGCTGGTATGGCGGGCGCAAGGTGCCGGGCATCTATCGCGACATCCTGCCCGCCTGGAACGACGCGAACCTCAAGAGCCTCGCGCATCAGGTCGAGGCCTGCCTGTTCTTCGCCCATGTGCGGGCGTCCACCGGCACCGCGACCAGCCGCGCCAACTGTCACCCCTTCGGGCTCGACCGCTGGATGTTCATGCACAACGGCCAGATCGGCGGCTACGACCGGGTGCGCCGGAGGCTCGAGGCGCTGCTGCCGGACGATCTCTACCGGCATCGCCACGGCACCACGGACTCGGAGCTGTTCTTCCTGCTTCTGTTCGTCCACGGGCTCGAGGACAACCCGCCGGAGGCGATCCGCCGGACCATCCGGCTCGTGGATTCAGCGGCGGCCGAGGCCGGCGCCACCGACCCGTTCCGGATGACTGCGGCCTTGAGCGACGGAACGCATGTCTACGCGATCCGGCACTCGACCGACGACAAGCCGCCGAGCCTCTACTGGGGCGGTGCGATGGACGCGCTGACCGTGGTGTCGGAGCCGCTCGACGGCGCGCTCGCGCATTGGACGGAGGTCGAGCCGGAGCGGCTCCTGATCGCCGCTCCGGGCCATGCGCCTCGTGTGGAGGCGCTGAACTAGGCTACTTCAGCTTGCCGCGGCCGAGGATCGACCAGACGACCTCGACCTTGCCGCCGCGGATGCCGACCAGCTCGTCGTGCAGGTTGACCGTGGTGTCGGAATAGCCCACCACGAACTCCTGCTTGTCGCCGACCTTCGGGCGGTCGGCCGGCTCGGCCAGGTTGACGATCGTGTGCTCGGCCGAGAGCGCCATCGAGGCGACCGGGCCGAGGCCGATCGGCTCGGGCATCGCCGCGTCGCCGGTCATCGTCTTCTTGCCGGCATCGCAGATGATCCGCTTCGGGTCGGGGCGGCTGGTGACGGTGGCCAGGATCGTCATCGCGTAGGGATGCTCGACCCCGAAGCTCTTGCGATAGAGCATGTCGGAGAAGATGCCGCCGCCGGCCTGGATCTCGGTGATGCCCTTCTGCGTCGCCGTCATCCAGTAGGTGCCGGTGCCGCCGCAGGAGACGATGCCGATCTCGACGCCGGCCTTGCGGCAGGCCTCGACCGTCTCGACGAAGGTCGCGATCGCCGACTCGATCGCCGTCTTCTTCTCCGCCATGTCGGTGATGCGGAGCGTGTGCGCTTCCCAGGTCATCAGGCCCGCGAGCTTCACGCCCTTGAGCGCCGCAACCTTCTTCGCCAGATCGACCGTCGGCTGGCCCGGCAGGGTGCCGGCGCGGTTCATGCCGGTATTGACCTCGATCAGCACCCGAACCCGGACGCCCTTGGCGATCGCCGCGGCGTCGATCTCCCGGATGTTGTCCCAGTTGTCGACCGCGACCATCACGTTGGAATGATGCTGCAGGTTGACCAGGCGCGCGATCTTGACCGGGCCGACGATCTGGTTGGCGACCAGGATGTCGGCGATGCCGCCCGCGGCCATCACCTCGGCCTCGCCGAGCTTGGCGCAGGTGACGCCGATCGCGCCGGCCTTCACCAGACGATGGGCGAGCGCTGGGATCTTCATGCCCTTGGTGTGCGGGCGCCAGTTGACCTTGTTGTCGCGGAAGACCTTCGCCATCTTGGCGATGTTGCCTTCCATGACGTCGAGGTCGACCAGGAGCGCCGGGGTGTCGAGCGCGGCCTTGGGCTGGCCGACGATGCCGACGGTGGAGGGAGCGAAAGCGACATCGTCCATGATCAGATATCCGTGGCGAGATGGGCGACGCAGTCGCCGGGTTCGACGCGGCCGTAGTGGCGCTTGCACACCACGACGCCGTCACGCTTGAAGGTGACCGGGACGCCCTTGCGCTCCGGATTGTCGATGAAGTGGACGGTGCCGCAGAGCTGGCCCTTCTTCACCTCGTCGCCGAGCCGGGTCGCCGGCTCGAACAGGCCGGCCTCCGGCGCGTGCATGTAGTAGTCGTGGCCGCCGAGCTCCATCAGGCGCGTCTTCTTCGGTGCCGGCACCTTGAAGCGCTTCAAGGTCTTCAGCACGCCGAGATGGGCCAGGGCGCGGAGCACGCCGTGGCGGGTGATGTCGACGCCGTCCGGATTGACCGAGGCGGTGCCGCCGTACTCGCCGCCGAGATAGGGGATCTTCCGGCGATGGCCGGAGGCGGCGGCGAGCCGGCCGTCCGGCGGCGCGGTCACGCGGCAGCTGCGGGGCGCGCCGAAGGCTTCCATGATTCCTTCCGCCTTGGCGTCGAGCTTCTTGTCCTCGCCGGTCTGGTAGAAGGCGGCGAAAGGCAGGTAGTCGAGCGAGCCGCCGCCCGAATGCAGGTCGAGCCAGGCATCGCATTCCGGCACGACCACGTCGTCGATGTAGTGAGCGATCTGCCAGGTGGGCGTGCCGTTAGCGTTTCCGGGGAAGGCGCGGTTCAGGTTGCCGGCGTCGAGCGGCGAGACCCGCGTTCCGGCCATCGCCGCCGGCAGGTTCGCCGCCGGCATGAAGATGATGCGGCCCTTGATGTCGGATGCCTCGAGGTCCTGGATCAGGCGGATCAGCGTGACCTGGCCTTCGTACTCGTCGCCGTGGTTGCCGGCCATCAGGAGGACCGTGGGGCCGGAGCCGTTCTTGATCACGGCGGCGGGGATGTCGATGTGGCCGTAGGCCGACCGGGTGACGGAGTAGGGCAGGTGGAGGCGTCCGACCTGCTTGCCGGACTTGTTGAAGTCGATCTCCGTCCAGATCGACGAGGAGCCTGACTTGATCATGAGGGCGACGAACCTTCGGACTGTTTTCCGATCGGAATTAAGCACGAGGCCAGGGCCCCGGCCAGCGCCAAGCGGTCGCATGCGGAACCCGAGTTGGCGCCGAGAGCCGGAACGGCCATATGCTGATGCCCCTCCCGCCTGAGCCAGAGCCCCCCGTGATCCCCTTTTCCGTCCTCGACCTCTCGCCGATCACGCTCGGCAGCGACGCCGCCCAGGCGTTCAGGAACTCCCTCGATCTCGCTCAAGCGGCCGAGCGCTGGGGCTACAAGCGCTACTGGATGGCCGAGCACCACAACATGCCGGGCATCGCCAGTGCTGCGACCTCGGTGGTGATCGCGCATGTCGCCGGCGGCACCAAGACGATCCGGGTCGGCTCCGGCGGCATCATGCTGCCGAACCACGCGCCCTTGGTGATCGCCGAGCAGTTCGGCACGCTGGAGGCGCTGTTTCCCGGCCGCATCGATCTCGGCCTCGGCCGCGCCCCTGGCACCGACCAGCGGACCGCCCAGGCGCTCCGCCGCTATTTCGAGGCCGCCGACAGCTTCCCCCAGGACGTGCTCGAGCTTCAGGCCTATTTCGCGCCCGTGCAGCCGGGGCAGGCGGTGCGCGCGGTGCCCGGCGCCGGCATGAGCATCCCGATCTGGATTCTGGGCTCCAGCCTGTTCGGCGCGCAGCTCGCCGCGGCGCTGGGATTGCCCTTCGCCTTCGCCTCGCACTTCGCACCGGATCACCTGATGGAGGCGCTCGAGATCTATCGCCGCCAGTTCAAGCCGTCGGAGACGCTGGCCAAGCCCTACGCGATGGCGGGCTTGAGCGTCGTCGCCGCCGACACCGATGCGGAAGCCAGGCGCCTCTTCACCTCGCTGCAGCAGGGCTGGATCAACCTCCGCCGCGGCAATCCCGGCCAGCTCCAGCCGCCGGTCGAGACCACCGAGGGCCTGTGGTCGGAGGCCGAGGTCGCGCGGCTGACGCACGGGCTCCGCATGGCCGTGGTGGGATCGCCCGACGCTGTCGAGAACGGCATCCGTGCCTTCATGGACGCGACCAAGGTCGACGAGATCATCTTCACCGGCCAGATCTACGACCACGCAGCCCGGCTGCGCTCGTTCGAGATCGTCGCCGGCATCCGCGAGAGGATGGCGAAGGCGGCTTAGGCCTTCTTCGTCTGTCCGGGGTTGAGCCGGCCCTCGATCTCGTCCGCCGCCGCTTCGTGGCCGCGCGCGAGGTCCTCGTACATGTCCTGGAGATCGGGCTGGCTGGCGGCCAGCCGGCGCATCTCGGCGGCCTTCCTGCGGTGGCGCCGGGCTTCTTCGAGGACGTTGAGCGACTTGTCACCGGTCATGGCGGGAGTGGCGACCCTTTCTGGATGCTTATCGAACCATGTGCCTGGCGCCTAAGCCCGAATTTCGGCGTGTCCTTGAGGAAGTCCGGGAGTCGGGGCTAGCGGCCTGACCATCTGCAATTTGCTGACCACCCGTCAACCTGTCGCTTTGTCTAGCATCCGCCAAAACTGAGCGGTCACCTCCCCGATCGAAAAGCCTCCGTGCGTCTGGCGCAGCCTGTCGAGGCGGCGCAACTGTGATGCGTCAATCCGAGCACCGATATGTCCCCAGACAAGGAACTTGTTCCATGCATCGGCGCCCTCGGGCAAAGCGACGGGGACGACCTCCTCCGGCGGCACGAGAAAGGCTTCGGCGACGGCAGTCACGGCGTCGCGAATCGAACGCTCCTTCTGCGTGAGAGGGTGGCCTAAATCGTAGGGGGGCGCCCATTCGGCGGCCGGACGCAGTTGGTCGACATGCGTGAGCGCGATGAAGAACGGCGCCTCGCGCTGACTAGAGTCGGCTCCCTGCCGCGCGCGGAATGCGGCGAGGGCGGCGAGGTCGGGGTGCCGCGCCGGCTGAGTGGCAGAGACGACCCAGATCGCGGCGTCGGCGCCTTCAATCTCGCTCAGCACCGTCTCGGCCGTGGCAGGGTCGGCGGTCAGGCCGGGCGTGTCCACCAACAGGACCACGGGCTGGTCCTCAACGCGGAGTTCGTGGGGGGTGGCCTTGGTCGTCGCCGGGATAGCGCGCACCTCGGCCAACACGCTGCCAGCGAGAGCGTTGATCAGGCTCGACTTGCCTGCATTCACTTGGCCGACCAGCACGATGCGGACCGGCGGGGGCGACGGTGCAGCGGCCATTGGCGCCTCGGCCTTGGCGAGTTCGTCCGCGGAGAGGCGCAGCCGCCCGGCGTAAAGCTCGATGGCGTGGCGGCCGATCTCCTGCACGAAGGCTCGGGTCACGTACTCCCGGAGATTGGCCAAGAGGAAGGACTCGCTCCCTCCATCCTGTTGCCGCGCGATCTCGGCGACGAACGCGCGCCCGGGATCGGTGCAGGCCCGCCAGAGCCGGTAGCCCACCATCCCGACCTGAGCGGCGGCTTGGCCGAGCGTGCCGTACCGCTCAGCCATCGCTTGCACCCAGAGCGCGTGGTCGAGGCGGAGGCTGCGCGCCCCCGGCAGATAACGCAGCGTGACCGCGCGCAGGTCGCGCGCCACCGTCTCGGTCAGCAGCAGCGCCTCGGGTAAGGTAACGCGAGCGGCTGGGTTGTCGGCGCCCGGATGCAGGCACGCGGCCACCGCCTCCATCGTACGCCGGGCGAGAGCGAGCATGGCCTGCTGGTCCAGTGGATCGATCTTCGGCGCTTCCTCGGCGATCGCCTCGACGGTCTTCCGAGCAGCACGCTCGGCGGTATTGGCGGCTGGAGTGCGGTGCGCTGCTAGATCTTGCCCAAGCCTCTCCGCGGCGCTGGCGCGCACGGCGCGCCGGATCGGCCAAGCGATCAACCCGCCGGCGAGCGCGCCGAGGGTCCACACCAGCAACGCATGCTGCTCATGCAGCCAAAGGATGCCGAGCGGGAGCAAAGCGAGCCAGGGCAGCATGAGCAGTGCGGCGACGAGCGCCTCTCGCCAGAAGCGCCGGAGGGCGCGCGCTATCATCGCTGGGCGTACCGCTCGCGGGCACGCCGGACGCCATCGTTTAGAGCTTCGCTGAAGGCGGCGTACACTTTGTCATTCGGCGCTGCATGGCCGCGCTTCTGATACCACAGCCAGACGCACGCCGCGGCGCCAATGCCATAGGTAAGTGCGAATCCCGCGATGGCGTTAATGGCGCCTCCAACCACCGAGCCGACGCCGGGAATGAACTTGACGAGTTCCAGGGCAGCGTAGCGAAGTCCGAACCAAAGCAATGTGCCGGTTCCGAGCGCAGTGGCAAAGGCTGCGTAGTCCGCCGACGTCCAGGCGACGCCGTAACGGTTGGCCAGCGCGCGCAGCATAAGCGCGTTGCAACTCGCCAGACTTCCGATGCCCACGATCGGCACTGGGATGCCGCCTGCCCCGGCCGTCGCGGTGGCATAGCCCAGAATCACGCGCTCGCAGGAGGCGCGGATCGGATCGCCCTCGGCCTTCATCCGCGCCTGCTGGATCGGCTTCATCGCCTCGGGCAGTGCGTTCTGCAGGGCGGCGACGAGCGCCTCGATCCCGAAATCCGGTGGGGTGAAGCCGTCGGTCGTATGGGTTAGATCGAGCGGCACGAAGACGGGGGCAGGGCCAGGCAGGGCGCCAAAGCGTTTGCGCTGGTCAATCAGCGCCTCTCGCAACCGCTGCGGGATAGCTGAGTTGACGAAGTCTTCCTGGTCGCCGGTATATGGGTAGGAGGGCGGATGGCGTTCGCCCAATGAATAGAGCTTGTGCAGATGCGTCTGTGCCACAACGACCGGCCAGTCGCTATGGGCGCGCCTTGCCGCACTTGCCGCCTCGATCACCGGATTCTGGTCGGGGTCATCTACGCGGGCGACGACCAGCAGAAGATGCGCCTGTGAGCCACACCAGGCGATGTCCTCAGCCGGATCGTATCCCTCCTCGGCCAAACCTCGCGTGTCTAGGAAGCGTAGCAGCGGCGCCTCAGGCGGCAGATCGAAGACGCGGGCGGTGCGGGTGCAGGGCTGGAAGCCGTTACCGATCTCCGCCGCATCGTCGCCAGTCAGCGCAGCAACAATGGAGGTCTTGCCGGCGCCAGCCTTGCCAAGCAGCCAGATAACCGGGGCATTGCTGCCCGCGGCCTCGCGCATCACCTCGGCTTCGTCGCGCTGCTCGCCGAACAGCCGCGCCGAAATAGCCTCCCATAACCACTGGAACAGGTGCCCCCTCCCCCCAGGATGGCTGACCCGTCAGGTCTGCACGCCAAAAGCGTATAGGCAGTCCTGCAATCTTCGCAATGGTAAGGGTGCGCAGTGCGCCTATTGAACTTCGTGCTATCGAACTGAATCTGGAAGGGCGGTGAGGTCGTGGCCATCCTCCGCCAACTTTTTGATTTGTTGGCGGACGGCCTCTGCCTGCCAGCCGACTAGAGTTTGGTTGCGCCGCCCAGACCGCAAAAATCGAGATTTGGCGACCCCGGCTGGATTCGAACCAGCGACCCACAGCTTAGAAGGCTGTTGCTCTGATCCCCTGAGCTACGGGGCCGCGATGACCTAGTGGGTCCAGGGTCTGTAGCGGCCGAACTTGAAATTGTCGGCGTAGGCCTTCGGCTTCATCCGTCGGTCGTGCGCGGCCACCAGCGTGTAGGTGTGGCCGTGCTTGTCGGCGTGCGCGATCGCTTCCTCGCGCGTGGGGAAGGTCAGGCGCACCTGCTCCTTGGTGTCGCCGCCGCCGGTCCAGCCCATCAGCGGCTCCGGCCCCCGGGCGCTGGTCGGCTCGAACTCCATCACCCATTCCTGGGCCTTGCCCCGGCCGGACTGCATCGCGGTCTTGGCCGGCTGATAGATGCGAACCTGCATGGCGGTTCCGGTCCCCTTCGTCTCGACCTCGAGGCGGGCGCTGGTCGGGGTGAGAGGATTCGAACCTCCGACCCTCTGCTCCCAAAGCAGATGCGCTACCAGACTGCGCTACACCCCGGCCTTTGCGCTGGCCTGAGGGCTTAACATCCCGGGCCGGGCCGGGCAACGGCCAAGATCACGAACCGGCGAGCACGATCAAGGCCTTGCCGGGCCTCGGCGCGCCGTGACATCGTTCCCCGATAGCCGGCGAGCAACCGGCACCCACCAAGGCTTCCCGTCCCATCCATTTTCCCGGCAGGTCCCCGATGTCGACACAGATCCGTCTGACCGATTCTGGCCGTCTGGACGCCCTCAAGTGGCGCTGCATCGGCCCCGCCCGCGGCGGGCGCGTGGTCGCGGTCGCGGGCGATCCCAAGGACCCGATGACCTTCTACTTCGGCGCCTGCGCCGGCGGCGTGTGGAAGACCATCGACGGCGGCGTCTACTGGCGCAACGTCTCGGACGGGTTCTTCACCAGCGCCACGGTCGGCGCGATCGCGGTGGCCCGCTCGGACGCCAACGTGATCTACGCCGGCATGGGCGAGACGACGATCCGCATCGACGTCTCCTACGGCGACGGCGTCTACAAGTCGGTCGACGCCGGCCGCACCTGGACCCATGTGGGCCTGAAGGAGACCAAGCATATCGGCCGCGTGCTGATCCACCCGACCGATCCGAACCTCGTCTACATAGCAGCCCTTGGCGACGCCTTCGGCCCGAACGAGGAGCGCGGCGTGTTCCGCTCCAAGGATGGCGGCAAGACCTGGGCGAAGATCCTCTATCGCGGCAAGGACGCCGGCTGCGTCGACATGTCGATGGACCCGCACAACCCGCGGATCCTCTACGCCGCCTTCTGGCAGACCCGCCGCAGCTTCTGGAAGCTCGACAGCGGCGGCCCGGGCTCTGGCCTGTTCCGCTCGATGGACGGCGGCGATACCTGGGAGGAGCTCTCCGGCAAGCACGGCCTGCCGCCCGTGCCCTACGGCAAGGTCGGCGTCTCGGTCTCGGCCGCCAAGGCCGGCCGCGTCTACGCGCTGGTCGAAGCCGAGGGCGAGAAGTGCGGCATGTACCGCACCGACGACTACGGCAACCACTGGGTCCAGACCACGCCCAACCGCGACCTGATGCACCGGCCCTGGTACTACACGCATGTCTTCGCCTGCCCGGGGCAGGCCGACACCGTCTACGTGACCAACTACCAGATGTGGAAGTCGACCGACGGCGGCGTGACCTTCCACGAGGTGACGACGCCGCATGGCGACAACCACGACATCTGGATCGACCTCGACAACCCGAACCGGATGATCGAGGGCAATGACGGCGGCGCTTGCGTGTCGTTCAACGGCGGCCGCAGCTGGTCGTCGATCTACAATCAGAAGACCGCGCAGTTCTACCGGATGGATATCGACAACCAGTATCCGTACCGGGTCTACGCGACGCAGCAGGACAACACCTCGATCTCGGTGCCAAGCGCCTCCGAATGGGGCGTGATCACGCTGTCGGACTGCACCTATCCGGGCACCGGCGAGAGCGGCTTCATCGCGGTCCATCCCGAGGATCCGAACATCGTCTATGTCGGCGCGGTGGGATCGAGCCCGGGCGGCGCCGGTGCGCTTCAGCGCTACGACCACCGCACGCGCCAGATGCAGCTGGTCAACGTGTGGCCGGAGGAGTCGACCGGCATCGCGCCGAAGAACATGAAGTACCGCTTCGCCTGGACCTTCCCGCTGGCCTTCTCGCCGCACGACTCGAAGACGCTCTATGCCGGCGGCAACCGCGTGTTCAGGACCCGCGACGAAGGCATGAGCTGGAAGCCGATCTCGCCGGACCTCAGCCTCAACGATCCGAAGCGCATGGACTATTCGGGCGGCCTGCTCACCCACGACACCGCCGGCGCCGAGGTCCATGCGACCTGCGCCTCGGTCGTCGAGTCCATTCACAAGAAGGGCGAGATCTGGGCCTCGACCGACGACGGCCTGGTCCATGTCACGCGCAACGACGGCAAGACCTGGACCGACGTGACGCCGAAGGGCATGCCGAAGCTGGCCTATGTCGGCTGCGTCGAGGTCTCGCCGCACAGCGCCAGGACCGTCTATGTCGCGGCGACCCGTTTCAAGGCCGCCGACTACAAGCCCTATCTCTTCCGCACCGACGACGGCGGCAAGAGCTGGAAGTCGATCAACGGCAACTTCCCGAAGGACGAGATCACCCGCGTGATCCGCACCGATCCGGTGAAGCCGGGCCTGCTCTATGTCGGCACCGAGACCGGTGTCTTCTTCTCGATCGACGACGGCGCCACCTGGACGCGGATGGAAGGGGGATTCCCCTACGTCCCGGTCTACGACCTCAAGCTCAAGAACAGCGACCTGGTCGCCGCCACCCACGGCCGGTCGTTCTGGATCCTCGACGACGTGACGCCGCTGCGCGAGCTGGCGGCGAACCCGAAGAAGGCCCAGCTGGTGACGCCGCGCGAGACGGTGCGCAACCGTCTTGCCTGGAGCGCCGGCATGAGCTTCACCAAGACCGGCATCAGCTACAGCCCGGCCTTCGGCATTGGCGCCTCGACCGAAGGCTTCGAGCGCGTCGACGGCAGCCGCTACCGCCACTACCTCGATGTCGGCGAGAACCCGCCGAACGGCGCGATCGTCTATTACTGGCTGCCGAAGGATTCGGACAAGCCGGTCGTCCTCAGCTTCCAGGAGCCGGGCGGGCGCACCATCGTCAGCTACCGCAGCGACGACAAGGACGCGCCGCACCACAAGCGGCCGGGGACCAAGGCCGGTCTCAACCGCTTCGTCTGGGACCTGAAGCATGGGGGGCCGACCAAGCTCGACCACTCGCTCGTCGTCCGGAAGTACAAGCCTTTCGCCGACGAGGGCGGCGATCCGGCCGGCCCGGTGGTGAAGCCGGGCTCGTACCGGGTGACGCTCGAGATCGACGGTCAGTCCCAGGCCGCCGACTTCGCGGTGGTGAAGGACCCGCGCGTGAAGACCTCGAGGAAGGCCTTCGACGAGCAGTTCGCGCTGCTGCAGGAGCTCTACGGCAACCTCGGCTCGCTGAACGGTGCGGTCAACCGTATCCGGCTCCTCAAGCGCCAGCTCAACGACCTGCCCAAGCGGCTCGGTGAGAAGGACAAGGATCTGAAGGAGAACGCGACCGGGCTGATCGGCAAGCTCGAGGCGATCGAGGGCGTGCTGGTCGACATCAGGCGCGAGACCCCGCGCGACGTGCTCCGCAACCCGGCCGGCCTCAACGACACGCTGAACGACGTGATCAGCGTCGTCGCCATCGCCGACGCCGCCCCCACCGCCCAGGCCCGTCAGGTCGCCCAGGAGGTGATGGGCACCGTCAACGGCGAGATCAAGAAGCTCGACAAGCTGATCGCCGGCGACGTCCAGGCCTTCAGCACCGCGCTCCGCGGCGCGGGCCTCGATGTGCTCGGCGTGCCGCGCTCCTGACTTCGGAGCCGGGCGGCGATTCTTCAATAATCGCCGCCCGGGCCGCTTCGGCCTCGGTTCCGCTGTTGTGGATTCGTGACCGTTTTATAAAGCTTCGGCGAAAATCCCCTTGTGCACGGGGGGGATCCGACTAAATTCCGCCGCAGACGCACTCGCACGTGCCTATGGCCCTTAGAGGTTATGCAACGACGGTACGCGTCCTTTTTGGAAACCCGGCTGTAGAGCCGGGCTGGCTAAAGCCGGAACCGAGAGGGAGGTGACTATGCTTGCAGCCGGGGGCGGCCGTGCCGTCCGTCTACGAACCAAGAAATCCGCCGTCTCAGACAGGGTGCAACAGGCCC
>CAZDGR010000037.1:0-18853 GCA_964504845.1 uncultured Rhizobium sp. | reverse complement strand
GACTCGACCGACGACGACTGGCGGAAGACGCTCGAGGTCAACCTGTTCCAGACCGTGCGCATGATGCGGCACACGATCCCGAAGATGTCGAAGCGGCCGGGTGCCGCGATCGTCAACATCTCCTCGATCTCCGGCTGGACGCCGCAGCTGGTGGGATCCGGGCAGTACGGTGCCGCCAAGGCAGCGCTGATCTTCGATGCCGAGCGCTGGGCGCTCGAATGCATCCCCCATGGCATCCGCGTGAACACCGTGTCGCCCGGATCGATCTGGGGCGAGGGCAACGGCTGGGACCGCTACAAGAACTCGGATCCCGAGGGCTACGAAGACTACGTGAAGGGCGGCTTCCCGATGGGGCGGCTGGGCTACCTCGAAGAGGTCGCCGACGTGATCTGCTTCCTGGTCTCGCCCCGCGCCCACTGGATCAACGGCAGGAACGTACCGGTCGACGGCCTCGAGCAGCCCTACCCGCGCCGAGATCGCCGGCCTTATTGATGCCACGGAGCCGGCCTAGGCTTCCAGGAGCGACATTCGGAGATCCCATGCGCCGGTTCCGCCTTCCTGCCCTCCTTGCCCCCTTGATCATCGCCGCTGCGCTCGTTTCCGGACGGGCCATGGCCCAGGACAAGGTCATGCTCCAGCTCGGCGAGTCGGCCGAGCGCATGGTGATCCAGGACCGCATCCGCACGACGCTGCGGGTCGAGCTCGGAGGCAGCGATCCCCGCGCGCTCCAGGGCCAGGTGAACCAGAAGATGGCCGCCGCCCTCGACCGCGCGAAGGCGGTGGCATCGGTCAAGGCCGAGACCCAGGGATACTTCGTCTACGAGGACAAGACGCTGAAGCGCGGCCAGCGCTGGTGGGGCAGCCAGAGCCTGATGCTGACCTCGTTCGAGTCCGGCGCGCTGCTGGCGCTGGTCGGCCAGCTCCAGGAGGACGGACTGCTGGTCGGCGGCCTCTTCTACGAGCTGGCGCCCGAGACACGGCGCAGGATCGAGCGCGAGCTGGTGCCGGAAGCGATCGCCCGGATCAAGGATCAGGCGGCGGTCGTCGCCAAGTCGCTCGACCTGCCGAAGGTCGACATCGTCAGGATCCGTCTCGGCGAGACCCAGGCGCCTCCGGCTCCGCGGTTCGGCGGCGCTCCGATGCTGGCGATGTCCGCCGACAAGGCGATCGCCCCGCCCGTCGCCGAGCCCGGCGAGACCCAGGTCATGATCCGGATCGAGGCCGAGGTCGCGATCAGCCGCTAGGCGACCGCAAGCGGTGCGTCCAGCATCTGCTTCACCAGCTCGGCCAGCTGCTTGAGGCCGAACGGCTTCGGCAGGAACTGCGTCGAGGGATCCGAGGGGATGCGCTGGCGGAGCGCGTCCTCGGTATAGCCCGAGATGCAGATCACCTTGAGGCCCGGGCGATGCTCGCGCGCGATGCGGATCAGCGTCGGTCCGTCGATGCCGGGCATCATCACGTCGGTGATCAGGAGGTCGATCGGCTCGCGTGCCGCCGACTCGAGATATTCGACCGCCGCCTCGCCGGTCCGCATCTCCACCACCTTGTAGCCCTTGCCGCGCAGCGCACGGGCGCTGAACAGGCGAACCGGATCTTCGTCCTCGACCAGGAGGATGGTCGCGGCACCGGTGAGATCGGCCGGCGACCGGCGCTCGGCCTCGGGCGTCGCCTCGGCTTCGGTCGGACCGGCATAGGCGGGAAGCCAGATCGTGAAGGCGGTCCCCTTGCCGAGCTCGGATTCGAGAAAGACGTATCCGCCGGTCTGGCGGACGATACCGTAGACGGTCGACAGGCCCAAGCCCGTGCCGGCACCGATCGGCTTGGTCGTGAAGAACGGCTCGAACACGCGGGCCATGTGCTCGGGCGAGATGCCGCTGCCGGTGTCGCGCACCTCGACGGTGACCCAGTCGCCGGCCGGGATCGTCTCGGGTCCCCGCGTCTCCGGCGTCCCCAGCGACAGGTGCGCGGTGCGGATCGTCAGCGTCCCGCCCTCCGGCATCGCGTCGCGGGCGTTGACCGCGAGATTGATCACCACCTGCTCGAACTGGCCCTGGTCGACCTTGACCGGCTTGAGGTCGCGGGCATGGACGACGTCGACAGTGATCCGCTCGCCCATCAGGCGGGCAAGCAGGTGCGAGAGCTCGGCGATCACGTCGGTCAGGTCGAGCACGCGCGGGCGCAGAGTCTGCTGTCGCGAGAACGCCAGCAGCTGGCGCACCAGGTTTGCCGCGCGGTTGGCGTTCTGGCGGATCTGCATGATGTCGGGGAATGAGGGATCGCCGAGGCGGTGGCGCTGCAGCAGCAGATCGCAATAGCCGATGATCGCGGTCAGCAGGTTGTTGAAGTCGTGCGCCACGCCGCCGGCAAGCTGGCCGATCGCCTGCATCTTCTGCGACTGCACGAACTGGCGTTCGAGGCTGCGGAGCCCGGTGACGTCGAGCAGGTGGAGGACGAGGCCGACCGGCGTCCCGCCCGGCCCATCGATGCGGCCCACGTAGACCGAGGCGACGCGATCGCCCGGACCCGCCAGGCGCACCTCGTCCGGCCCCTTGGCCGCGCCGCCGCCCCAGGCCTCGGCGAGACGGGCCGAGATGCGCACGCCGTCGTCCGCCTGAAGGAGCTGGATGAACACCCGTCCGCGTAACGCCTGGCTGTCAGCGCTCTCCGGTGCGGCGAGCGTCTGGAAAGCGGGATTGCAGTCCTCGATCCGGCCCGAGGCATCGACGATCGCCCAGCCGACCGGCAGGTCGACGAAGAAGCGCTGGAAGCGCTGCTCGACGCTCGCCAGCGTCGCAGCCAGCTCGGCACCTTTCGCCTGCTGGAGCAGGAGGTCGTCGGCGAGCCGGTGCTGACGCGTCGCCTCGGCGATCCGCCAGACCGCCCATCCGGTACGTCCGGCGAAGGGTCTGACCGAAATCTCGATCCAGCCTTCGCCGGAAGCCGGATCTCGCTCGGCCTCCACCTTGATCGGCCGCCCGCTGGCCGCGGCCTCGGTCAGCGCGGCGAGCGCCGGGCCGCCATCGACCAGGCGCCGCTCGAGCCTGGGCGGCAGCGGATCCTCGCCGTCACCGACCAAGGCGCGGGCCGCCGCATTGGCGGTGACGACGTTGAACCCGGCGTCGGTCAGGAACATCGGCTCGTCCGCGGCCTCGAAGGCAGCCGCGGCCTGACGATGCGGAGCGAAAAGCCGGCCGAGCCGCTGCGCCAGACGCGAGAGCGGACCGGGCGTCGGCGCCGGGGTCACCTGGGGATCGCTCGTTTCTTCAGCTTGAAGACGAAGCTGATGATCTCGGCGACCGCCTTGAAGTGCTCGGGCGGTATCGTCTCGTCGATCTCCATCGACCCGTAGAGGGCACGGGCGACCGGCGGGTTCTCGACGATCGGCACCTTGTGCTCCTCGGCCAGCTCGCGGATCTTCTTGGCGACCAGATCCGCGCCTTTCGCCACCAGCTTCGGCGCGGGCATCGACTCGGGTTCGTACTGCAGCGCGACCGCGTAGTGCGTCGGGTTGGTGACCACCACCGTCGCCTTCGGCACGTTGGCCATCATGCGCCGGCGCGAGCGCTCCATGCGGATCTGGCGAAGGCGCATCTTCACCATCGGATCGCCTTCCGACTGCTTGTACTCCTCCTTCACGTCCTGCTTCGACATCCGCATCTTCTTCAAATACGAGTAGCGCTGATAGGCGATGTCGCCGGCGGCGAGCACGAGCATGATGGCGAGGACGCCGGCCAGCAGCTTGATCGTCTGGTCCTTGAGCTCGGCCATCGCGGCGAGCAGGTCGAGCCCGACAAGCTGGTCGACCCGCGAGAGCTCAGGCTTCAGGATCCAGTAGATGATCGTGCCGACGATCGCGAGCTTGATCAGGTTCTTGCCGGTCTCGATTGCGGCGGCGACCGAGAAGATACGCTTCAGCCCCTGAATCGGGTTGAGCTTCTCGAGCTTCGGCTTGACCGGCTCGGCCGTGAACAGGAAGCCGGTCTGCACCGCCGTCGGAACGATCGCCACGAACAGCAGGATGGACAGCGGGAAGATCAGCGGCTTCAGCACCTCCCAGAAGGTAGCGACCAGCACGCGGCCGAGATTCCCGGGATCGAGCCGGATCTGATCGGCCTGCTCGAAGAACGGCACCACTGCCTTCGTCACGTCCTTGGCGATGCCGTTGCCCATGAATGCCAGGATCATCACCATGGCGAAGAACATGGACCAGTGGCCGAGCTCCTTCGACTGCCACACCTGGCCCTTGCCGCGCGCTTCGCCCAGCTTTCGTTCGCTTGGGTCTTCAGTTTTTGATGCGTCGTCGTCGGCTTCAGACATCGGTCACCTCGGCACCAGCAGGCCGACCAAGGTTTCGTGGAAGTACGTCAGGAACACGTTCATCATCGCCGACAGCGAAACGATGATGATCAGGAAGCCGCCGGCGAGCTGCGCCGGCACGCTGACGAAGAAGATCTGCAGCGTCGGCATCAGGCGCGAGATTAGGCCGAGAGCGAAGGTGAAGAGCAGCGACAGCACGATGAACGGCATCGCCATCTGCACGCCGACGCGGAAGCTGGCGCCGATCAGCCTGGCAATGGTGTCGGAAAGGTCGCCGACCGGCAGCGGGTCGGTCGGCCGGAACAGCGTGTAGCTGTCGACCACACCCTCGAGCAGCAGATGGTGAAGGTTGGTCTCGAGGATGGTGATCAGGCCGCCGAGGCTCAGCAGCACGCCCGGCAGGGTGCCGGTGGTCTGCAGCGCCGGGTTGAAGATCATCGCGGTCGAAAGGCCGATCTGCATCGAGATGATGGTGCCGGCGAGGTCGAGCGTAGTCACCAGCAGGCGCGCGATGCCGCCGAGAAAGAATCCGATCGCGGTCTCGGTCGCGACGAAGGCGATCAACTCCCCGGGACCGCTCGGCAGCCCCGGCAGGGTCTGGCGCACGATCGGAGCGATGATCAGCGTGATCGCGATCGCCATCATCAGCCGGAGCCTGGCCGGCACGACGGCTTCGCCGAAGCCCGGCATCACCAGGAAGGCGGCGCCGAGGCGGATGAATACCGCCATGAAGGCGAAGATCTCGGCCGGGAGGAATTGCGGCAGGGTCATCTCTACCGCCCGCCGGCGATGATCTGGTCGAAGATGTACTCGGTGAACTTGATGATCGTCGCCAGCATGAACGGCATGAAGATGATCATGGTGATGAACAGGACGATCAGCTTCGGCACGAAAGTGAGCGTCATCTCCTGGATCTGGGTCATCGCCTGGACGAGCGAGATGACGATGCCGACCACGAGCCCGATCGCCATCGGCGGGCCGCAGATGATCAGGGTCACCAGCATGGCCTCGCGAAGGATGTCGAAGACCTGTTCCGCGTTCACCTAGCCAAACCTCGCGCGCACGCCCACCCCCGCGGCAGTATAGCGGCTTTCCACGGTGGCAAGGAGGTTCCCATGGGCTATCGGGGCTTGGATCTGACGGGCAAGGCGGTGCTGGTGACCGGCGGCAACAGCGGCATCGGCCTCGGCATGGCCGAAGGCATGGCGGAGGCCGGCGCCGACATCGCGATCTGGGGCCAGAACCCCGACAAGAACCGCGCCGCGGAGGCCGCGCTCAAGCGCTACGGCCGAAAGGTCGTCCTCCTGAACCACAACGTCGCCGACGAGGCGGCGGTCGATCGCGGCGTCAAGGAGTCCGCCGACAGGCTCGGTCGGCTGGACGCCTGCTTCGCCAACGCCGGCGTCTCGGGCCGCATCGGCAAGCACACGAGCTTCGCCGAGATGACCACCGAGGAATGGCATCGCGTGACCAGCGTCAACCTCGACGGCGTGTTCTTCACCGTCCGTGCCGCGGTGCGGATCATGCTGAAGCAGGGCCAGGGCGGCTCGATCGTGGTGACCGGCAGCCAGTTCGGCCGCATGGGCAACCCGCTGGTCGAGCACTACGCCGCGGCGAAGGCCGGCGTCGAGTCGCTGATGCGCTCGATGGCGACCGAGTTCGGTCGCGACGGCATCCGTTGCAACACGATCGTCCCGGGATACATCGACACGCCGTTGACCCATGCCCGGATCAACGCGCCGGAGTTCATCGCGGATGCGATGCACCGCCATGCGATCGGCCGCTGGGGCGTACCCGAGGACTTCGCCGGCATCGCCGTGTTCCTCGCCAGCGACTCGAGCCGCTGGACCACCGGCCAGAGCTTCGTCATCGACGGCGGCTTCAATGTCGCCGCCAAGATCAAGGGAGCCTGAACCTCAGGTCCAGAACCGTCGGGCGTCGGCGAAGGCCCCGAGGTCCCGCCTCGCCTCGGCGAGCAGGGCCTCGACACGGCCGGCATGGAATCCGGCGACCGCGCCTAGCGCCTTGGCACCGGCATCCGCATCGACGTGAAGGGCCAGCTGCTCGAGCAGCGCCGGCAGCGTGCGGACGTCGTTCAGGTAGCCGAGGCTCTGCTGCGGGCGCGACACGGCCTTGCCATAGGCCCGGACCTTGCGATCGGCGAACAGCGACCCGAAGAATTCGGCGGCATAGCGGAGCTTCTTGAGGCGCAGCCGAAGCGAGTGCATCTCGGCTTCCTCCAGGCTCTCGGCGTTCTTCGCGACGCGCCTTGCCTTGCGGTTCCGGTGGTCGAGAAGCTCGGCGGCGACCTCGCGCGCCTTGCGCTTGAGACCGGCCTCATCCGACCACGGCGGCTCGGCCAGCCAGAGGCGGGCCGAGAGCATGAGATTCAGGAACCGACTCGAGCCGATCGCGGCCCGCGCCTCGGCATAGGCGGTTTCCCGGAGCGCGCCGGCCGCCCGCTCGATTTCGCGGAGCACCGTATCGCCGGCACCCGTCTCGGCGACCGGGGGCAGAAGCTCTGCCAGGAACACGTCCCAGTCGCGCGCCGGCCCGAGCGCGCCGGCGAGCCAGCGGAGCTCGCCCGCCAGTTCCCCGCGCGCGGCGTCGTCAACCTGTCGTCGGAAGAGGCTGAGCGCAGCCCGCAACCGGCGGAGCCCGACCCGCATCTGATGCACGCCTTCGGGATCCCGCCCGTCCAGCACCGCCGCCTGATTGGAGGCGACATGGCTCAAGCACTCGCGGAGGACCGCCAGCACGGCATCGCTCACGCTCGCGTCGCGGCCGAGGCTGGGGACCTCCGCCCAGCGAACGGTCTCCGTGTCGCCCCGGTACAATGCGAAGCCGCGGGCGGCTTTGCTGGCGACGTCGAGCCGGAGGGGCACGGTCGCACCAAGGTCCCGGGCCAGCCTGATCAGGTCGCGCGGACGGCCCCGCTTCAGCTCGAGCTCGATCTCGCAGATCGGCGCCTCGGCCTGGCCGACCTTGAAGCGGCCGACGTCCAGGTCGACCTCGACCTCGACTTTCCCACCGCTCTCGAGTCGCCATTTGGTGCGGCGGACGTCGGTGCCGAAGATCGGCTTCAACGGCCGGTCGTCGAGCGCGCCGCCGACCGCCTGCCGGAGCGCTGCATGGTCGATGACGCCCAGGTCCGGATTCTGCCGAGGAACGGTACTCTCGGCCTCCTCGCGATCAAACAGACCGATCTGTCTAAGAGAGCCGGATTTCACCGTCTGGACATGCCGCCGCCCGTTGCGGCGGACCCTAAGCGTCAGATCCCGTTCGGCCAACCGGAGATCGGAGGTGTCGAAGTAGGTCGCCTGAAGCCGGCTGGTCGACGGCCGGGCGGCGCGCAGGAGGGGGTGCTGCTTGAGCCTCGGGAGATCAGCCGGATCGAGCGCCAGCTTGAGTTCCACCTCGCGTCCCGCCAGGGAGCCGGCGGGGGCCGGGACAATCGGGCGGCGGGAAGAGGGGGGCATGCCCATGGATTAAGCCGACCGCGACTCACACGGGTCAACGACAAAAAAGTGACGGATTTATTAATCGTCGTGGATATCTACGGGCCGAATGAAGCGGGCCAGCCGGCCTGATCTCGCCGCGATGCGACCCCATGACTTGCGGCCGAAGTCGATCGTGCAGAGGGCGGCGGTCGGATACTTCTCGGCGAGCCGTCCGTACTCGATGCCGTGCCCGGCGACCAGGTGAACCGCCAGGTCGTGAAGTCCTGGGTTGTGACCGATCAGCATGACCTCCTCGTGCTCGTCCGGCAGCCGGCGGATCCGGTCGAGCAGTTCCTCGTCGGAGGCAAGATAGAGCGCCTCCTCGAACTCGACCTGGGGCGCCGGCTTGAACGCCGGCCGCATCAGGTTCCAGGTCTCGCGGGTGCGCCTGGCGGTCGAGACCAGCACCAACCCCGGCACGACGTCGCTCTCCGCCATCCAGCGCGCCATCATCGGCGCCGCCTTGCGGCCGCGCGGCGCCAGCGGCCGGTCGTGGTCGTCGAGGCTCGGATCGTCGCGGCTCGACTTCGCATGGCGAAAGAGATGCAGGAGCGCCATCGCGGCGAGACTGCCAGCGGCCGATGCCGTGGTCCAGCGCCCCTGCCTGAAGCGTGGGCGCCTGAAGCGCAGGCGCTTGACCGGACTTAGGCTTAGCCCCGATGGTGCGCCATGATGATGGCGAGCCTTCGCCTGGCTACGGCCGACGACGCCGACACGATCGCGCATCTCTGCCGCGAGCTGCTCGCCTTCTACGGCATCCCCCCGCCCTACTCGCGCTGGGCGATGGCCGAGGCGATCAAGGAGCAGGGCCTCAAGGACGGCCGGCTCGAGGTTCTGCTGGCCGAGCGCGACGGCGTCGCCGTCGGCCTCCTGATCTTCTTTCAGATCTATTCGGCCGCCCTCTGTCAGGACAGTTTCTTCATTCAGGATCTATACGTCTCCGAGCGCTGGCGCGGAGAGGGGATCGGGCGGCAAATGATGGAATACCTGGGCTTCCTCGCCGAGCAGCGCGGCATCGGCCAGATCGACTGGACCGCCGATCCCTGGAACGACCGCTCGCGACGCTTCTACGACAGCCTCGGGCCGCACCAGCGGGCCGACAAGGTCTTCTACCGAATCGCCGGGCCGAATCTCCGCCACTTCATCCGGAAGGCCCAATGAGCTCCCCCGACTACGAGATCCGGTCCCGGGACACGCCGTTCCAGGGATTCTTCCGGGTCGACCGCTACCGGCTCCGCCATCGCCGTTATGCCGGCGACTGGACGCCCGAGATCGAGCGCGAGATCTTCGTCCGCGGCCATGCTGCCGGCGTCTTCCCCTACGACCCCAGGCTCGACCGCATCCTGGTCGTCGAGCAGTTCCGGCTGGCGGCCGCGCTCGCCGGCCGACCCTCGCACCGGACGCTCGAGGTGCCGGCCGGGATCATCCCGGAAGGATACGACCCGGAAGAGGTGGCCCGGCGCGAACTCAAGGAGGAGACCGGGCTCGAGGCTTCGGCGCTGATCCCGCTCTACACCTTCATGCCGAGCCCGGGCGGCGCCACCGAGACGGTCTGGCTCTACGCAGCACTGGTCGACCTTGCCGGCATCGGCGGACACGCCGGGGTCGCTGCCGAGCACGAGGACATCCGCATCGTCGTGATGGAGACCGAGGAGGCCTTCGCGCGGATGAAGCGGGGCGAGATCGACAACGCGATCACGCTGCTCTCGCTGCAGTGGCTTCAGCTCAACCGCGAGCGTCTGCGCGCTTCACGCTGACGTGAGGGCGCCGGCGATCTCCGATCGCCGACAATGCCGCCAACGAACCTCAGGGAGGTGCTGAATGCGCGGATGGATCATGGCGGCGGTGCTCGCGGTTGCGATGCCCGCGCTCGCCCACAACGACGACGACCACGATACCTGGACCTACATCCAGCAGCAGGAGGCGCAGGCGGCGGCGCCGGTGCGCGAGATCAGCAAGATCGCCGGCGAGATCTACCGCTTCCGCAACAACTTCCACTACTCGGTCTTCGCGGTGACGCCGGCCGGCGTGATCGTCACCGACCCGATCGATGCCGAGGCGGCGAAATGGCTGAAGGCCGAGATCGCCCAGCGCTGGAACCAGCCGATCAGGTATCTGGTCTACAGCCACGACCATCGCGACCACATCGCCGGCGGCGAGGTCTTCGCCGACTCGGCGATCGTCGTCGCCCACCGTCGCGCCAAGGAAGTCATCGTCGACGAGAAGCGCCCGACCGCGGTGCCCAGCCTCACCTTCGACGACACGCTGACCATCGAGCTCGGCGGCACGGTGCTGGAGCTGACCTACGTCGGCAAGAACCACTCCGACAACTCGCTGGTGATGCGCTTCCCGAAGGAGAAGATCCTGTTCGCGGTCGACTTCATCCCGGTCAAGGCGATGCCGTTCCGCGACTTCCCCGACGGCTACCTCCAGGAATGGATCGACTCGCTCAAGCGGGTCGAGGCGATGAGCTTCGACATCCTGGCGCCTGGCCACGGCCCGCTCGGCACCAAGGCCGACGCCGTCGCCTTCCGCGAGCTGATGGAGGAACTGCGCGCCGACGTGACCAGGCTCGCCCGCGAGGGCAAGTCGCTGGACGACATCAAGAAGACGGTCACGCTGGAGAAGTACAAGGACTGGTCGGGCTACCAGCAGATGCGCGAGCTCAACGTCGAAGGCATGCACCGGATGGTGCAGGCGACCAGGCGCCCGAACTGACCTCGTCGCCGGACTCGCGCCGGCCTGGATAGCAACGCACCAGGCCGGCGCTTGACTCGACTGGCCTGCGGCCCTAAATTTCGGTCGGTCGACCGAATTATATGGCGAAGAGGCCGGAATGGCGCGCGTATCGGCAAAGAAACTCGAGACCGGCACGTCGCTGCTCGAAGCCGCCAAGAAGGTGCTGCGCCGGAACGGCTATGCCGGGCTCTCGACCCGCGACGTCGCGGCCGAGGCTGGCGTGCCGTTAAGCCAGATCCACTACCACTTCGGCTCCAAGCAGGGGATGGTGCTGGCGCTGTTCGAGCACCTGAATGACCAGCTGCTCGACCGCCAGAACGCGCTTGTCGGCGATACGACCCTCTCCCTTTCCGAGCAGTGGGACCGGGCCTGCGACTATCTCGACGACGACATCGAGTCCGGATACGTGCGCGTCCTCCAGGAACTGATCGCGGCGGGCTGGGCCGACCCGGCGGTCGCCAAGGTGATCCGCGCCGGCATCATGGGATGGATCGACCTCATCGTCGGTGTCGCCCGACGCGCCGAGGACAGGCTCGGCCCGTTCTCGCCCGAGGAGATCGGAGCCTTTGCCGCCAACGTCTTCATCGGCGCCGAGAGTCTCTACCTGCTCGGCATCGACAAGAAGGGAACGCCGGTGCGCCCCGTGCTGCGGCGGATCGGCGATCTCATCCGCCTTGCCGAAGGTGCCCCATCGAGGAGGTGACCGCATGCGCGCAAAGCTGCCCGCCCGGGAAGGCTTCGTCGACCGCGACGGCGTGAAGCTCCATTACGAGATCTATGGCGACGGGCCGGAGACCCTCGTCTTCCCGCCGCCCTGGAGCATCGTCCACTCCCGCGTCTACAAGGCGCAGCTGCCCTACTTGAGCGAGCGCTTCCGCTGCATCGCCTATGACGGCCGCGGCAACGGCAGGTCCGATCGGCCGGCGGAGGTCTCCGCCTACACGCTCGACAACTACGTGGCGGACCTGGTCGCGGTCATGGACGCGACGAAGGCAGGCAAGGCGGTGATCGTCGGTCTCTCCTTCGCCGGCACGCTCGCCTGCGTTCTCGCCGCCTACCATCCAGAGCGGGTGAAGGCGCTGGTCCTCGCCGGCACCGCGGCGACCGTCGGTCCCGGCTACCCGTACATGGGACCGGCGCATTTCCTGACCAAGCAGGAGCGGTTCGAGGGCTGGAGCAAGTACAACCGTGACTACTGGCACACCGACTATCCCGACTTCGCCGAGCACTTCATCCGCCACATCTTCTCCGAACCGCACTCGACCAAGCAGATCGAGGACGGCATCGGCTGGGCCAACGACACCACCGGCCCGGTGCTGGCGAGGACGGTCGAAGCCCGCACGACGCCGCCGTCCTTCGACGCCAGCGAGGCGATGTACCGCCGGATCGACTGCCCGGCGCTGGTGATCCACGGCGACGACGACCGGATCCAGCCCTATGCGCGCGCGAAGCTCGTGGCCGAGCTGACCCGGGCCGAGATGGTGACCATCCCGGGCGGCGGTCACAATCCGCTCGGCCGCTTCCCGGCGAAGGCCAACAGGCTGATCGTCGATTTTCTCGACCGCCGGCTCGGCATCGCCGAGCCGAGACGGACGCCGCGCGCGACCGGCAAGGCCAAGCGGGCGCTTTACCTCTCCTCGCCAATCGGCCTCGGCCACGGGCGCCGCGACATCGCGGTCGCCCGCGAGCTGCGCACGCTCAAGCCCGATCTCGAGGTCGACTGGCTGGCGCAGGATCCGGTGACGCGCCTGCTCGATGCCGCCGGCGAGCGCGTCCACCCGCTCAGCGCACGGCTGGCGAGCGAGACCAAGCACATCGAGCTCGAGTCGGGCGAGCACGACCTCAACGCCTTCCAGGCGATCCGCCGCATGGACGAGGTGCTGATCGCCAACTTCATGATCTTCCAGGACGCGGTCGAATCCGGCGGCTACGACCTCGTGATCGCCGACGAGGCCTGGGACGTCGACCACTACTGGCACGAGCATCCTGAGCTGAAGAAGTCGGCGCTCGCCTGGCTCACCGACTTCGTTGGATTCGTGCCGATGCCGGAAAACGGCGAGCGCGAGGCTTTCCTGACCGCCGACTACAACGCCGAGATGATCGGGCATGTGGAGCGCCATCCCGGCGTGCGCGACCGCGCCGTCTTCGTCGGCAATCCCGACGACGTGATCCAGCATTCCTTCGGCAAGGACCTGCCGGCGATGCGCGACTGGATCCCCAGGCACTTCGACTTCTCCGGCTACATCATCGGCCGTCATCCCGGCACCTTCGGCGATCGCGCCGAGCTCCGCCGCACCCTGGGATATCGGCCCGACGAACGCGTCTGCATCGTCACCGTCGGCGGATCGGGAGTCGGGACCCACCTGATCCGGCGCATCCTCGATGCCTGGCCCACCGTCCACAGCCGGCTTTCCGACCTGCGCATGATCCTGGTGGCCGGCCCGCGCATCGATCCCGCCTCGCTCGCCGCCCCCTCGGGCGTCGAGGTGCGCGCCTTCGTCCCGGATCTCGACCGCCATCTCGCTGCATGCGACCTGGCGCTGGTCCAGGGCGGGCTCACGACGTGCATGGAGCTCGCCGCGGCCGGCACCCCGTTCCTCTATTTTCCCTTGAGGAACCACTTCGAGCAGAACTTCCACGTCGCCCACCGTCTCGACCGGTACGGCGCCGGAAAGCGCATGGAGTTCGCGACCTCGACGCCGGAGGCGATCGCCGAGGCGATGGTCGAGACCTTGCGTGCGCCTACCCGGTTCAGGCCGGTCGAGGCCGACGGCGCCGAGCGGGCCGCCCGCATGCTGGCGGAACTTCTCTGATCGCCAAAGTCACTCGTAAGGACAGGCGACCTTGCCGAGCTCGACGTACACGCTCTTCAGCTGGGTGTACTGATCGATGGCGGCTACGCCGTTCTCGCGACCGATGCCGGACTGCTTCACCCCGCCGAAGGGAACCTCGATCGGTGTGACATTGTAGTTGTTGATCCAGCAGACGCCGGCTTCGAGCCGGCCGACCGCGCGATGCGCCCGGGCAAGATCGCGGGTGAAGACGCCCGCGGCCAGGCCGAAGGGCGTGGCGTTCGCGCGCCGGATCACCTCGTCTTCGTCATCGAAGGCGAGCACGGCCATGACCGGCCCGAATATTTCCTCGCGCACGATCCGCATGTCGTCGGTGGCCGCCGAGAAGATCGTGGGCTCGACGTAGAAGCCGCGCGCCAGCGCCGGATCGGCCGGCGGACCGCCGCCGCATAGAAGCGTGGCCCCTTCCCGCTTTCCCGCCTCGATGTAGGCGAGGACCGCGTCCCTGTGCTCGGCCGAGATGAGCGCTCCGACCTGCGTCGCCGGATCCATCGGATCGCCGAGGCGCAGCCGGCGGGTGCGCTCGGTCAACCGTGCCAGAAACCTCTCCAGGATCTCGCGCTGGACATACACACGCGTCCCGTTCGTGCAGACCTCGCCCTGCGTATAGAAGTTGGCGAGCATCGCCGCCGAGACGGCTTCCTCGATATCGGCATCGCCGAAGATGATGAGGGGCGACTTGCCGCCGAGTTCCATGGTGACCCGCTTCAGGGTCCCGGCAGCGTTCGCCATCACGCGCTTTCCGACCGGGACGGAACCGGTGAACGACACTTTGGCGATGCGCGGGTGGGCCGCAAGGAGCTCTCCGGTCGAGGCTCCGCCCTGGACCACGTTGAAGACGCCGTCGGGGACCCCCGCTTCCCGGTAGATCTCGGCGAGCTTGAGCGCCGTCAGCGGCGTCTGCTCCGCGGGCTTGAATATCATGGCGTTCCCGCAGGCGAGCGCCGGACCTGACTTCCAGCAGGCGATCTGGAGCGGGTAGTTCCATGCGCCGATCCCGGCACAGACGCCAAGCGGCTCGCGCCTGGTATAGGCGAAGGCCTGCTTGAGCTCGATGTGCTGACCGGAGAGGCTTGCGGCCAGGCCGGCGAAATACTCGATGCAGTCGGCACCGCTCAGCACGTCGACCTCGATCGCCTCCTGGATTGGCTTGCCCGTATCGGCGACCTCCAGCTCGGCAAGCTCCCGGTTTCTCTGCCGAAGAAGATGGACGGCCTGGCCGAGGATGCGGCCCCGCGCCGCACCGGTCATCGCCGACCAGGCCGCGAATCCCTTCTCCGAGGACTCGACCGCGCGCTCGACGTCCTCGGCGCCGGCCTGCTGAACGACCGCAATGGGCAATCCATTTGCCGGATTGATGGTCTCGAACGTCTGACCCGAACGGGCATCGACATAACCGCCATGGATGAACAGCTGGCGCACGGGCAAGACGGCAGTCATCGGCCCAAGACCCTGATCTCGTCGATCGACGCGATCAGCACGTCGGCATGCGGCGCGAGATCGTCGTGCCGGCCCGTGCCGCTCAGGACGCCGATACGGCAACCGGCGCCGGCGGCGGTGGCCGTGGCGAGATCGCCGACGGTGTCGCCGACCATCGCCATGCGCCTGGGCGGAACGTGAAGTCGCTCGCTGAGATGGAGCAGCGCATCGGGCGCCGGCTTGCTGGGGATCGCGTCGTTGCCGCAGACCAGCGCCGAGACATAGCCGTCGAGGCCGAGAAGCGACATCGTCGCCTGGGTCGCGTCGCGGTCGTCGGACGTGACGATGGCCACGCGGGCACCTGCCTGGGTGAGCTGGCGGAACAGAGGCTCGACCTTGCCCAGCGGCTTGACCAGATCCGCGGTCGGAATGGCGCCGAGCGCGGCCGAGAATGCGTGACGCGCGACGTCTTCCGCGTCATGCCAGTCGAGCCCGTGCTGGTAGAGCACCGTGGCGCAGATCGTATGCAGCTTCGGCATGGTGCTGATCGAAAGCGGCCCGTCGGACAGCGCCGAACCGGTCTCGGGGTCGTAGCCGATCGAGCGATAGAGATCGCGTTCGAGCTCGGCGCCGAGGCCCGCCGCACGCGCCACGGCTTGCACCGCCAGCCGCGCCTTCCGGCTCCACAGATGGTGGAAGTCGATCAGCGTGCCGTCCTTATCGAAGGCGACCAGATCGACGTCGGCCGTCCTCGATCCGGCGACGATGCTCGGCATGGAAATGGCTCCCCGAAGACCGCTCCACTCTAGTGCAAAGCCCCGTCGTACAAGAGATTTTCTTTTAATTGGACGGCCAATTAAAATACCGTCATCGGACCAAGGCGCGAGGAGAGAGACTTGCCCAAGCTCGGAATGGAGCCGATCCGCCGTCGCCAGCTGATCGACGCCGCGATCTCGTCGATCGGCCGCTACGGCTACAGCGAGACGACGGTCCAGCGCATCAGCCGGGCAGCCGGCGTCTCGTCGGGGATCATCCATCACTACTTCGGCGGCAAGGGCGAGCTGCTCGAAGCGTCGATGCGCACCTTGCTTGCCGAGCTGCGGCGCGAGGTGGTGGGCCGGCTGGCCCAGGCGACGACGCCGCGTGACCGCCTCCAGGCCATCGTCGACGGCAACTTCGCGCCGAGCCAGTTCGCGCCGCCGGTGGTCGCCGCCTGGCTGGTGTTCTGGTCGCAGGCACGGCATGAGCCCAGGCTCGCGCGGCTGCAGCGGATCAACCATCGCCGCCTCCATTCCAACCTGCATCATGCCTTCGCCCAGGCATTGCCGCCCGCGGCGGCAACGCGGGCGGCGAAGGGACTCGCGGCGCTGATCGACGGGCTCTGGCTCAACGCCGCGCTCTCCGGTGCGCGAGACGTCGAGCAGGCGCGCGCGATCGCCCAGCGCTTCCTCGATCTCGAGCTGAACGGGCAAGGTGCGGCAATCCCGCCTGCCGTGAACGACCGGAGATGAGCGGGAAGGCCGAATACGACTACATCGTCGTCGGCGCCGGATCCGCCGGCTGCGTTCTGGCGAACCGGCTGAGCGAGGATCCCGACGCCAGCGTCCTGCTGCTCGAAGCCGGCCCCGCCGATCGCACGTGGAAGATCCATATGCCGGCGGCCCTGACCTACAATCTCTGCGACGACCGCTACAACTGGCACTACGAGACCGAGCCGCAGCCGCACATGAACGGCCGGCGCCTGTATTGGCCACGAGGACGCGTGCTCGGCGGGTCGTCATCGCTCAACGCGATGGTCTATGTGCGCGGGCATGCCTGGGACTACGACCGCTGGGCGAAGACGCCAGGCCTCGAGTCCTGGAGCTACGCCCATGTGCTGCCCTACTTCAAGAAGGCCGAGACCCGCGCCAAGGGCGGCGATCTCTATCGCGGCAGCGACGGTCCACTGCACGTCTCGACCGGCTCGACGTCAAACCCGCTGTTCGACGCCTTCATCCAGGCCGGCATCCAGGCGGGCTATCCGTTCACCGAGGACATGAACGGCTTCCAGCAGGAAGGCTTCGGGCGGATGGACATGACCATCCATCGCGGCCGGCGCTGGTCGGCCGCAAGCGCCTATCTCAAGCCGGTGCGGTCACGGCGCAACCTCACGGTCTCGGTGAACTCGCTCGCCGAGCGCGTGCTGTTCGATCGCGGCCGCGCCATCGGCGTCGCCTACCGTACCAATGGGCAACCGATCGAGGCGCGCGCGAGACGCGAGGTGATCCTCTCCGGCGGCGCGATCAACTCGCCGCAGCTGCTGATGCTGTCGGGCGTCGGCCCGGCCGACCATCTGCGCGCGCACGCCATCCCGGTGGTCCACGACCTGCCGGGGGTGGGGCAGAACCTGCAGGACCACCTCGAGCTCTATGTGCAATACGCCTGCACCCAGCCGATCACCCTCTACGCGGTCGAGAATCCGCTGACCAAGCTTAGGATCGGCATCGAGTGGTTCCTGCTGAGGACAGGATGGGGCGCCTCGGCGCATCTGGAGGCAGGCGCCTTCATCCGCCGCGACGAGTCGGTGCCGCATCCCGATCTCCAGTTCCACTTCCTGCCGTCGGTCGTCAACGACCACGGCCGGAAGCCCGGCGACTGTCACGCCTTCCAGGTCCATGTCGGACCGATGCGGGCGACGTCGGTCGGCGACATCCGCCTGCGCACGGCAAGACCCACCGATCATCCCCTGCTGCAGCCGAACTACCTGTCGACCGAGCAGGACCGGCTGGAGATGCGCGACGCGGTCAAGCGTGCGCGCGACGTGTTCGCGCAAGCCGCCTTCGACCCGTATCGCGGCGAGGAGATCCAGCCGGGCCGGAACGGGCAGACCGATGCCGAGATCGATGCCTTCGTGCGCGCCCGGGCCGACAGCGCCTACCATCCCTGCGGATCCTGCAGGATGGGTACCGACCCGACCGCGGTGGTCGACGGAAGCTTGCGCGTCCGTGGTCTCGACGGCCTCAGGGTGGTCGACGCCTCGATCATGCCCGACATCGTGTCGGGCAACCTGAACGCCCCGGTCATCATGATCGCCGAGAAGGCGGCCGACATCATCCGCGGACGCGAGCCGCTCGCGCCGCTCGACGCGCCGGTCTACCGGCCACCCGATCGGGCGCGGACGCGCTAGCCGGGAGCGCAACGCACATCAAGCGAAGGTGATCAGCTCCTTCGCCTTGGCGCGATCGTATCCCAGCGAGGCGTTGAACAGCTGCAGCGTATAGGCCTGGCGCGCTGCTCCCTTGCGGAGGTCGGATACCGTCATCTCCTCGACGATGCGGCCGGCATTCATCACCGCGAGGCGGTCGCACATGTGGGCGACCACGGCGAGATTGTGCGTGACGAGGATGAAGGTTAGGCCGCGCTCGCGCTTCAAGCGCTGCAGCAGGTTCAGGATCTCGGCCTGGACCGAGACGTCGAGCGACGAGGTGGGCTCGTCGAGCAGCAGCACCTTGGGCTCGAGGATCAGCGCGCGCGCGATGGCGACGCGCTGGCGCTGGCCGCCGGAGAGCTGGTGCGGATAGCGGAAGCGGAAGGCGGGGCCGAGCCCGACCTCAGCCAGCGCCTGCTCGATCCGCCCGTCGACGTCGAGCATGCCGTGGATCGTCAGCGGCTCGGCCAGGACGTGATCGACCGTATGGCGCGGATGGAGCGAGCCATAGGGGTCCTGGAACACCATCTGGACCAGCTTGTAGAAGGCCTTGCTGCGCTTGCGGTCGAGCGCCTGGCCGTCGACGCGCATGGCGCCGGTCCAGTCCGGGTTGAGGCCGGACAGCGCGCGCAGCACCGTCGACTTGCCGGAGCCGGACTCGCCGACGAGGCCGAAGGTCTCGCCGGCGGCGACGCGGAAATCGATGCCATTGACGGCACGGATCGCCGAGGAGCCCTCGCCGAAAGTGACTGCGAGATTCTGGACCTCGATCACGAGCGCATCTCTCCGTCGACGACCACCGGCCCGTCGCGCCAGGCCGGATCGCGGGAAAGCACCGA
>CAZDGR010000036.1:0-18875 GCA_964504845.1 uncultured Rhizobium sp. | reverse complement strand
TAGGCAGTGCCCGCCACACCGCGTTCGGTCGGGTGGGAGATCAGGTAGCCCTGGCCGCGGACGGTGGTGATCAGGTCGGACCCAAGCTTCTTGCGAAGCCGCCCGATGAACACCTCGATCAGATTCGAGTCCTTGTCGTAGGCATGGTCGTAGATGTGCTCGGCCAGCTCCGAGCGCGACACCGTCCGGCCCATGTTCCGCATCAGGTAGGAAAGGATCTTGTATTCCTGGCCGGAGAGCCGGACCAGGTCGCCGGCGTTGGTGACGCGATGGCTCTGGGTGTCGAGCATCACGTCGTTCCAGCGCAGCACCGCCTTGGCGCCGCCGGCCGTCCGCCGGAGGATGGCTCGAAGCCGCACCAGAACCTCTTCCACCTGGAACGGCTTGGTCACGTAGTCGTCGGCGCCGGCCTCGAACCCGGCGATCTTGTCGCCCCAGCGCGAGCGCGCGGTCAGCACCAGCACCGGCATGTCGCGGCGCTCGGCCCGCCAGCGCTTCAGCACCGAAAGCCCGTCGACGGTGGGCACGCCGAGGTCGAGCACGACCGCGTCGAAGTCATCCTCGGCGCCGCGGGCGAGCGCTTCAGCGCCGTCGGTCGTGAGTTCGACCTGGTAGGCGTCGCGTTTGAGGGCCTCGGCCAGGTGGGGGCCGAGCTCGGGATCGTCTTCGACGACGAGGATGCGCATCTGGCTAGCGGGCCAACAGGCCGACGATCAGCGCAGCGGTCATCCCGCCGGCGGCGAAGACGCCCACGAGGCCAGAGAGGTCTTTGAGCTTCCGAAGCATTTATCCGGGTCCGGTCGATCGCCTGCAAATGTCCGTGAACTCTATCATAATCCTTCCGCCCTCTGGAACCCCGTGAGACCCTTCCCGGATCCATTGGCGGCGCGTGGGGGCCTTGCATGGCGGGGGCCGCAAAGGTGTGGTACTTATCGGTATTTCCGTGATATGAGCGGACGTTAGGGGCGGTATTGCGAAGGCGCGAAAGCCAGAATAGGGCGAGTGGATGCGCGGCCAGGTTACGAATCCGAATGCAAGCGTCGTAGACGTATTTGCAAAAGAATTCGCCAAGTTCCTGAATCGGGTGCAGAACCAGCACGCCGACATGCTCGGCTCGTTCCTGATCGACAGCGAGTGGGAAAAGTACAAGCCCGACGCCAGCACCGTCGTTAAGTCGTTCGAGCTCTCTGGCTACGCGATCGCGCCCAAGGATCCGTCGGAGGTGATGGTCGGCAAGGCTGACGCCTCGTTCCAGGCCAACCGCTCGCTGCTCGGCCCCCGCGGCTTCCGCACCTATGTCAGCACGATCTGGCGGGCGATGATCGAGGCGTGGTCGACTACGCGCGATCCGCAGCTGACGACCGACATCCTGTCCATGGCGCTCGCCCGCGCGTCCAGCCCCGGCCGGCGCGAGCAGGTCAGCATGATGGACAATTCCTACCGGCGCTTCTCGAAGACCTCCCAGGAGATCCTCAACGATCTCGAGAAGGGCGGCTTCATGATCCTGCCGGACGAGGCGACGCCGCACATGGTGGCCGCCGCGGTCGCGCAGACCGCCGAGCACCGGGCCAACGCCAAGGCGATCGGCGCCGATCCGAAGTACCTGAAGGCGATGTACGAGAACATGCTCGCCGCCCGCCCCAAGGAATGCCGGCCGCTCGACTGATGGCCGGCGTCGGGCGTTTCTAGCTCTTCTTCTTGAAGGCCGACGCGAGCGTCTGCATCGCGCGCGCATGCTTGACCGAGGCCTCGGCGGGCTTCGGTGCGGGCTGGGGAATCGCGGGATCGATCCGCCGCTTGCCGGCTTTCTCCTGCAGCGCGTCGATCACCAGGTCGATCGCCGTTCCCTTGACCCTGGCGCGCGCGCTCTTGCTTGGAGGCGCGGTCGTCCGCTGGATCGCGAGCCGGCAGATGTTGGGAAGGAAGGGGCGGATCAGGGCGCCCTTCAGCCGGGCGTCGTCGCCGCACCAGAGTTCCAGGAGCTCGGCCGCCCGCTGGTGATCGCCATCGGCCTGGGCCAGCGCATCCCGGGCCTTGCGCTCGACGTACTCGCTCATCTCTCTCGGGCCCCGTCGCTATCGCGGCCGCTTGCGGCCAGCGATGGCGAAGCTACCATGATTCGCCCGCTGCCAACGACTAAGCCCGGGAGCCCTTCGATGCCCGCACCCTCAGCCACGATCGACGGTCTCGACCACTTCACCATCACCACGTCCGACCTCGCCCGCTGCCGCTCCTTCTACATGGACGTGCTGGGCCTGACCGAGGGCGATCGGCCGCCGCTCGGATTCCCCGGGCACTGGCTCTATGCCGGCGGCCGGGCGATCCTGCACCTCGTCGGCGACGGCGGCGCGGTCAGGAAGAGCGGCCGCGAATCGGACGAGCAGGGCTTCGACCATATCGCGCTCGCCGCCCGCGGCATGACCGAGCTGGCCCAGCGCCTCAAGGCCCGCGGCATCGCCTTCGAGACCCGCGAGGTTCCGGGTCGGCCGCGCAAGCAGATCTTCTTCGTCGATCCGGACGGGGTGAAGGTCGAGCTACAATTCGACGCGAGGATCGAAGCCGGGGGCTGACGGTAGCTGCGCATCGGCGCGGAATCGGTCTAGCATCGAGGCGAACCGACGGGAGGCGTCCATGTTCCGCCTAGCCTTGGTACTCCTGCTTGCCTTTGTCGTGCCGGCGTCGGCGCAGCCTGCCGACGACATCCTCGCGACCGTCGTCAAGGTCGACGTCAAGGTGCCGCCGACCGCGCGCAGCGCCTCCACTCTCGGCACCGAGCGGCGAGGCCATGGCGTCGTCATCGGCAAGGACGGGCTGATCGTCACCATCGGCTACCTGGTCCAGGAAGCGAGCGAGATCGAGGTGACCGGACCGTCCGGCAAGCCCGTCTCGGCGACGCTCGTCGGCTACGACTACGAGACCGGCTTCGGCCTGGTCCGTTCGGCGATCCCGATCGCGGTCAAGCCGATCGAGCTCGGCGACTCCTCCGAGCTCGCCGAGCGCCAGCAGGTGCTGGTCGCGACTCACGGCGGCTACAAGTCGGCGACGGCGGCCGTGGTGGTCTCGCGCCGTACCTTCGCGGGATACTGGGAGTATCTGCTCGAGAACGCGATCTTCACCTCGCCCCCGATCTCCGAGTTCGGCGGTGCTGCGCTGTTCGGCGGCGATGGAAGGCTGATGGGCATCGGATCGCTGTTCGTCGGCGATGCGTATCGCGGCGGCGACCGCAACCTTCCCGGCAACATGTTCGTGCCGATCGACCGTCTGAAGCCGATTCTCGACGAGATGGTCAAGCACGGCCGGCCGCAGAGCCCACCGAAGCCTTGGCTCGGCCTCACCTCGGAAGAGCATCGCGGGCGGGTCTTCATCGTCCGAGTCGCGCCGGACAGCCCGGCGGCCAGGATCGGGCTTCGGCCCGGGGATCTGGTCGTGTCGGTCGCCGGCCAGCCGGTCGAGGGACTCGAAAGCTTCTATCGGCGGATCTTCTCGGTCGGTCCGGCGGGATCGAAGATCCCGCTCAAGATCCTGAAAGGACAGGATTTTGTCGATGTCACGGTGCCTTCCGCCGACCGCTACAGCTACATCAGGAACGGCCCGACTTATTAGGTCGTCTCCGCGCCCCGAGCTTGTTCGCACTCGCGATAGCAATTATATTGCATCGCAGCACGACCCCCTCCGCGGTGCGACATGAATGGCCAGGGCTACTACCTCGAAGACCTTAAGGTCGGGATGACGGCTTCCTATGCGAAGACCGTCACCGAGGCCGACGTGGTCCTGTTCGCCGGCATTTCCGGCGACACGAACCCTGTCCATATGAACGAGGAGTTCGCCAAGGAGACGATGTTCCAGGGGCGGATCGCCCATGGAATGCTGTCGGCGAGCTTCATCTCGACCGTGCTCGGCACCAAGCTGCCGGGGCCGGGGGCGATCTATCTCAGCCAGAATCTCAAGTTCAAGGCGCCGGTTCGTGCCGGCGACACCGTGTCGGCAACCGCGACGATCACCGACATCGTCGCGGAGAAGAAGCGGGTGGTGATGCAGACCACCTGCTCGGTCCGGAACCAGATCGTCCTCGAGGGCGAGGCGATCGTCATGGTGCCGGCGAGGAGCTGATTCCACATGGGAATTTCCAGCCTAAATCGTTGACTTCGGAGGCGGCGGCGGTCGACAAAGAGCCGCGCAGCCGAAGGACGTTCATGCAGGTTTTCGAGAATCCGGAGGCGCTGCCCCCGCCGCTCAGGGGCGGCGTGGTCGCCGTCGGCAATTTCGACGGCGTGCATCCCGGACATGCGCAGCTGATCCGCGCCGCCATCGGCCGCGCGCGAGCCGAAAGCCGGCCTGCCGGCGTGCTCACCTTCGAGCCGCACCCGAAGGCCGTGTTCAAGCCGGATGCGCCGCCCTTTCGGCTGACCCCGTGGCCGATCAAGCGGCGGCTCCTTGCCGAGCTCGGCCTCGACGTCGCGGTTGTGCTTACCTTCGACCGCGACTTCGCCTCCCGCACCGCCGAGACCTTCATCGACAGGACGCTCGTCGACGCGCTCGGCGTCGGCCATGTGGTCGTGGGGTACGACTTCTGCTTCGGCCGCGGCCGCGCCGGCACCGGCGAGACGCTGATCGAGGCCGGCATGTCGAAGGGCTTCGGCGTCACGCGCGTGGAGAAGATCAAGGGTGCCGACGGCGAGGCGTTCTCGTCGTCGCGCATCCGCCACCTGATCGCCGAGGGCGACGTCCGTTCAGCCGCGCGCCTGCTCGGCCGGCCGTTCGAGATCGAGGCCGAGGTCGAGCGCGGCGACCGGCTCGGCCGCGAGCTGGGCTTTCCGACCGCCAATCTCAGGCTTGGCGAAGCGCTGCGACCCGCCTTCGGCATCTATGCGGCGCAGGCGCTGATCGACGGGCGCTGGCGCGACGCTGCAGTCTCGCTCGGCATACGCCCGACCGTCGCCGATCGCGGCGTGCTGCTCGAAGTCCATGTTCTGGACTACACGGGCGACCTCTACGGCAAGACGCTGCGAATTAGGCTGATCGACTACCTCCGGCCGGAGGCGAAGTTCCCCGATCTCGACGCGCTGAGGCGCCAGATCGCCGAGGACTGCCGCCTCGCCCGTCAGCGGCTCGCTCTCGCCGCCGCCTCCTGACTTCGATGAGACGCTAGAGATGAACGACGCAACCAAGACCGACTACAAGAGCACCGTCTTCCTGCCGAAGACCGAGTTCCCGATGCGCGGCGACCTCGCCAAGCGCGAGCCCGAGCACCTGAAGCGCTGGAACGAGATGGACCTGTGGGGGAGGCTCCGGAAGGACTCCGCCGGCCGCGAGAAGTTCATCCTCCATGACGGCCCGCCCTACGCGAACGGCCATCTCCACATCGGCCACGCGCTCAACAAGATCCTGAAGGACGTGATCAACCGTTCCCAGCAGATGCTGGGCAAGGACGCCAACTACGTCCCGGGCTGGGACTGCCACGGCCTTCCGATCGAATGGAAGATCGAGGAGGAGTATCGCGCCAAGGGCCAGGACAAGGACGCGGTGCCGATCGCCGAGTTCCGCAAGGTCTGCCGCGACTTCGCCGACAAGTGGATCGACATCCAGCGCGACGAGTTCCGCCGACTCGGCGTCGAGGGTGACTGGAAGAATCCCTATCTCACCATGTCGTACCAGGCCGAGGCGCAGATCGTGCGCGAGATCGGCAAGTTCCTGATGAACGGCGGCCTCTATCAGGGCGCGCGGCCGGTGATGTGGTCGGTGGTCGAGAAGACGGCGCTCGCCGAAGCCGAGATCGAGTATCACGACCACAAGTCGGCGACGATCCACACGGTCTTCAAGGTGATCAAGCCGTCGAAGCCGGCACTCGACGGGGCCTCGATCGTCATCTGGACGACGACGCCCTGGACCATCCCCGGCAACCGCGCGCTCGCCGTCGGCGAGGCGTTCGACTATGCCGTGGTCGAGGTCGAGGCGGTCGGCGAGGGCGCTTTCATCAAGCCGGGCGCCAGGCTCGTGGTCGCCGAGGCGCTGATCGCATCGCTCGCCGCCGCGGCGAAGATCACCGACCACGCGGTCGTGGCCAAGCTCAAGGGCAGCGAAATCGTAGGATCGGTGACCGCTCATCCGCTGCGCGGCCACGGCTACGACTTCGACGTCCAGGTCTTCGCCGGCGAATTCGTCACCACCGATGCCGGCACCGGCATCGTCCATATCGCGCCGGGCGCGGGCGTCGACGACTTCGAGCTCGGTCGCAAGCACGGCGTCGAGGCGGCGCAGATCGTCGGCGACGACGGCACCTACTACGATCACGTGCCGCTGTTCGCGGGCAAGCGCGTCTACACGCCGGAGGGCAAGACGGGCGATGCCAACGGCGCCGTCATGAAGGCGCTGATCGAGGCCGGCACGCTGGTCGCCAAGGGATCGCTGGTTCACTCCTACCCGCACTCCTGGCGGTCGAAGGCGCCGCTGATCTTCCGCAACACCCCGCAGTGGTTCATCTCGATGGAGACGAACGACCTCCGGAAGGTCGCGCTGAAGTCGATCGACCAGACGCGCTTCGTGCCGGGCAGCGGGCGCAACCGGCTCTACGCGATGATCGAGCAGCGTCCCGACTGGTGCATCTCGCGCCAGCGCGCCTGGGGCGTGCCGATCGCGGTCTTCGTCGACAAGAGGACGCGCCAGCCGCTGCGTGACCAGGCGGTGGTCGACCGCATCGCCCAGGCATTCGAGGCCGAGGGCGCGGACGCCTGGTACACCAGCGACCCGAAGCGCTTCCTCGGCAACGCCTACGACCCGGACGACTACGAGCAGGTGAAGGACATCGTCGACGTCTGGTTCGATTCAGGCTCGACCCATGCCTTCTGCCTGGAGCGGCGGCCCGACCTGCAATGGCCGGCCTCGCTCTATCTCGAAGGCTCGGACCAGCATCGCGGCTGGTTCCATTCCTCGCTGCTGGAATCCTCAGGCACGCGCGGCCGCGCGCCCTACGAGGCCGTGCTGACCCACGGCTTCGTCATGGACGAGCAGGGCCGCAAGATGTCGAAGTCGATGGGTAACGTCACCGCCCCACAGGAGGTGATCGACAAGTTCGGCGCCGACATCCTGCGCCTCTGGGTGGTCAGCTCCGACTATTCGGAAGATCTCCGCATCGGCGCCGAGATTCTGAAGCACCAGTCCGAGCACTACCGGCGGATGCGCAACACGCTGCGCTACCTGCTGGGCGCGCTCGACGGCTATTCGAAGGCCGAGGCGGTCGAGCCGAAGGACATGCCGGAACTCGAGCGCTGGGTGCTGCATCGCCTGGCGGAGCTCGACAAGATCGTCAGGAAGTCGGTCGACGACTTCGACTTCCACACGCTGTTCACCGAGATCCATGCCTTCGCCGCGGTCGATCTTTCGGCCTTCTACTTCGATGTCCGCAAGGACGCGCTCTACTGCGACAAGCCGTCGAGCCTGCGTCGCCGCGCCGCGCGCACGGTGATGGACCGTATCCTATCGTGCCTCACCGCCTGGCTCGCCCCGGTCCTCTGCTTCACCGCCGAGGAGGCGTGGCTGCACCGCGCCGGCGCGGTCGCCGACGACACCAGCGAGAGCGTGCATCTCCGAGTCTTCCCGACGGTGCCTGCTTCCTGGCGCAACGATGCTCTGGCATCCAAATGGGAGGTCATCCGCGATATCCGCCGCGTCGTCACGGGTGCGCTGGAACTCGAACGCGCGGCGAAGCGCATCGGTGCGTCGCTGCAGGCGGCACCGGCGGTCTATCTGACATCCGCGCAGATGTCGGCGCTGAACGGCCTGGACGCTGCCGAGATCGCGATCACCTCCGGGGTGAAGCTCACGGTCGGCGACGGGCCTGCCGACGCCTTCCGCTTGTCCGATGTCGCCGGCGTCGCCGTCGTGCCTGGCCTCGCCGAAGGCGAGCGCTGCGAGCGCTGCTGGAAGGTGCTGCCGGAGGTCGGGAACAAGGGCAAGCCGCTCTGCCGGCGTTGCGACGACGCGGTGGCGGCATGAATGTCGCGACGCAGCGGCTCAAGTTCGGCCTTGGCGTGGCGCTCGCGGTCGTGGCGCTCGACCAGGCGTTGAAGGCCTGGATGCTGAAGCTCGTCTTCGACCCGCCGCGGGTGATCGAGGTGACGCCGTTCTTCAACCTGGCGCCGGCCTGGAACCGGGGCGTCAGCTTCGGGCTGCTCGCCCACGACTCGCCGTGGGCGCCGTGGCTGCTGGCCGGGCTCGCTGTCGCGATCGTGATCTTCCTGCTGCGCTGGCTCAGCCGGGCGGAGAGCACCTGGGTGGCGATCGCCCTCGGGCTCGTGCTGGGCGGGGCGATCGGCAACGCAATCGACCGGCTACGCTTCGGCGCGGTCGTGGATTTTCTCGATTTCCACCTGGGCGGCTGGCACTTCTGGGCCTTCAATTTGGCGGATTCGGGGATCACTGTCGGGGCGGCCGGGCTGCTCCTGACCAGTCTCTGGGCGGAGCGCTTGTCCCGGCTCGCCGAGCGGCCTAAATAGGGAACTGACATGCGCGCGACCTACCGCCCATTTCGTTTCGGGCCGATTCGCCTCCTGGCGCTTCTGCCGGCGCTGCTCCTGCTTGCCGGCTGCGGCGAGGAGATGCGCAAGCAGTTCGGCCTCGGCAAGAACGCGCCCGACGAGTTCCAGGTGGTGCGCCGGGCCCCCTTGAGCCTGCCGCCCGACTTCGCGCTGAGGCCGCCGCAGCCGGGCGCCATCCGTCCGCAGGAAGGCTCGGTCTCCGACCAGGCGCGCTCGACCGTGCTCGGGCAGACCGACCAGGCCCAGGCGCCGGCCCGACCGCCCGTCGATCCGGCGGCGCCGTCGGCGAGCCCGCGCTCGCCGGTTTCAGCCTCCATCATCGGCGGCGCGGTGCCGCCGGCCCGTGCCCAGGCCCAGCCGGCCGCCGCCGCGCGACCGGCGCCCGAGCCGCCGGGGCCGAGCCGTGGCGAAGTCGCCCTCCTCCGCCAGGCGGGCGCGGCCGACACGCCGCCGAACATCCGCACCATGATCAGCGAGGACCTGACCCGGCTCGCCGAGGCGGACTCGCGTTTCATCGACAAGCTGCTGGTCTGGCAGAAGAAAGAACCGCCGACCGCGGTGGTCGTGGACGCGAAGAAGGAAACCCAGCGCCTGCAGGAGAACGCGGCGCTCGGCAAGCCCACGACCGACGGCACGACGCCGACGATCACACGCAAGAAGAAGGGTCTCCTCGAAGGCCTCTTCTTCTGACATTGCGGCCGCGTCGGGGGAGGCGGCCAGGAGCTCCTAACGAATGCGGACTCTCTTCCTGCTCATCGCCCTCGCGGCCCTCGGCCTCGGGGGACGGGCCGAAGCCCAGGTCTATCGCCCGGAAACCTTCACGCTCCCCAATGGGCTCGAGGTCATCGTCGTCGACAATCCGCGGGTAGCGGCGGTCTCGGTGATGGTCTGGTATCGCTGCGGCTCGGCCGACGAGCCGCTCGGCAAGGGCGGCATCGCGCATTTCCTCGAACACCTGATGTTCAAGGGCACGCCGACGGTGGGCCAGGGCGAATACGCCAAGATGATCTCGCGCGAGGGCGGCACCCAGAACGCGCTCACCTCCTACGACTACACGGGATACTGGGCCGAGGTCGCTTCCGACCGGCTCGAGATGATCCTCCAGCTCGAAGCCGACCGCATGATCAACCTCGAGCTCACCGAAGCGCAGGTGACGGCCGAGCGCGACGTGATCCTGGAGGAGCGCTCGCAGGTGGTCGACAGCCGGCCGTCCTCGCAGCTCGGCGAGCAGGCGCGCGCCCTGCTCTACCAGCACTATCCCTATCGCCTGCCGGTGATCGGCTGGCGGCACGAGATGCAGAAGCTCTCGCGCCAGGACGCGCTCGACTGGTATCGCCGCTACTACACGCCGAACAACGCGATCCTGGTGGTCGCCGGAGACGTCAGCGTCGCGAAGCTGAAGCCGCTGGTCGAGAAGCATTTCGGTCCGATCGCCGCCCGCCCGGTTCCGGAGCGCTGGCGTCCGTCGGAGCCGCCGGCGCGGGTCGCCCGCCGGCTCACGATGAAGAGCGAGCAGGCCGGCACCGCCTCGTTCTCGCGCATGCATCAGGCGCCGAGCTACATCTACGGCGACACCTCTCAGGCCTATGCGCTGCCGGTGCTGGCCGAGCTGTTCGGCGGCAGCGCCACCAGCCGGCTCTATCGCCAGCTCGTCGTCGACCAGGGTCTCGCCACCTCGGCCGGCGCCTACTACGAAGCATCCACGATCGGCCCGGGGAGCTTCGGCTTCTACGCCTCGGCCCGCCAGGGCAAGACGGTCGAGGAGGCGGAAGCCGCGCTCGACCAGGCGATCGAGAAGCTTCTCGCCGACGGGCCGACCGAGGACGAGGTCGCCCGCGCCAAGCAGCGGCTCGCGGCAGCCGCGGCCTTCGCTCGCGACTCGTTGCGCGGACCGGCGATGGCGCTCGGCGCCGCCCGCGCGATCGGCCGCACCATCGAGGATGTCGAGGCCTGGCCCCGGCGCATCGAGGCGGTGACGCGCGACCAGGTGATCGCCGCGGCGCGCGCCGTTATCAAGATCGAAACCTCGGTCACCTCGATCCTGCTGCCGAAGCCGACGAGCTGAAGGAGAACGGCCATGCGATTCATCCTGGTTCTCCTCTCGGTTCTCTTCGCGCTGCCGGCGACGGCGATGGACGTGCAGGAGGTCAAGAGCTCCTCCGGCCTCGTCGCCTGGTTCGTCCGCGACACGACGATCCCTGTCATCGCCGTCGAGATCTCGATCGGCGGCGGATCGATCGCCGATCCGGCCGGCAAGGAAGGCCTCGCCGTTCTCGCGACCGATCTCCTGACCGAAGGTGCGGGGCCCTACGATGCCCAGGCCTTCGCCGCGAAGGCCGAGGACGGCTCGATCAGCATCGACCTGAAAGCCGGCAGCGACTTCATCCGCGGCGGCTTCCGCGCACCTTCGGCGAACGCCGTCGAGGCGTTCCGGCTCCTGGGCCTTATGCTTGCCGAGCCGCGCTTCGCCGCAGCCGACATCGATCGCGTCCGCCAGCAGCACATCAGCGGGCTCAGCCGCGAGGAGCGCGATCCGCGCACGCTGGCGAGCCGCGCCTGGTATTCGGCCGCCTATCCTGAGCATCCCTACGGCCGATCGAACAAGGGCACGGCCGCCTCGCTCGCGGCGGTGACGCGCGACGACATGGTCGCCTTCGCCAAGGCCCGGATCGCCCGCGACAACATCAAGATCGGCGTAGTCGGCGACATCGATGCGGCGAGCGTGGCCAAGCTCCTCGACGACACCTTCGGCGCGCTGCCGGCAAAGTCTGCGCCCGCCGAGGCGAAGTCGGTCCCGCCGGCGGCGACCGGCGACGTGTTCGTGATCGAGCGGCCGGTGCCGCAGTCGGTGGTGCTGTTCGGCCAGCCCGGCATCGCCCGCAGCGATCCCGACTTCATGGCGGCCTACCTGCTCAACCAGATCCTCGGCGGCGGCGGATTTGGCTCGCGGCTGATGGACGAGATTCGCGAGAACCGCGGCCTTACCTACGGCATCTACACCTATCTCTCGACGCCCAGGCGCTCCGGCACCTGGATGGGATCGGTCTCGGCCGACAACGCCAAGGTCGCCGAGGTGATCCGGCTGGTGCGCGAGGCATGGCAGAAGCTGAAGGACGAGGGCGTCACGCCCGAGGAGCTCGACAACGCCAAGCGCTACATGACCGGCTCCTACGCCCGCGGCTTCGCGACATCGCGCGGCATCGCCGGCGCGCTGGTCGGCTGGCAGGAAGAGAACATGGGCATGGACTATGCCCAGCGCCGGAATGCGCTGATCTCCGCGGTGACGCTGGCCGACATCAACCGGGTGGCGAAGCGGCTGGTCGAGCCCGACAAGCTGATGTTCTCGATCGTCGGCAAGCCCCAGAGCGTGACGCCGACGAAGCCGGCGCCGGCACGCGGATAGGCGAATGGCGATCCGCCGCCTCTCCGAGTCGATCGTCAACCGCATCGCCGCGGGCGAGGTTGTCGAGCGGCCGGCGAGCGCGGTCAAGGAGCTGGTCGAGAACGCGCTCGACGCCGGCGCCCGCCACATCGACATCACCGTCCGCGACGGCGGCCAGAGCCTGATCGCCGTAGCCGACGACGGCCATGGCATTCCCCGCGACGAGCTGGCGCTGGCGCTCGAGCGGCACGCGACCTCGAAGCTGCCGGACGACGATCTCTGGTCGATCTCGACCTTGGGATTCCGCGGCGAGGCGTTGCCATCGATCGCCTCGGTCAGCCGGTTGACCTTGGCAAGCCGCCCGAAGGGCGCGGGCGAGGGGTGGAAGATCGAGGTCGAGGGCGGAACCGTGGGTGCGGTCGAGCCGGCGGCGCTCGCCGAAGGCACGCGGGTCGAGGTGCGCGATCTCTTCTTCGCCACGCCGGCGCGCCTCAAGTTCCTGAAGACGCCGCGGACCGAGCTCGATCACGCGGTCGACTGGGTGCATCGCTTGGCGATGGCGCATCCGCATGTCGCCTTCACGCTGACCGACGGCACGCGGACGCCCGTGCGCCTCGCCGCGGCGCTCTCCAGGCTCGACCGCCTGGCGCAGATACTCGGGCGCGACTTCGCCGCCAACGCGCTGACGATCGATGCCGAGCGCGACGGCGTGCGTCTTTCGGGCCACGCCAGCCTGCCGACGCTGAACCGCCCGACCAGCCGCGAGCAGTACCTGTTCGTCAACGGCCGCGCCGTCCGCGACAAGCAGCTGCTCGGCGCCGTGCGCGCCGCCTACATGGATTTCCTCGCCTCCGACCGCCATCCGGTTCTGGCACTGTTCATCGATGTGCCGGCATCCGCGGTCGACGTGAACGTGCATCCGGCGAAGACCGAGGTGCGCTTCCGCGACTCCGGCGGCGTGCGCGGCCTGGTCGTCGGCGGGCTCAAGCATGCGTTGGCCGCGGCGGGCCATCGTGCGGCGACCACGGTCGCGAGCTCGACGCTCGCTTCGTTCCGGCCGGGTGGCGGCGGCAGCTACTCGATCCCGCCGGCGCTCGCCCGCGGCATGGCCGAAGCCGCCGCCACATACCAGGCGCCGTTGATGCGGACGACGCCGTCGATGCCGGCGCCTGCCCCCGAAGCCGCGAGCGCGGACGCCGACCAGCCGCTCGGCGCGGCGCGCTGCCAGGTGCACGGCACTTATATTGTCGCGCAGACCTCCGACGGACTCGTGATCGTCGACCAGCACGCGGCGCACGAGCGCCTCGTCTACGAGCGTATGAAGGCGGCGCTCGCCAATGGCGGGGTCAAGCGTCAGGGGCTGCTTCTGCCCGAGGTCGTCGAGCTCGGCGATGCCGGTGCGACACGTCTCGTCGAGCGCAGGGATGAGCTGGCCGAGCTCGGCCTCGTGCTGGAGGCCTTCGGTCAGGGCGCGGTCGTCGTCCGCGAGACGCCGGCTCTCCTCGGCCAGGCCGACGTCGCCGGCCTGGTGCGCGACCTCGCCGACGAGCTGCAGGAGCTCGACCAGGCCCTGTCGCTCAAGGACCGGCTGGCCGATGTCTGCGGCACGCTCGCCTGCCACGGCTCGGTCCGTGCCGGGCGGCGGCTGGCGCCGTCGGAGATGGACGCGCTGCTCCGTCAGATGGAAGTGACGCCACATGCCGGCCAGTGCAATCATGGCCGGCCCACATATGTCGAGCTGAAGCTCGCCGACATCGAACGCCTGTTCGGACGCAGATGAGAGGATCCGGGCAATGAAGAAGCTCTTCGCCCTTCTGCTCTCCTTCGCCGCCATCGGCGGCGCGCTGGCGCCGGCCGACGCCTTCGCCCAGGAAAAGAAGAAGAAGAAGGGCGGAGACGAGATGACCTATGAGCGCAAGCTGCCCGCCAACTTCGCGCCCTTCGGTCCCTACACGGTCACCAACTACCAGGAAGGCAAGTTCTTCGAAGGCCGGGTCTCGATCGCGATCGAGGCGATCGACGTGACCGCCCGCGGCGTGATCTGGCAGAACAAGCAGCTCGTGAACGGCATCATCCAGCCGCTGGCGGTTAAGCTGTTCGAACAGGGCCGGCCGACGCCATCCAGGATCGAGACGTTCAAGAAGGAAGCCGGCGCCAGGCTCGACGCCCGCTTCAAGGACAAGATCAAGATGATCTATGTCAGGGAAGTGATGGGCTGAGGCCCGGCTTCGCCCGGCGCCTTCGCCAGCACCAGGCGCGCAGCTCCATAGCGGCGCTCGTCCAGGATCTCGAACCCTTCCGGAGCGGCGAAGTCCTCCTTCGCCGCGACCTCGATCGAGATCAGCGCGCCTGACGATATCCAGCCGCCGTCGAGAAGGCCCGAGAGCGCCGCCGCCGCCAGGCCAGAGCGATAGGGCGGGTCCAGCAGCACGAGGCTTGCCGGCAGGGTCGGCCCGTCGATCGCGTTCCCGGGGTGGGTCGCATCGCGCGCGATCACGGTCGCCCGGCCCGCGAGGCCGAGCTTGCCGAGGTTGAGGCGGATCGCGGCGAGCGCCTGCGGCAAGGTCTCGATGAAGGTGCAGTGCGCAGCACCCCTGGACAGCGCCTCGATGCCGAGCGCGCCGGATCCGGCGAAGACGTCCAGCACCAGCGCCCCCTTCAGCGGCCGCCCATCGCGGTGCTCGAGGATGTTGAACAGCGCCTCGCGGGCGCGATCCGAGGTCGGGCGGACGTCCTGGCCCTCGGGCGCTTCGAGCGCGCGCCGCCTGAGGCTACCGCCGACGACGCGCATCGCGCTGGCGCCCTTGCGCCGGCTCGCGGGTGGGCTTCGGTTTGTCGGCAAGCTTGGCCGGCGGCGCCTTCGGGCCGGGAAGGCCCAGCTGCTCGCGCAGCACCTTCTTCTGCACCTCGTCGATCTCGCCTGGCTGGAGCTGGCCCAGCTGGAAAGGGCCGTAGGCGACGCGGATCAGGCGGGTGACCGGCAGGCCCAGGTGCTCCATCACTCGGCGCACCTCGCGGTTCTTGCCTTCCTTGAGCGACAGCGTCACCCAGGCATTGGTGCCCTGCTCGCGGTCGAGCGCCGCCTCGATCGGCCCGTAGCGCACACCCTCCACGGTGATGCCCTTGGCGAGATCGGCAAGGCTTGCCGGATCGACGCGGCCATGCACGCGCACGCGATACCGGCGGGTCCAGCCGGTGTCCGGCAGCTCCATCTTGCGCGCGAGCTCGCCGTCGTTGGTGAGCAGGATCAGGCCTTCGGAGTTGTAGTCGAGCCTTCCGACCGAGATCACCCGCGGCATCCCGGGCGGCAGGCTGTCGAACAGCGTCGGCCGCCCCTCGGGATCCCGATGCGTGGTCATCACGCTTCTGGCCTTGTGGTAGCGCCAGAGGCGCGGCGGCTGGATGTCGGGCAGCGGCTTGTCGTCGACCAGGATCACATCGTCGGGGCCGACCACGGTCGCCGGTGTGGTCAGCACCTCGCCATTCAGCTTCACCCGGCCGAACAGGAGCATCCGCTCGGCGTCGCGCCTGGATGCGACGCCGGCGCGGGCCATGCGCTTGGCGATGCGTTCCTTGGGATCGGTCCCGGCCATCGGCCGAGGGTATAGGCGGGCGGACCGGGGCGATGCAATGATGGCGCACGATGTCCCGCACCCCATCCCCGATGCTGCTGGCGATAGCCGAGGCCGAGGCGGCGGCTGCCCGCGGCGAGGTGCCGGTCGGCGCGGTCGTCGTCGACGCCTCGGGTGCGGTGCTTGCGGCCGCCGGGAATCGGGTCGAGGAGCTGAACGACCCGACCGCGCATGCCGAGATCCTGGCGATCCGGGCGGCGACGGCCGCCCGCGGCGAGAAGGCGCTCGCCGACTGCGACCTGCACGTGACCTTGGAACCGTGTGCGATGTGCGCCCAGGCGATTGCGCTGGCCCGCGTGCGCCGGCTGCATTTCGGCGCCTACGATCCGAAGGGCGGCGGCGTCGAGCACGGTGCCCGAGTCTTCGACCATCCGACCTGCCATCACCGGCCGGAGCTGGTCGGCGGGATCGAGGAGACGCGATCCGGCGATCTGCTGAAGCGCTTCTTCCGCGATCGACGCTAGCGGAACGCGCGGGCCGCGATGTCCCGGCGGCAGAATCCCTCCGGCCAGTCGATCAGGTCGACGGCGCGATAGGCCCGGTCATGCGCTTGCCTGAGATCCTTGCCGATCGCGGTCACCGCCAGCACGCGCCCGCCATTGGCGAGGATGCGGCCGCCGTCGGCCTTGGTGCCGGCATGGAAGACGACGACGCCCTTCTCCTTGCCCACGGCATCGAGGTTGCGGATCTCCGAGCCTTTTTCCGGCGCGTCGGGATAGCCCTTGGCCGCCATGATCACGGTCATCGCCGGCTCCGGGTGCCAGCGGAGATCGACCTGGTCGAGCTCGCCGTCGCGGGCGGCGATCAGCGCCGGCAGCAGGTCCGACTTGAGGCGCATCATCAGCACCTCGCATTCCGGATCGCCGAAGCGGACGTTGTACTCGACCAGCTTCGGGCCGTTCCTGCCGACCATCAATCCGACGAACAGGACGCCGGTGAAGGGGCGTCCCTCGGCCGCCATCGTCTTCAGCACCGGGTCGACGAAGGCCTTCATCGCTTTCTGCGCGGCGGCGTCGTCGAGGATCGGCGTCGGGCCATAGGCACCCATGCCGCCGGTGTTGGGGCCCTTGTCGTTGTCGTAGGCGCGCTTGTGGTCCTGGGCGACGCCGAGGAGGAGGGCGGTCTTGCCGTCGCAGAGCGCGAACAGGCTCGCCTCGTCGCCGTCGAGGAACTCCTCGACCACCACTTCCGCACCCGAGGCGCCGAATCGCTTCCTGCCCATGATGTCGTCGATCGCGGCGATCGCCTCGTCGACCGTGGCCGCGACCACCACGCCCTTGCCGGCGGCGAGCCCGTCCGCCTTGACCACGATCGGCGCGCCCTGCGCCCGGATATAGGCACGGGCCGCGTCGGCATCGGTGAAGCGCTTGTAGGCGGCGGTCGGGATGCCGGCGCGCTGCGTCAGGTCCTTGGTGAAGCCCTTGGAGCCTTCGAGCCGGGCGGCTTCCTTGGATGGACCGAAGGCGCGGATGCCGGCGGCTTCCAGCCGGTCGACCAGGCCCAGGCAGAGCGGATCCTCAGGACCCACCACGACGAAGTCGATTCGCTCCTTCTTCGCCAACGCGACGATGCCGTCGAGGTCGGTCGCAGGTACCGGCACGCAGGTCGCGATCCCGGCGATCCCGGCATTGCCGGGGGCGCAGTAGAGCGCGTCGCAGAGGGGAGAGGAGGCCAGCTTCCAGCACAGCGCATGCTCCCGTCCGCCGCTGCCGACCACCAGGATGCGCATGCCGGTCTCCTTACTTTCGAAGGCGCGCGTCATATATCATCCGGCCATGGCGGAGACGACTCACAACCTGCCCGAATACTCGGTCTCGGAGCTCTCGTTCGCGCTCAAGCGGACGGTCGAGCAGGCCTATGACCGCGTGCGGGTCCGGGGCGAGATCTCGGGCTTCAAGCGCGCCGCCTCGGGCCACCTCTACTTGATGCTCAAGGACGCGGATGCCTGCCTGGACGCGGTCTGCTGGAAGGGCACCGCCGGCCGCCTCGGGGTCAAGCCCGAGGACGGGATGGAGGTCATCTGCGTCGGCAAGCTGACCACGTATCCGGGCCGGTCCAAGTACCAGATGGTCATCGACCAGATGGAGCTGGCCGGCGAGGGCGCGCTGCTCAAGCTGATCGAGGACCGCAGGAAGCGCCTCGCCGCCGAGGGCCTGTTCGATCCCGAGCGCAAGCGGCCGATCCCGGCATTGCCGACCGTGATCGGCGTCGTGACGTCGCCGACCGGTGCGGTGATCCGCGACATCCTGCACCGGCTCTCCGACCGCTTCCCGCGCCATGTGCTGGTGTGGCCGGTGCTGGTGCAGGGCGAGGGGGCGGCCCAGCAGGTGACTCAGGCGATCCAGGGCTTCAACCGGATCGAGCCGGGCGGCGCGGTTCCGCGTCCCGACCTGCTGATCGTCGCCCGCGGCGGCGGCAGCCTCGAGGACCTGATGGCGTTCAACGAGGAGGCAGTGGTGCGCGCCGCCGCCTCGTCCGGGATCCCGCTGATCTCGGCGGTCGGGCACGAGACCGACACGACGCTGATCGACTTCGCCTCCGACTGGCGCGCACCGACGCCGACCGCGGCGGCCGAGCGTGCGGTGCCGGTGCGTGCCGAGCTTGCGGCGCGGATCGCCGAGATCGGCGCAAGGCTTGCGAGCGCGATGAACCGCGGCCTCGACGACCAGGCGAAGCACCTGAAGAGCCTCGGCCGCGGCCTCGGCGATCCGGTCCAGCTCCTGGGATCGGCACAGCAGCGTCTCGACGATCGCGCCGAGCGCCTGCGCCTGGCGCTGCCGCGACTGATAGACAGCGGGAAAGCGACGCTGACGCAGTTGGCTTCGCGGCTGCTCAGCCCGCGTGAGATATTGGATTCGAAGAAGCATCAGCTGGAATTGGCCTCACAGAAGTTGAAGGCGGTGGGAGCCAATTCGATGACTGCGCGCCAGCACCAGCTAGAGAAGACGTCCGCGCGCCTGAAAGCAGGACCTATTCTTGCATCGATCGAGGACGGCAGCCGCCGCTCGGTCGACCTCGCACGCCGTCTGGTCCGCTCGGGCGCGCAGGCCGCCGACAAGGCGGCGACCGAGCTCGGGCGCCTGAGCCAGCTTCTCGACAGCTACTCCTACGAGCGCGTGCTCGATCGAGGCTTCGCCTTGGTGCGCGACAAGTCGGGCTCGCCGGTGACGCGGGCTGCCGGCCTTAAGGGCGGCGACCGCTTGAGCCTCCGCTTCGCCGACGGCGAGCGCGGCGCGACTGCGGACGGCGAAGCGCCGCAGCCGCAAGCTCCGTCGCAGCCGAAACGGAAAGCGAAGACGCCAGCTGATCAGGGAACCCTGATCTAGC
>CAZDGR010000035.1:0-18924 GCA_964504845.1 uncultured Rhizobium sp. | reverse complement strand
AAGCGCCTGATCGCCGCCGGCCTCGGCATCGAGGCGATGCTGGCGGGGAAGTAGACTCGAAGCGCCGGGCGCCATGCCCAAGCGCCTGATGCTCGACACCAATGTCTACGACCTGGTCGTCGCCAGGCGGGGTTTTGCCGAGCGGCTGAACCGAGCAGTCGAGGACGGGGCGATCGAGATCCTGCGCACCCGCGTGCAGGAAGAAGAGATCGCCCGCATCCCGGACGCCTCCAGGCGCGCGGCGATGCGGCGCGTGCGCGGCCGCACGGTCCCGGTCAGCGATGCGCCGTGGCAGGGCGTGCCCAGGGGCGGTGCGCCGTCCGAGGACGCGCTGATCGTGGCGACCGCCGAGGAAGGCGCGGACGTGCTGGTGACCGAGGACAGGGAGCTGGCGAAGCGGGCGAAGGCCGGCGGGCGCCTCGAGGTCTGGCGCTTCGATCAGCTCGTCGGCTTCGTCGAGAACCTCCGGTAGACGACCGGCACCAGCGCCAGCAGGGCGAGGCCGCAGAGTGCGGCGATCATCTCCGGTGTCAGCACGCTCCGGATCGAGAACTCGCCGCCGGCCTCCAGGATGCTGCCGACGCCGCAGCCGGCCAGCGTGTAGACCAGCGTGCCCGGGACGATGCCGATCAAGGTGGCCGCGACGTAGGTTCCGAGCCCGACGCCGAGGAAGGCCGGCACCAGGTTGACGATGAAGAACGGGAACAGCGGCACCAGCCTGAGCACCAGCAGGTAGGAGAAGGCGTTCCGGCGGAAGCCCGCCTCCATGCGCCCGAGCCAGGACTCGGCCCTGCCGCGAAGCGCGCTGCCCAGAGCGGTGCGCGCGGCGAGGAACAGCAGCGTGGCGCCGGCGGTGGCGGCGATCACCGTCAGCGCGGTGCCGAGCACGGCGCCGAACAGGAAGCCGCCGATGATCGTCATGAACACGGCGCCCGGCACCGAGGCTGCGACCGCCAGCGCATAGAGCAGCAGGTAGGCGCCCGCCGCCGCGACCGGGTGGGCCGCGACATAGCCCACCATGATCTGATGGTGCGCGCGCAGGTGATCGAAGGTCAGGTAGGTGCCGAGGTCCGAGAGGTAGGCGAGCGCCAGGATCGCCCCGATCGCCGCCAGCGGCAGGAAGCGCCTCATCGGGCGAAGCCCAGAAGGAAGCGCACGATCTTCCTCGTGCGCTCGCCGAAGATCATCGGCGTGTAGAAGCTGCCGGCGGCGCGTTTCGAAGCCTCGCCGCGGGTGGGGTACGGCGCCACCATCTCGGCGATCGCGCCGATCTTCAGGCGCTTGCGGATCGCCAGCTCCCAGACCTGGATCAGCTCGCCCGCCTCCGCGCCTGCGATGCCGCAGCCGAGGATGCGGCCCTTGCGTGTCACGATCGCCTTCACCAGGCCGTCCTTGTCGGCCTCGGTGCGGGCGCGGTCGTTCTCGGCGAAGGGCGCGCGCAGCACGCTTATGTCATGCCCTGCCTTCCGCGCCTGCTCCTCGGTCAGGCCGACCTGGGCCAGCTCCGGCGAGGCGTAGGTGACCCACGGGCAGAGGGCCAGGTCGACCTTGGCCGGCAGGCGGAACAGCGCGTTCTTGATCACGACGCCGGCGTGATAGCTCGCCCAGTGGGTGAACTGCCGGTCGCCGACCGCATCGCCGACCGCGAACACGCGCGGGTTCGAGGTGCGGAGCCGGCGGTCGACCTCGATGCCCTTGGCGGTCCAGGCGACCCAGGCCTTGTCGAGCGCGAGCGATGCGAGATCGGGCGTGCGGCCGACCGCGACCAGCAGGTCCGAGCCGTCGATCGTGCCGCCGTCCCCGAGCGTGAGGGAGATGCCGTTGCCGGCGCGGACGGCGGCGGTCACTTTCGTCCGTTCGCGGAGATCGACGCCGTCGGCGACGAGGCGCCGGCGCAGCACGTCGACCAGCTCGGGATCGTCCTTGGCGAGGATCGTCGCCGCCTCGATCACCGTGACGCGCGATCCCAGGTGACGGAACGCCTGCGCCAGCTCGATGCCGATCGGCCCGCCGCCGATCACCAGCAGATGCGACGGCAGCGACGCGAGATCGAAGACGGACTCGTTGGTGAGATAGGGGAGCCCGGCGAGGCCCGGGATCGTCGGCACCGCGGGACGCGAGCCGGTCGCCAGCACGAAGCGCTTGGCGCGGACCGTGCGGCCGCCGGCCTCGATGCGGTCGCGGTCGAGAAAGCGCGCCTCGGCCTGGATCACGGTACAGCCGAGCCTCTCGAAGCGCTCGACGGAATCGTGCGGCGCGATCTCGGCGATCGCGCCGTGCACGTGGCGCCGGAGCGCATCGAGGTCGATCGCCGGCTCGCGCCCGTCGACGCCGAAGCGGCCGGCTCGGCGCACGGTCTCGGCGATGCGCGCCGCCTTGATCAGCGCCTTCGACGGCACGCAGCCGGTGTTGAGGCAGTCGCCGCCCATGCGGTCCTTCTCGATCAGCACGACGCGCGCACCCATCTGCACCGCGCCGGCGGCAACCGACAATCCGCCGGAGCCGGCGCCGACGACGCAGAGATCGGTCGCGATTTCGTCCATCTCGATCCCGGATAGGGCCCCGCCAGAATGGGCCAGCGGCGCCCGCCCCCGAAGCAATTTTTGCGAGAGGGCGAAAGCGATACCGCGCGGTCTGCGAGACTAAGCGCCCGTTCAGGCCGGGGGCAGGTCGACGGGCATCACGTGCATGTGACCGTCGTCGTCGCCGGCGGCGAGCGTCTTGCCGTCCGGCGACCAGGCGAGCGCGGTGACCTCGGACTTGGTCGCCTCCAGCGCCAGCGCCATCCGCCTCCACGAGATGCGGCCGATGCTCACCTCGCCGTTGTCGAAGCCGGCGGCGATGCCGTCGCCGGCCGGATGGCAGGCGACGCGCGTGATGATCTGCGTGCCGCGGCCGCCGAACTCGATCGGCGGCTTGCCCGAAGGTCCAGCACCGGAAAAGGGCCAGCAGATGATCTGGTCGGCGCCGGAGGTCGCGAGGAAGTAGGGCTTCGCCGACCAGGCGAGCGCCTTCACCTTGGTCGGATATCCCGACATGCGGATGTCGGAAGCCGCCGGCAGGCGCCAGCCATGCAGGTCGTTCTCCTGCATCGAGGTCATCACGTAGCCGCCGTCAGGCGCCCAGCAGACCGAGGTGTGCGAGCCCTTCCACGGCAGCACCTTCGGCCTCGAGTCCGTCGAGTTGACCCACCAGAGGCTGACGCCGCCGTAGTGGGCCACCGCGAGCCGCTTGCCTTTCGGATCGATCGCGACGCCGGCGACGGTGGAGGGATGCGGGCGTGCCGGGCCGAAGCCCTTGTCGTCGCCGATGAAGGCGTCCTTGCCGGCGCCGTAGGCGCGAAGGCCCGAGGGCGAGCTCGTCACCTGATCGATCCACCTGCCCTGGTGCCGTGCGAGCTCGGAGATCGTGCCGCCGGCATCGAGGCGCAGCAGCCGCCCGTCGTCGAGCCCGGCGAGCCAGCCGGCATCGTCCATGTCCTGGGAGAGCGCCAGGATCGTGCCGAAGTCGGTCAGCGTGACCTCGTTCACCCCGCCGCCGTCGAGCGCGACGATCCGCGCCGTGCCGTCGCCGAGCGCGAAGCAGAGATGCGACGAGCGCCGGTTGAACACGGCGGCGACGACGGAGGCCTCGGCGGAGAGGGAGACGGGAGTCATGCCCCCCATCCTAACCTTCCCCCACGCTCCGCGGGGGGAAGGGACACGACATTCGGAAGCCCTCCCCCCGCAGTGGGGGAGGGTTGGGTGGGGGGAGTCATGTTGCTCTGACTTAGGCGACGCAGGCTTCGAAGCCGCGCTTCAGCGCCGGCACGTCGAGGTCGCGGCCGATGAAGACGAGCTGGCTGGTGTGCTTCTCGCCGTCCTTCCAGGGACGTCCCGCCTGGCCGTCCATCAGCATGTGCACGCCCTGGAAGACGAAGCGGTTGGGCTCGTCCTTGAAGTCGAGGATGCCCTTGGAGCGCAGGATCTGGGCTCCCAGCTCGCGCAAGACCATGCCGATCCACATCTCGAAGCGCCGCCGGTCGACCGGCTGCTCGAGCTCGAAGGAGACCGACTGGATCTCGTCGTCGTGCTCGTGGTCGTCCTCCTCGAGGAAGTCCGGCTTGATCTCGAGGATGCGCTTCAGGTCGAAGGCGCCGACGTCGAGGATCTGGTCGAGCGGCACCTGGCTCTTCTGCGCGTGGATCACCTTGGCGAAGCGGTTGATCTTGCGCACCCGCGCCTCGACTTCCTTCAGCTTCTCGGCGTCGACCAGGTCGGTCTTGTTGAGGATGATGATGTCGGCGAAGGCGATCTGGTCCTGCGCCTCGTGGCTGTCGTCGAGCGACTCCAGCACGTGATAGGCGTCGACCACGGTGACGACCGCGTCCAGGCCGCAGCGCTTCTTGACCTCCTCGTCGGCGAAGAAGGTCTGCGCCACCGGCGCCGGGTCGGCGAGGCCCGTGGTCTCGACCAGGATCGCGTCGAACTTGCCCTTGCGCTTCATCAGGCCGTTGATGATGCGGATCAGGTCGCCGCGCACGGTGCAGCAGATGCAGCCGTTGTTCATCTCGAAGACTTCTTCGTCGGCGCCGACCACCAGCTGGTTGTCGATGCCGATCTCGCCGAACTCGTTGACGATCACGGCGTACTTCTTGCCGTGCTCCTCGGTGAGAATCCGGTTGAGCAACGTGGTCTTTCCGGCGCCGAGGAAGCCGGTGAGGACGGTGACGGGAACCTGTTCGGGCATGAAGAAGACTCCGACCTGAAAGAAGCGGCGGACCATACGCCCACCGGCCTAGTTTTGCAGCATGCCTGATGTAAGCAGCGAGACGTTGTGGCGGAAGAGGGCCTCGTAGGTCCGGGCCGGCCCGTCGGTGCCGGAAAGCGCGTCGGAATAGAGCCTGCCGCCGACCGTGACCCCCGCCTCCTTGGCCAGCTGGTCGATCTGGCGGCGGTCGCTGATGTTCTCGACGAAGACCGCCTTGATCTTCTCGGCGCGGATCTGGTCGATCAGCTGGGCGATGCCCTTGGCCGAGGGCTCGGCGTCGGTGGTGATCCCCTTGGGCGCGCGGAAGGTCAGCCGATAGCGCTCGGCCAGGTAGCCGAAGGCGTCGTGGGTGGTGATCACCTTGCGCTTCGCACTCGGCACCTCGGCGAAGCGCGACTCGGCCCAGGAGTCGAGCGTGCCGAGCAGGCCTGCGAAGGACGTCGCGTTGATGCGATAGGCCTCGGCATTGGCCGGATCGGCCGCCGCCAATCCCTCGGCGATGTTGCGGGCATAGGGCGCCATGCGCCTCGGATCGTGCCAGACATGCGGGTCGACGCTGCCGCCATGCGCGTGGCCGTGCGCGTCGGCCAGCTTGCGGGTGCGGAGGCCCTGGGTCGCGACGACGATCTGGGCCTTGGTGCCCGAGGCCTTGATCAGCCGCTCGATCCAGCCCTCGAAGCCGAGCCCGTTGGTCACCACGACCTTCGCCTCGGCCAGCACGCGGCTGTCCTGCGGCGTCGGCTGGTAGACATGCGCGTCGCGGTCGGGGCCGACCAGGGTCTGCACCTTGACCTTGTCGCCGCCGACCGCCTCGATCACGTGGCCGAGGATGCTGAAGGTGGCGACCACCGGCAGCGGCTCCGATTTGGCGGGAAGGGCGAGGATCGCGGAAAGGGCCAGGGTCGCGGCCAGCGCCGCGGGGATCAGTCGGGTGAGCATATGGATGTTATGTTATTACATTCCGAGAGTGTCAAGGCAGCGCCGCGCCGGCCGGAAGATTATAGTCGCCGGCCTTTCCAGGGAGAGCCAATGACCGTCCGGGTCGCGTCGATCGGCGAGTGCATGATGGAGCTTCGCCATCGGAGCCCGACCGATCTCGACCTTGCCTTCGGCGGCGACACGCTCAACACCGCCGCCTACCTGGCGCGGCTGGGATCGGCCGCCGGCCTCTCGGTCGACTACGTGACCGCGCTTGGCGACGATCCCTATTCGGACGCGATGCTGGCGATGTGGAAGGGCGAGGGCATCGGCACGAGCCTGGTGCAACGCCTGCCCGGCCGGGTTCCCGGCCTCTACGCGATCCGCACGGACGCGAAGGGCGAGCGCAGCTTCTACTACTGGCGCTCGGCCGCGGCGGCGCGCGACATGCTCGACGGCGCTCACGGCAGGAAGATCCTGGACGCGCTGCCGGGCTACGACTGGATCTACTTCTCCGGCATCACCCTCTCGATCCTGACCGAGAAGCCGCGCCACGCATTGCTCGACGGATTGGCGGCGGCGAAGGCGAAGGGCGCGAAGCTCGCCTTCGATCCGAACTTCCGCCCGCGCGGCTGGCCCGATCGCGCCGAGGCCAAGCGCGTCTTCACCGAGGCGTCGAGGCTCGCCGACGTGGCTCTGCCCAGCTTTGCGGACGAGAAAGCGCTGTTCGGCGATCCCGACCGCGAGGCGACGGCGCTTCGCATACGTGCGCTCGGCGTGCACGAGGTCGTGGTGAAGGACGCCGAGAATCCGTGCCTCGTCGTGACGTCGAGCGACGAGTTCGAGGTGATCGGCCGCCCGGTCGAGACGCCGGTCGACACCACCGGCGCCGGCGACAGCTTCAACGCGGCCTATCTGGCATCCCGCATCAGGGGCGCCTCGCCCGCCGAGGCGGCCGCGGCCGGCCACGTGCTGGCCGAGGAGGTGATCCTCCATCCCGGCGCGGTGATCCCGAAGGAGGCGATGCCGTCGGCGGAGACGGTGTTCGGGTGAACTACCGCCACGCCTTCCATGCCGGCGCCCCTGCCGACGTGCTGAAGCACGCGACCTTGGCGCGCGTGCTGGCGCACATGCTGGAGAAGCCGAAGCCGTTCCTGTTTCTCGACACGCATGCCGGCATCGCCCGCTACGACCTCGAGGCCGACGAGGCGCAGAAGACCGGCGAGGCGGAGAGCGGCATCAGGAAGCTCTGGGATCTCCCGACCGAGCCGGCGTCGCTCCGCCCCTATCTCTCGCTGGTCCAGCGGATCAATCACGGCAGGCTCCGCTGGTATCCGGGCTCGCCCGGCATCGCGCGCCTGCTGATGCGGCCCGAGGACCGGATCGAGCTCTGCGAGCTTCATCCCCAGGACGTGCAGGCGCTCAGGCGCGCGACGGCGGGCGACAGGCGCGTCACCGTCCGGCGCGAGGACGGCTATCACGCGCTCAAGTCCCTGCTGCCGCCGCCCGAGCGCCGCGGTGTCGTGCTGGTCGACCCGCCCTTCGAGGACAAGGACGAGGCCGAGCAGCTGCTGAAAGGCATGAGGAACGCGCTCAAGCGATTCGCCACCGGGACCTATCTGATCTGGTACCCGATCAAGGACCGTCCCCCGGTGGACGCCCTCCACGAAGGCCTCAAGGCGACCGGCGTCCGCCGCCAACTCATCGCAGAGTTGTGGATCAACGAACCTCTTTCGCCTATGCTCCTGAACGGGTCCGGCCTGGTGGTCATCAACCCGCCTTTCAAGCTGGAAAACTGGCTCGGCGAGGCGCTTTTGGCGATGGCCCGGGCCTTCGATGCTAGCGCTCACAAGGTCGCATGGCTCGTTCCCGAGTAACGGGAGCGGATGTGAAACGCATCAGAGGTTTTTCCTACCGGAAAAAAGCCCGTTTGACTATTTTCTACTCGCACTTGATAAAGTGAAGATCTCGGGCTTGATCGCAATTTCGATAAAAGACGCCCGACCGGGGGAACGCTTATGACTTTGAAGCTGAAGCGCAAGAAGGTGACCACCAGCGACGCCGCCACCGCGGCCCGGGCCCGACGGCACACGCTCGGCGACCGCCTGCGCGAGCTGCGCAAGGCCAAGGGCTGGACGCTCAGCAAGGTCAGCGAGATGACGGGCCTGGCGCCCTCGACGCTCTCCAAGGTCGAGAACAAGCAGATCTCGCTGACATACGACAACCTCGCCAAGCTCGCCGACGGCCTCAAGATCGACCTGGCCGACCTGTTCACGCCGGAGACGATCCAGGCGACCACCGGGCGCCGCTCGATCACCCGCCTCGCCGAGGGCCGCCCGCAGGAGAGCGCCAACTACATTCACGTCTATTGCGCGGCCGAGCTTTCCCGGAAGGCGCTGGTGCCCATCGTCACCGAGGTGAAGGCGAGGACGCTGGAGGATTTCGGCGAGCTGAACCGCCACGCCGGCGAGGAGTGGATGTACGTGCTGGCCGGGCCCGTGATCTTCCACTCCGAGTTCTACGAGCCGCTGAGCCTCGATACCGGCGACAGCCTCTATTTCGACGCGACCATGGGGCACGCGATCGTGCGCGGCTCCGACAAGCCGGCGCGCACGATCTCGGTGATCTCGCGCAACGCTCCGGGCCCGAGCCCGAAGGGCAAGGACTGAGCGCCCCCCTGACCCTCCCCCACGAAGGGGGGAGGGGACACGAGTTCGCGCCATCTGAAAAAGAAAGCCCTCCCCCTTGATGGGGGAGGGTCGGGTGGGGGTGGAGCCGCGAGGCTCCTTCTTCGCAGTCCTACTGCAGCAGCCGCTTGCGCGACTCGGCGAACTCCTCGACGGCGGCGACCAGCTGGTCGCCGTCGGCCTCGGTCAGCGGCAGCGACAGCGCCATCATGCCGCGGCGGGCGATGTAGATGCCGCGCGCGAGCAGGTCGAGGAAGAACAGCTCGCCCAGGTCCTGGTTGGCCTTCTTCGCGTCCTGCACCGACTTGATCGGGCCTTTGACGAAGTGGACGCAGATCATCGAGCCGATGCCGATGAACTGCATGGCGAGGCCCTTGTCGCGCGTCACCGCGTTCAGCCGGTCGCGCAGCTTGTCGCCGGCGGCGTTCAGCTTAACCGCGGCTTCCGGCGTGTAGAGCTGCTCGAGGCCGACGACGCCGGCGGTCATCGTCAGGATGTTGTTGTTGAAGGTGCCGGCATGGGGGAGCGAGTCGGCGCGGCGCGGGTCGAACCTCGACATGATGTCGGCGCGGCCGCCGAAAGCGCCGAAGCTCATGCCGCCGCCGATGTACTTGCCGAGCGAGGTCAGGTCCGGGGTGATGTTCAGCTTCGCCTGGATGCCGCCGGGCGAGAGGCGCGAGGTCATGACCTCGTCGAACAGCAGCAGCGCGCCGACCTTCTGCGTCTCTTCCCTCAGCATCCTCAGGAACGACTCGTCGGCGGCGATGCAGCCGCCGCCGCCCTGCATCGGCTCGATCGCGACGACGGCGAGGTCCTTGGCGTTCTCACTGATCAGCTTCTTCGTGCCCGCGGCGTCGTTGTAGGGCGCGATCACGAAGTCGAACGGGCCGTTCACCGGGTTGTTGCCGTTGGCGAAGGTGAAGATGCCGCCATGGTAGCCGCCGTCGAACACCATCACCTTCTTGCGGCCGGTGAAGGCGCGGGCGACCGTGATCGCCATCAGGTTCGCCTCCGTGCCGGAGTTGGTGAAGCGCACCAGCTCGACCGAGGGGAAGCGCGCGCAGATCAGCGAGGCGAGCTTGCCTTCCATCTGGTTGTGGGCGCCGCGGTTGATGCCGTCGTCGAGCGCGCTGTCGATCGCCTTCCGGATCACCGGATGCGAGTGGCCGTAGAGGCCGGCGGTGTATTCGCCGAGGAAGTCGACATATTTCCTGCCGTCGGCGTCCCAGAGGTTGGCGCCCTGGCCCTTAACCATCGTCACCGGGAAGGGGCCGTAGAACAGCACGGTGCGGGTGTTGCCGCCAGGCAGGCTGGCGCAGGCGTCCTCGTGCAGCTTCTGGCTCTTGGGGTTGCGCTTGACGAAGTCGGCGCGGGCTTCGGCGAGGGCCGAGGCGATGTCGGCATTGGCCGGATGGGCGATCGTCTGGGTCATCTGGGGGAATCCTTCGCTGAAGGCAGCTTCGGAAAAGTCTACCTGATCGGAAACGCACGCGGCCAGTGCGGCACTTGCGCGCGCGAAACGCGCTCTTCATTCTGCGGGCCGGTTCCCATGCCCGACTTCCAGCCTGCCGATCCCGACTTCGAGACCCGTGTCCGCGCCAGCTTCGGCCGCCAGGGCATCATGAGCCTTCTGGGCGCGCGCATGATCCGGGTCGCCCCGGGCGAGGTCGCGATCGAGCTGCCGTTCCGCGCCGACCTCTCCCAGCAGCACGGCTTCTTCCATGCCGGCGTCACCTCGACCATCGCCGACTCGGCCGGGGGCTATGCCGGCTTCACGCTGTTCCCGGCGGAATCCTCGGTGCTGACGGTCGAGTTCAAGATCAACCTGCTCAGCCCCGCCAAGGGCGACCGCCTGGTCGCCACCGGCAAGGTGATCAAGCCCGGCCGCACGCTGACCGTCTGCAACCTCGAGGTCGACGTCTACGACGGCGACAGGGCGACGCCCTGCGCCTATGGCCTGCAGACCCTGATGTGCATGCACGGCCGCCCGGACGCGCCGGCGGCATAACCGCGCTTTCCTGAATCGCGTATCGGTTGCGCCCAACCATCGCTAGGTTGCGGTCCGCATGCTTCCCTCCGCCGTGATCCTCGCCGGCGTCGTCGTCGTCGCCTGGTCCGTCCTCACCGTCTCGATCCGCGCCACGCTCTACGGCTTCGCGTTCGAGCCGTGGTCTCTCGCGCTCGCGGTGCAGATCTGCGGCGGCGCCGTGCTGCTGTTCGCGGCAGGCATCCGCTCGCTTCCGCTGGAGCCGATCCGCCGCTGGGCGACCTGGGTGATCGGCGGGCTTCGCGTCGTCACCACCTGCGCCTTCACCACGGCGCTGCTGCATGCCTCGGCCGGGCAGGTGAGCCTGCTGACCACGATCAACGTGCTGATCGCGATGCTCGGTGTCTTCATCGTTTTCCGCCGCCGCCGCCATCTCGGCGAGGTGCCCGGAATCCTGATCATGATCGCGGGCCTGATCCTGCTCGTCGGCCATCTCGACGGCGGCTGGAGCAACATGGCGATCCGCTTCGTGATCTTCTCCGAGACCTCGGTGGTGATCGCGAGCCTCCTGGCCGAGCGACACCCTGACAATCTCGGCAACCGCCGCCAGCGGCTCGCGCTCACCGGCTTCGTCACTCTGCTCTCGGCGCTCGGCCTGCTGGCCGTCTGGGGCGGCGCGACCGTGCTGCTCGCGGGCTCCGCCGTCGGCCCCGACACCACCGCGGTGATGGCGACGCTGTCGTCGCCTTGGCTCTGGATCATGGCCTTCCTGCTCGGCGGCGTGCTGCGGGGCCCGGCGACCTACGGGGCCTTCGTCATCACCGCGAAGCTCGGCGCCGACGGCTACATGCTCGGCATGGCGGCGATGCCGCCGCTGGCAATGGGTCTCGAGCTGCTGGCGGCGCATTTCGGCCTGGTGCCCGCGCCGAAGAGCGCGCTCGCCGATCTCGGCGTCGCCGCGATCGTGATTGCGGGCGGCATCTGGGTGGTGGTGGCGCAGGTGCGCGCGCGGCGCCGCCGCTGATGTCGCCGGCGCTGGCGATAGCGCTCGCGACCACGGCGATGTGGTCGTTCGTGACCGTGCTGCTGCGCTCCGCCCTGTTCCAGTTCTCGTTCGATCCCTGGACCATGGCGATGACGACGCAGCTCTTCGCCGGGGCGACCCTGCTGGCCGCGGCGGGGCTGCGCTCGCTGCCGCTCGAACCGCTGCGCCGCTGGTCGACCTGGGCGATCGGCGCGATCCGTGTCATCACCACCTGCTGCTTCTCGGCGGCACTGCTCTACGGCTCGGCGACGACGATCACGCTGATCTCGATCGTCAACGTGCTGGTCGCGGCGATCGGCGTCTACGCCGCCTTCCGCCGGAAGCCGCATCCGGCCGAGCTTCCGGGCTTCGCGCTGATCGCGCTCGGCATAGTGCTGCTTGCGGGCGAGCTCGACGGCGGCTGGTCCAGCCCCGCGCTCAAGTTCCTTCTCGTCTCCGAGACCGCGGTCGTGCTTTCCAGCATCCTCGCCGAGCGGCATCCGGACAATCTCGGCGACCGACGCCAGCGCCTGGCGCTCACCGGCTTCGTCACGCTGTTCTCCGCCACGGGCCTGCTGATCGCCTGGAGCCTGCTCGGCCGCATCGCGCCCGAAGCGGCGATCGGTCCCAGCGCCTCCGACGTGCTGGCGACCCTTGCCTCGCCGCTGCTCTGGGCCTGCGCGCTGGTCTTCGGCGTCCTGTTCCGCGCTCCGCTTACCTACATGGCCTTCCAAATGATGCGGCTGGTCGGTGCCGACGGGTACATGCTGTCGATGGCGGCGCTGCCGATCACCACGCTGCTGTTCGAGGTCGCGGCCGGCAAGGCCGGCCTGCTGCCGCCGCCGAGCCTCGATCCGGTGACGCTCGGATACTCCGCCGTGATCCTCGCCGGCGGCGCCTGGATCATCCTGGTGCGGCTCAGGCGGGCCTGACCGCGCTCAGACGTCGCGCCCGGTCATGCGTCGACCAGCGCACGCGCCGTCGCCGCGACCGTATCCGGCAGCGCCACCGACTTGCGCGCGTCGAGGTCGATGCAGACCGCGACGATCCTCGCCTCCATCGCCAGCGTTCCGTCCGCCTCGACGATCATCCGGTGCCCGAAGGTCAGCGACTTGGTGCCGACCGTCTGCATCGTGGTCTCGATCCGGATCGCCTCGCCCTGGGTCAGCTCGCGCCTGAAGTCGATCTCGCAGCGGAGCATCGACAGCGCCTTGCGGCCATGGGGAGAGCGCTCGCCGAGCCCGATCTTCTCCATCACCGCGAAGCCGGCGAGGCTGATGCGACCCATGTAGTGCTGGACGTTCATGTGGCCGAGGCGGTCGAGCTCGTCCGGCTGGACCGTGCCTCGATAGGTGACGAAGGCGGGCATGGGCGCGGACCCTAGCCCAGGCTGATGCGGTGCGAAACGGTCATTGCTGCGCCGCGGAACCGCCTTCGATCCGCCCTGTTCTTCCACGAGCATTCCAATGGGAAGGACCATGGCGACGGTATCGATGACGCTTCCGGTCGGGATCGCTCTCGTCAATGTCGGCGATCCCTATCACGTCTATCGCTGGTGCCGGCGCTGGGGCGTCACCGAGACCCAGCTGAAGGCGGCGGTGCGCGCGGTCGGCCGCGAGGCCCGGGCGGTCGAGGCGGCGCTGCTTCGCGCCAAGGCACCTCCGCGAATCCTTGCGAGCGAGACCCGGCTGCGGGAGGATCGGCGGGCCGGCGAGGACTGACGCCGGACTTATGAGGAGCGATGGCGAGGACCCGAGGCGCCTGGACGATCGGCGAGCATCTGGAGCAGGGCTATTCGCTGACCGCCTATTGCAACAACCCGCGCTGCGGGCGGAGCAAGCGGCGCCAGGGGCGTTGGCTCGATCTGAGGAAGCTCGATCCCGGTCTCACGCTCGACGAGCTGCAGCCGAGGCTCGCCTGCGTCGACTGCAACACGCGCCAGGCGATCGTGATCCGGACCCCGCCCGAGACCGAGGAACGCGAGCAGAGGTTCGAGCCTCTGCCGAGACGCTAGCGGCTTAAGGGTTTTCCTTGTTGGGCATCGCCACGGGTTTCGATTCCGGCGAGCCCTTGTGCCTGAGGAAGATCGACAGCACGACGATGGCGAGCACCGACAGGAACTCGCTCTGCCAGTTCTGCATCGCCTCGAACCAGAACTGGCTCGAGAAGAGGAACGCGGCCGCCGACTGCGGCTCGAGCCCATGCGTCGCCCGGTGGAGATTCTCGAGCCGGTAGCCGCTCGCCGCATGGACCGCGAAGGATCCGAGGAACAGGACCGCGAAGGCGAGGCTCAGCGAGTATCGGTAGAGCACGAGGATCCAGCCGCCGCGGCGTACCGGCCAGGGGGCATCGTCAGGCACGCGGTTTCGCGGCGGCTCCTTGTCGACGTCGTCCTCCTCGTCGGGCGACTTCGATTCCGCCGAGCCGCGCTGGAACAGGAAGGCCGCCAGCGCCACATAGGCGCTCATCTGCAGGAACTCGCTCTCCCAGTTCTCGGCCGTGGCTTCGAGGAAGTGGGCGGTGCCGAGATAGGCAAGCAGGCTCACCGGCGCGTTGCCGTGAACCGCCTGCTCGTCGTTGAAGACCTGCCAGCCGGCGACCGCCTGCCCGAGCCAGAAGGCGAGGAAGAACGCCAGCAACGCCAGCGAGAGGCCGTTGTCCCTCAGGAACCCGCGCATGCCCGGTTAAACATGCGCCGGGGAAAGCCGGTTCCTGGCGGCGTCAGTCCGCCGCGGCGGCGACTTCCTCGGCCAGCAGGGAATTCAGATGACGCGCGATGGCGCCCATGCCCGAAACGCCGGCCCTGGCCTCGGCATCCGGATTGTAGTTGGTGTTGGTGTTGACGTCGTAGGTCCAGCTCAGGCCCTGCTCGTCCTTCGCGAACTCGATGCCGGCGATGCCGATGCCGTTGGCCGCCAGGAACGCCTCCCACCTGGGGATCAGCGGATGCGTGAATCCGTCGATCACCTTGAACTTCTCCGACGGCGCCACCGCCGGGCACGCCGTGTCGCCGACCTGGCACGCATCCGCCGGGCAGAGCTGGAAGCCCTCGGAAGTGTCGACGCGGACGGCATAGAGGAACCTGCCGCCGACGAACTCGACGCGGGTGATGAAGGGCTCGGGCGACTTGATGTAGCGCTGAACCAGCGTGATGCCGTCGACCGACGGCTCGTACTCGCCGGAGGCGAGATACTCGTCCAATGCCGCGAGAGAATGAAAGAGGCGCACGCCGAGCCCCTTGCCGCCGCGGTTGTGCTTGAAGATCACCGGGAAGCCCAGCTTCCCGGCCGCGGCGCGCAGACGATCCTTGCCGACCACGGCAAGCGTCGCCGGCGTCGGCACGTCGAACCGGGCCAGCGCCTCGTACTGCGCGACCTTGCTGATCTCGAGCTGCAGCGCGCGGCCGTTGTTGACGACGGTGCGGCCATGGCGTTCGAGCCAGGCGAGAACCGCGCCGGTGTATTCGGCGGCGTAGCGATGATCGCGCGTGTGCGAGGACGCGCTCATCCGGTTGTAGAAGACGCCCTCCGGCGGCGGCTCGGTCAGGTCGAGCGTGCCCTGGTCGAGGAACCATTCCTCGTACGGCGCGCCGATCGCCTTGAACTGCTGGTGCAGCGGCTCGACCCAGACGCTGTTCTCATGGATGACATGGATCTTGGCCACGTTGGGGCTCCCGGATGTGCTTCCGGGAGATTTAACGTTCTGTCGCGAGTCTTCAATCCATATTCACATTGTAGAATGCAAAAGATATTTATTTCACATTAAATTTGTGCATTTTAGGTGTTCCGGCCCAGGCCTATCGTCGCCCGGTCCCCTTCCGGAGCTTTCCGATGAAATTCCCCGAGACCGGTCGTCCGCGGGCCGAGGTCATGGCCCAGCTCAAGGGCTTCGCTGCCGGCGATGCCGACTGGAAGCGGGGCCGCGTGCCGCTCTACGTGTTCAAGGCCACCGAGGAAGCGGCGGAGGTCGGCAAGGAGGCCTTCAACGCCTACTTCACCGAGAATGCGCTCGGCGCCAAGCGCGCCTTCGGCAGCCTGAAGCGCATGGAGGACGAGGTCGCGCGCATGGCGCTCGACCTCTTCCACGCGCCCGAGGGCGCCGTCGGCAACATGACGACCGGCGGCAGCGAAAGCATCCTGATGGCGGTGAAGGCGGCACGCGATTTCGCAAGGGCGCAGCGCGGCGACAGGGCGCATCGCGGCAATCTCGTGCTGCCGTCCAGCGCGCATCCGGCCTTCAACAAGGCGGCGCTGCTGATGGACCTCGAGGTCCGGCGCGTGCCCGTGACCAAGGACTTCCTCGCCGACCCGAAGGCGATGGCGGCTGCGGCCGACAAGGACACGATCATGATCGTGGGCTCGGCGCCGTGCTTCCCCTACGGCGCGATCGATCCGATCGAGGCCCTCGGCGAGGTCGCGGGCTCGAGGAACCTCTGGCTCCATGTCGACGCCTGCGTCGGCGGCTACGTGGCGCCGTTCGTGCGCGACGAGGGCTGGCCGGTGCCCGCCTTCGACTTCGCGGTGAAGCAGGTGTCGTCGCTCTCGGCCGACCTCCACAAGTTCGGCTTCGCGCCGAAGCCGGCCTCGACCGTCTTCTATCGCGACGAAGCCAGGAAGGCCGGCCAGACCTTCTCGATCGACGAGTGGCCGAACGGCCGCTTCGTCACCGAGACCCTGACCGGCACGCGCGCCGGCGGCGCGGTCGCCGCGGCCTGGGCCTTGATGCAGACCCTGGGGCGCGACGGCTACCGCCGGATCGCGCGCGAGCTGATGACGATGCGGGACGCCTACATCGCTGGCATCGAGGCGATCCCGGGCTTCCGCGTCTTCGGCAAGCCGCACCTGACCTTGCTGGGCTTTGGCGCCGCCGACCTCGACATGGCCCGCGTCGCCGAGGGCATGGCCGGCCGCGGCTGGGTCCCCGGCATGCTGAAGGATCCGCCGGGCCTGCACCTGATGATGTCGCTGCTGCACAAGGACGCGCGCCCCGACTATCTCCGCGACCTCGCGGCCTCCGCCGCCGAGGTCCGCGCCAGCGCCGGCAAGGCGAAGCTGGAGGCGACGTACTCCTGATGTCCAAGCGCGTCCTTGCCGCCTCGATCAAGCACGAGACCCACGCCTTCAACCGCCTGCCGACGACGCTGGCGCATTTCAAGGCGCAGCAATTCGCTCTCGGCGACGAGATCCGCGCCAAGTACAAGGGCGTGCGCCTCGAGATGGGCGGCTTTCTCGATGCGGCGGAAAAGTACGGCTGGGAGATCCATCACCCGGTCTGCACCTTCGCCACGCCCGGCGGCGCGGTCGCCGACGACGCCTTCGAGTTCTTCTTGGGCCACCTGGAGGAGGGGCTCCGCCGCGCCGGCAGGCTCGACGGCGTGGCCCTCGCGCTCCACGGCTCGATGGTCACGCAATCGCACGACGACGCCGAGGGCGAGATCCTGAAGCGCACCCGCGCGATCGTCGGCAAGGAGATTCCGGTCGCCGTCACCCTCGATCCGCATTCCAACGTGACGCGGACGATGGCGCTGCATGCCAACATCATCACCGCGTTCCGCACCAGCCCGCATGTCGACCAGTACGAGACCGCGCTTCGCGCCTCGGCGATCCTCGACCGCGCGATGAAGGGCGAGGTGCGGCCGCGGGTCTATCTCGCCCGCCGCGCGGCGCTGAACGCCTTCGACTCGGCGCGCACCTACACCGGCCACGGCCCGATGATCGAGGCCTTGAGGCGCGCATCCGAGATCGAGAGGACCGAGAACGGCGTGCTCTGCATCAGCGTCCATTCGGGATTCTCCCGATCCGACTTCGCCGAGGTCGGCCCCTCGGTCGCGGTCACCGGCGACGGCGACCATCCCCGCTACCAGGCGCTGGCCGAGGCGCTGATGGAGTTCGGCTGGCAGAACCGGCACACCCAGACCGAGAAGGTGATGCCGGTGGACGAGGCCATCGCGATCGCGCGCCGAGTCACTGTCGGCGAAAAGCCGCTGATCGTGGGCGACTATGGCGACGCGCCCGGCGGCGGCGCCTATGGCGACTCGACCTCGATCCTGAAGGCGCTGCTGGAAGCCGGGATCAAGAACGCGGCGCTGGCGGCGATGTACGATCCCGAGTCGGCACGGAAGGCGCGCGCCGCCGGCGTCGGGTCCACGGTGAAGCTCACCTTGGGCGGCAAGCACGATCCGGATTTCGGCGGCGGCCCGATCGAGGTCGAGGCCAAGGTGACCGCGCTCTCCGACGGCAACTTCGTCTACAAGGGGCCCTACGGCACCGGCACGCGCGGCAGCTTCGGCGAAAGCGCGGCGGTCGACATCAAGGGCATCCAGGTCATCCTCTCGACGCTCAACAAGGGCATCTACGACCTGGAGCAGTTCCGCATCTTCGGCATCGAGCCGACCGACAAGTCGGTGCTGGTGGTGAAGTGCATGCAGGGCCACCACGCCGCCTTCGACCCGATCGGCAGCCGCTCGATCGACGTCGATTCCGGCGGCCTCACCACCATCGACATCAAGCGCTTCCCCTACAGGAAGGTCTCGCGGCCGGTGTGGCCGCTGGACGACATCTGATCCCATGACCGCCTACCGCTCCGGCGGGCTTCAGGTCCGCCACGTCGTCGAAGCGGCAGAGCCTTATCGGGCGATCCGGGTCGAGAAGCTGACGCCGATCGTCGGCGCCGAGATCGGCGGCGTCGACCTCACTCGGCCGCTGGCGCCGGCGCAGGTCGAGGAGATCGGCCGCGCGCTCGCCGAGAACCTCGTGATCTTCTTCCGCGGGCAGGACCTGGCGCCGGCGCAGCACATCGCCTTCGGCCGGCTGTTCGGCGACCTTCATCTCCATCCGGCGGCCCCGCATGTCGATGGCCTTCCGGAGCTGATGATCATCCGTGCCGACCGCGACTCCAGGCGCGCCAACGGCGAGGACTGGCACAGCGACGTCAGCTGCGACGCCGAGCCGCCGATGGGCAGCATCCTGCGCATCGCCGAGTGCCCGGAGGAAGGCGGCGACACGCTGTTCGCCAGCATGTACGCGGCCTACGACGCGCTCTCCGAGCGGATGAAGGCCTATCTCGACGGGCTCCAGGCGGTGCATGACGGCGAGAACGTCTATCGCGGCGCCTATGCGAATTTCGGCATCGAGGACAAGGCCACCTATCCGCGGTCCGAGCACCCTGTGGTCCGTACCCATCCGGTGACCGGCCGGAAGGCGCTCTACGTCAACCGCATCTTCACCACGCGGATCCTGGGCCTGCCGCGCGAGGAGGGCGACGCGCTGCTCGCCTTCCTGCTCGCCCACGCCGAGAGCCCGCTCTGGCAGTGCCGCTTCCGCTGGCGGAAGAACTCGATGGCCTTCTGGGACAACCGCTGCGTCCAGCATCGCGCCATGTGGGACTACTGGCCGAAGACCCGCTCGGGCTTCCGCGTCACGGTGAAGGGCGAGAAGCCGGTCGGCCCTCTCCCGGTGGGAGAGGGGGTACGATAGGATCGCCGGCATGACCGCTCCCCATCGCGACGAAGGCTCCCGCACCCGCGGTTTCCGGGAGGTCGAGCGGCGTCCGTACGAGGC